>JAEWKR010000001.1 GCA_023457715.1 Verrucomicrobiota bacterium
CGAAGGCTCGCGTCGCGATCACCGCTTTGCTCGCCGCGGCTAACGCGTCCACCGCTCAACTCGAACGCCTCGCGGCATAGGGGAATCGTGCTCAAAAAACACGAAATGCAGGGATAGCACTGCAAAAAAAGGATCCCCATCGCTCGGGTCTTTTTTGCGCCTTCTTGCGGCTCTGGTTGGAAAACCTAAACCGGAACTATGCAGACGGGTTAACCACGAATGGACACGAATGAACACGAATAGGAGAGGAAACTCGAATGCAGCCCGTCCGTAGTCCCGCTTACTGTTTTGTGCCTGCGCGGAAGTGATGATTTTCCCAGGTCTTCATTCGTGTCGATTCGTGTCCATTCGTGGTTAACTGAATCGTTCCGTTTTAGGCTTTAAGCTTTAGGCTCAGAACAGCCGCCGGATAATTGCCGCAAAAAAGCACAAGAGGCGCAAAAAGGATCCCCATCGCTCGGGTCTTTTTTTGCGCCTTCTGCGCCTTCTTGCGGCTCTGGTTGGAAAGCCTAAAGCCTACAGCCTACCGCCTACAGCCTAAAGCCTACAGCCTACCGCCTACAGCCTACAGCCTACAGCCTACCGCTTTCGCACCTCAGCTTGCGATCTTCGCGTATGCTGCGGCGTCAAGGAGCGCGTTCACCGCGTTAGCGTCGGCCGGCTTCAGCTTGAGCATCCACCCCTCGGCGTAGGGAGCCTTGTTCACCGTTTCCGGCGAGGCGTCCAAAGCGCTGTTCACGGCAACCACGGCGCCGCCGATCGGCGCGTAGAGGTCGCTCGCGGCCTTGACTGACTCCACGACGCCGAAGGTCTCCCCGGCGTTCAATGTCGCGCCCACCTTGGGCATCTGGACGTAGGTGATGTCCCCGAGGGAATTCTGGGCGTAATCGGTGATGCCGATCGTGACGGTACCGTCCGCCTCCGGGCGCACCCATTCGTGCGATTTCGCGTAGCGCAGTTCGGCGGGGATGTTGCTCATGATTAGGTCGGTTGGAGAAAGTCCGGCAGTTTAGCGCGCCCCGCGCAAGCAGGGAGAGAGGCGATCCACGATGCAAGATGCAGGGCACAAGATGCAGGTTCAGGATGCAAGTTACAGGCTTAGATCCGGCATCCGGCATCCTGCATCCTGGATCATGCATCCTGCATCCTGCATCATGGGACCTGTATCACGGATCCTGCATCTCGGATCCTGCATCCCATCCTCCCCTCACCCCTGCTTCAGGGGCACGAACGGCGGCTTGACGAGGTGCAGCGGCATCTTCGCGCCGCGGATGTCCACCTCAAGCGCGCCGCGCGACACGGCGTCGGCCGGCACCAGCGCGGAACCGATGGCTTCGTTCAGGAGCGGCGACAACGTTCCGGAAAGAACCTTGCCGATGACGGTGCCGTCGGGAGCAAGGACCGGAGTGTCGGCCCGCACGATCCTGCGGTCACCCGTCTTGAAGAACACGACCTTCTTCTCGTGCCCGTGCTTCTCGGCCTCCAGCGCGGGGCGACCGATGAAGTCCGGCTTCTCGAACTTCACGGTCCACCCGAGTCCTGCGGCGAGCGGCGAAATCTCCGGACTCATTTCGTGGCCATAAAGCGGATAACCGGCCTCGAGGCGGAGACTGTCGCGCGCACCGAGCCCGGCGAGTTCCAGCCCGCGCGGCCCGCCCGCTTCGAGGAGCGCGTTCGCCAACGCCACGGCGTCGCCGGGGGCATGGTACAACTCGAAGCCGTCCTCGCCGGTGTAACCCGTGCGACTGACCACACAGTGGATTCCCGCCACCGTGGCTTCCGTGAAATGATAGTATTTGACCAGGCCGAGTTTGGCGCCGGTGAGTGATTGCACGATCTCCGCCGCCTTGGGTCCCTGGATCGCGAGCAGGGCGTAATCGTCACTCCGGTCAGCGACGGAGACTTGGTAACCCGCCGCCTGCTCTCGCAGCCACGCCAGGTCACGGTCGATGCCGCTCGCGTTCACACAAAGCATGAAGTCTTCCGGGGCGCGCATGTACACGAGCAGATCGTCCACCACGCCGCCGTTCGGATAGCACATCGGCGAGTAAACCACGCGGCCCGGTTGCATTTTTGCCACGTGGTTCGTCAGCACATGGTCCAGAAACCGGGCGGCATCCGGACCTTTCACGTCCACCTCGCCCATGTGGCTGACATCGAAGAGCCCCGCGGCGCGGCGCACCGCCTTGTGCTCCTCCAGAATGCTGCGATACTGCACGGGCATTTCCCACCCGGCGAAATCGACCAACCGCGCGCCGTGTGACGCATGAAAATCGCGCAAAGGGGTGCGTTTCAGTTCGCTCATGCTTCAGCTTTCCGCCGGGCGACCTGTCCCGGCAAGGTTTTGTTTCGCGCGCGGTCAGGCTCCCAGCTCGTCCAGAAGTCCGCACCGCGCGCGAAACGGCTCACCCGCGCCCCAATTCCCACCGCGCAAGCAAGCTTGCTCCTGCGACACCCCGAGCGAAACTTCCCGCCCCCATGAGTCTATTCGCCACCTTCGTCAATGGATACTGGGTCCATGAGTTGAGCCCTTTCCTGGGACCGCATTGGGGCAATTTCGGCATCCGCTATTACGGTCTGGCGTACCTCCTCGGTTTTGTCTCCGCGTGGTGGCTGCTGGTGCGGTACGCGCGGGCGGAACGATCCAAACTCCCGGCGGAGCGGATCGCGGACTTCATGGTGGCGGTGGTTTTCGGGGTGCTGCTCGGCGGCCGGCTGGGTTACTTCATCCTTTACCAGCCGGAGGTCTTCGTGTCCGACCCCGTCGAGATCCTCCGCGTTTGGGAGGGCGGCATGGCCAGTCACGGTGGGATGATTGGAGTGACGCTCGCCCTCGCCTGGTTTGCCCGGAAGGAAAAGATCCCGTTTCGTCACCTCTCGGACCTGGTCGTTTCCACGGCGCCCCTTGGGCTTTTTTTCGGCCGGATCGCCAATTTCATCAACGGGGAGCTCTGGGGGAAGATCACAGACTTCAAATATGCCGTCATTTTCCCGAATTCAGCGGCGCCCGGAAAACCCCTTCATTTGATCCAGCCGCGCCATCCGTCGCAATTGTATGAAGCCGCCCTGGAAGGGCTCCTGCTCCTCCTGCTCGTGCAGTGGCGCTTCTGGCGGACGGATGTGACCCGGCGCAGCCCAGGGCGCCTGAGCGGCGAGTTCCTCATCGCGTACGCCATCGTGCGCTCCATCGGGGAAGTCTTCCGCGAACCCGACGGCATCGTCATGGGCCTCAGCAAGGGAACGTTCTACTCCATCTTCCTCATCCTCGCCGGCGCGGCGCTGATCGTTGCCTCAAGCCGCAAGACGGGAAAAGCGGCAGGCAAATAGCTCTCAGCGTTCAGCTGTCGGCTCTCAGCTAACCGCGGTCAGCTCTCGGTGCCGCAAAGAGACGCAAAACGGGGCCCTGCTTTTTGCGTCTTCTGCGCTTTCTTGCGGCAATTTCCCCTGGCTGATCGCTGAAAGCTGACCGCTTCCACTTCAGATCCGCGTGCCGGGCGGAACGATCGCGTTTTTTGGCACGACCAGAACCCCGTCGCGGATGATCACGGACCCTTCGCAGTAAACGCCGTCCGCCTTGCCTTTTGGCGAGAGGACGCAGCCGTCGCCGATCCGGGTGTTCTTGTCGATGATTGCGCCCTCGATCCGACAGTTCTTTCCGACACCGAGCCGCGGCTTGCGCTTCGTGATATTTTCGGCGAGCTGCTCCGGGGTCTCGAAGATGTCCGAACCCATCACGATCGTATCCTCCAGGACGGTGCCCTCGTCGATGAAGCAGCGGATCCCGAGCACACAGTGCTTCAGGGAGGAGTTCGTCAGGATCGAGCCCTCGCCGATCACGACGTGGTCGATCGCACATTGGTTAAGCTTCGAAGCGGGCAGGTATCGCGCGTGGGTGTAAATCGGCGCCTGCTGCTCGAAGAAGTTGAAGGGAGGCAGGGGCTGGGCCAGCGCGAGGTTTGCCTCGAAGAATGCCCGCACGGTGCCGATATCCTCCCAGTATCCCTCGTAGGCGTGGGTGAACAACCGCTTCCTGCCGAGGAGGCTTGGAATGACCTCGCGGCCGAAGTCGGTCATCGTGTTGTCCAGCGCCTCGGCGAGGACCGCGCGGTTGAACACATAGATGCCCATGTTGGCCAGACACCGCTTCTCGTCGGAGGGCGTGGTCAGGGTCTTTTCGATCGCGGCGCTGATCGTGAGGCTGTTGATGATCGCCGGATCCTTCGGCTTCTCCACGAACCGTTTGATCGAGAGATCGTCGTTGGCCTCGATGAGTCCAAGACCTTCCACCTTCGACACCGGGAACGGCACCGCCGCGATCGTGACATCCGCCCCCGTCTGCACGTGCTGGTCGATGATCTTCCGGAAATCCATCCGGTACAGCTGGTCGCCGGAGAGGATCAGCACCAGATCGTGCGGGAAGGCTCGGAAATGGATCAGATTGCGGCGCACCGCATCCGCGGTGCCCTGGTACCAGTCTGATTGTTTTTCCGTCTGCTCCGCAGCGAGGATATCCACGAAGCCACCGCCGAACGGGTCAAAATGGTAGGTGCTCTGCACATGGCGGTGCAGGGAGGCGGTCTGGAACTGCGTCAGCAGGAAGATGCGATTGATGTCGGAGTTGAGACAGTTGCTGATCGGGATATCCACCAATCGGTACTTGCCGGCCAGGGGCACCGCAGGCTTGCAGCGTTCCGAGGTGAGCGGATGAAGGCGCGTGCCCCGTCCGCCGCCCATGATCACGGCCAGTACTCGTTTCTGAGTGGTCATAAGATATTTTCCCGATGTGTTTGTGCCTTGATGGTTCTTTCCGCGTACCGCTACTCTTCGCCTCCACAATCTCAATAACCTTTCCGGAAAAATATGTGCGGCATTGTTGGTTACGTCGGTAAGCAGAAAGCGGTTTCAATCCTGCTCGAGGGTCTGAAGCGACTCGAGTATCGCGGCTACGATTCCGCGGGAATCTGCGTGCTCCAGTCCGACCGCCTGGATGTCGCCAAGAAGGTAGGTCGGGTCGAGAACCTGGTCAAGGAGGCTGCCAAGCATCGGTTTACGGGAACGACGGGCATCGGCCACACCCGGTGGGCGACGCACGGCGGCGTGACGGACGCGAACGCGCACCCGCACGTCAGCAGCGACGAGAAGATCGCCCTGATTCACAACGGCGTCATCGAGAACTACTCCCAGATCAAGACGTTCCTGACGGGAAAGGGCTACACGTTCCGTTCCCAGACCGACACCGAGGTGTTGTGCAATCTGGTGGCTTATCATTACGCCAAGGAACCGGCGGCGGAGAACGGTGGCAGCCGGATCGTCGATGCGGTGCGCAAGGCGCTCCGTCACGTCGAGGGCACCTATGGCATCGCCGTGCTGTGCGTCGACAATCCCGGCGAGATGGTGGCCGCCCGCAAGGCCTCTCCCCTGATCCTGGGGGTCGGCGATGGCGAGTACATCATCGCCTCCGACGCCTCCGCCCTCGTCAGCCGGACCCAGAATGTGGTTTACCTGAAGGACGGCGAGCTGGTGCACGTCACGCCGGTCTCGTTCTCCATCACGACGATGGACCAGATCGACGTGGCCCCGGTGGTCGATCGGATCACGTGGTCGATCGCCGATGCTGAAATCGGCGACTACGCGCACTTCATGGAGAAGGAGATTTTCGAGCAGCCCGTCGCGCTCGAAAACACCATGCGCGGCCGCTTTTCGGAAGACGGCAGCACGGCCCAGTTTGGCGGCCTGAACATCAGCGCCGCGGAATTCCGCCAGGTGGATCGTTTTGTTTTCTGCGCCTGCGGGACCGCCTGGCATGCGTGTCTGGTCGCCGAGCAGATGATCGAGCGCTTCGCCCGCATCCCGGTCGAGGTCGACTACGCCTCGGAGTTCCGGTATCGCAACACGCCGCTCGACAGCAACACCCTCTTCTTCGTCGTCAGCCAGTCAGGCGAAACAATCGATACGCTGGCCGCCCTGCGGGAGGCTAAACGCAAAGGCTACCGGGCGCTCGCGATCAACAATGTCGTTGGCTCGACCATCGCCCGTGAAGCCGACGGCGGCATCTACCAGCACGTCGGCCCCGAAATCGGCGTCGCCTCGACCAAGGCGTTCACGTCGCAGCTGCTCCTGGGCGCGATGGTCGCCCTTTACCTGGGGCGCATGCGCGACATGAGCTTCAGCGACGGGGTGCGCTACGTGAGCGCCCTGAAAAGCGTGCCCGATCTGGTCCGGAAGGCCCTCACCCAGGCTCCGCACATCCGCGAGATCGCCAAGCGCTACGCCCAGTACCATGACATGCTTTTCCTGGGCCGGCTGTCCCTCTTCCCCATCGCGCTTGAGGGCGCCCTGAAGTTGAAGGAAATCTCGTACATCCACGCCGAGGGCTACCCGGCCGCCGAAATGAAGCACGGCCCGATCGCGCTCATCAGCGAGAAGTGCCCCAGCGTCATTTTCGCGACCTCGGGCGAAATGTTCCAGAAGGTCGTCTCCTCGATGCAGGAAATCAAAGCCCGCAAGGGTCCGGTGATCGCGGTCATCACCGAAGGCGCCGAGTTGCCGGAGGGCATCGCGGACGACGTCATCACCATCCCCGAGTGTCACGAAGCCGTCCTCCCGATCGTCGCGTCCATCCCGGTGCAGCTGCTGAGCTACTACATCGCGGTCGAGCGCGGCTGTGACGTCGACAAGCCCCGCAACCTGGCGAAGTCGGTGACCGTGGAGTGAGGGCGAAGGCCAGACTCAACGCCCAACGCTCAACATCCAACGCCCAAATCCGGAGCGTTGAAAGTAGGCGGTGGATGTTGGATGTTGGAGGTTGGATGTTGGACCTGGATTCCGAAGTAGCCACAGAGAGCACAGAGCTCCGACACATCCACCTTCGCCGAGCCTACGGCGGACAAGGAGGACACGGAGGCTCGGTCCTTGGACAAACCTGTTCATCGCGTGACGCCCAAGACAGTCGCAGCGCCCGCCTCCGGCTC
>JAEWKR010000002.1 GCA_023457715.1 Verrucomicrobiota bacterium
CGCTCCGAACCCCGGGCACTGAAGCGCAGGCACAAGAACTACCAATTCCTCACCGCCGCCAGGCCCGGCTTCCGCGTCTCCGCCTCTCGATCCCTCAAGTGACCATGCGTACAGCTTCACTCTGGGCTTATCTTAGCGCCATTGCGCCCTGACCCCTTCCGGCTGCGCCCCACGCTCCGTCCGTAGCGCCGGCTTCAGCCGGTACCCTTGCGACTCGAACCCCTGCTCCGCCATTCCGACGTAGCGAGGAGCGCCAGCGAGTCGATGCCCCGACCGCCGACCCCGACCGCAGGATCCGAACGCAGCGGAAGACGCGCCAGCACGGTACCGACTAAAGTCGCGCTACGGCCGATGCCTGGCCACGCTCCGTCCGTACCGCCGGCTTCAGCCGGTACCCTTGCGACTCGAACCCCTGCTCCGCCATTCAGACGTAGCGAGGAGCGCCAGCGAGTCGATACCCCGACCCCGACCGCAGGGTAGCGCCATTGGGCTCAGGGCGCTAGGTGTTAAATTTTGGATCACTGACGACGGTGGCTCGAGCGGGAGAATCCGCGATCAAACGGGTGGCAATCGAAATTATTTAACACCTAGCGCCCTGACCCCTTCCGGCTGCGCCGCGAGCGCCGCGACGCCATCTCCGCGCTCACGCGCTCCGTCGTAGGTGTAACCGACATCGAAGCGCGGGAGTTCAATCTTGCCGAAAGCTGCGATGCCAAACAGAAACGCGAACGACAGAGCCAGACAGGTCGCGCGGCTCACCCGCTTCGAGATAAACTCGGCTGCCTTGAATGGTGCGGAGAAACTCTGGTTGGCGAGGGACAGCAGATGGAGGGGTGGGACCTTTTTGTTGCCGCGTTCTGAGGGTAAGACGCAAGCCGGTAATCCGGCCCCTGCTTCGAGAAGCTTTTTCTGGAACCTAGACTTCAAATAGCGCCGGCACGCCCGCCGCTATTGGTTGCCGCTTTCGCCAGACGCTAACACCACAGACCCACGTGCGCCGATTCCCGGAGTGCAAGGTGCAAAGTCTGACCCCTTCGGATTGGTCCCCGCCGGGCTGATCTACGGCGGGCCGCGCGAGCGCGCAGCGCTCGGCTGCCGGCGCGGGTGTTACAGGAGCGCCGCCTCGTGCGCGATACTTCGCGCACAGGGCCGCCGCCGGCGGGGTCGCTGGATTACCGCACGTAGCGTAGCGAAGGAGGACAGCAGAGATCGTGACAGCTCGTAGGCTCGGCGGAGTGGCGCGAGCTGTGCCGCTCGGATCATGCACCGCGCATACCAAGCGCCCTGTCACCGTCCGCAACGTATGCCCAAACGGTCGTGTTATCGTGAAACGCGACGATCCCACCAACCGCACCAACAGATTCAAACAACGCATCCAAGACCTTCTCCATTTGCTGGAACCCGAACGGAAGATGCGTTTTGCCGGCATCCGCGCCGATAAACAGACACCAGTTTCCCATGTAGAGCCATTTCGCTATTGTGGCTGCATCGCCGGAGCGGGCGTTGAGTCTCCAGACGAAAGGCGCCACATTTTCACACAATGGCTCAACAGTTCCTCCATCCGGGTCTTCCGGCCCGCTCAAAAGAACATCTGGGGAACGCTCAAGTGCCATTGCGACGAGTTGCACCAGTTGATCAGAAGACGGATCATCAAAGCGGACATACACTCCACGTTGCGTGCGCATGGCTCTTTTCTCGTTTCGAACGTAGCTCACAAAAGAATCACTATTCATGAGGGCATTCATTCCGGCATGGGCTCAACAGTGTCATCGATGTCCTTTTCATCATCGCTCATAAGTCGATAAGCGAAGTAGGTAACGGCTGCGCTGAGTTCTATGACCGGCAGGTGAACGTGACTAATTTTGGTTCCCAAGAAGTCGATGTGCCCATGGGGATAAAAAGCCCAGCTCGGCCAATTGCGGTTGATCGGATGGGCCTCAAACCGCGCCACGTTTTTCCAATTTAGAATCTCGTATGATGGTCGCCCGGTTCCTCCACTGCGAAGTTTGAGGACTCGCAGGCGCCAACCACCAGAAGCAGATCGCAGCAGCACTCTGCCTTGGCTAAGAGCGGTCGCCATTCGTTGAGACGCAAACTGGACGACATTCATCAGTCGCTCGAAGCCCATTCTCAGCATGGCGATCCCGGCCGTCGTAATTGTAGTGGCAGCCGTCATGATTCTCGGGATAGCCAGACGCGCCATCAGCCCGATATTGGTCACGGTGGCTTTCAGCTCAGCGAGCGAGAAGTTCCCCGACGGGTCGCTGAACATGACCGGGTCGGCATTCGCATAGAGGTATTTGTGCAGCGATATCGGATCGCTCGGTCCGCCTTCGAACCCATCCATCGACCAGAAGCGGCCACTGTCCGTGTTCAGATAGCGCGCCCGGTTGTAGTAGAGGCCCAGGTCCTCGTCATACTGCTCCCCAGCGTAAAGGTAGGCGTTGGTTGTGCTCCCTGAGCGGTGGATCAGGTTGCCGAAGGCGTCGTAGTCGTAGCGGTCGGTGACGGTGCCGGTGGTGTCGGTGAGTTCGCGGACGTTGCCGTGGCCATCCATTGCGAAGCAATGGAAGTTTCGGGTTTCGGGTGCCGTGTTTCGGGTTTCCGAACAGCTCAGCAGCTGGGTGCCGTAGGTGTAGGTGCGCGCCAGGCTGTAAGCGGTAGGCTGTACGCTGCTGATCCGCTCCTCGAGTACCTGCGCGTAGCCGGTGAGGTTGTTGGTGTCGATGAGCCAGGACGTCACCGAGACCGAGGCTCTCGTGCTGTCCAGGAGGCTCTTCTTCGTCCGGATACCGTCGGCGTTGTAGCTGAGGTTGATCGTCGAGCCGTCCGCACGGGTGCGGACGATCAAGCGATTTTCGAAGTCATACACGTCCGTGCCGGACAGAGACGAGAGACCAGAGACCAGGGACGAGAGACCGCCGATGACGGTATTTCCGTTCGCGTCGTAGGTGTCGCTGTTCAGCCAGTCGCGGGCGTTGTAGGTGAGGTTCGGCTGGGCGCTGACCGCGGACAACTGAGAGCTCCGCGCCTTGCGGTTGCCGACTTTGTCCAGGTCGTAGCCGATTTCACCGTTGTTGCCGTGGGTGTCGCCGGCGATCGCTTCCCGCGTGAGGCGGTACAGCTCGTCGTAGGTGTACGTTGTCGTGCGCGTGCCTTCGAGCACCTGGCGGCGGTGGCCCGACGCACGGAGTTTGTACTCGTACGCGTGCAGGCTCGTCGCCCCGTGCGTCACGTTGAGCGTACGCAAGCGGTTCAGCGCATCATAGCCGTACGTGTGCACCACGCCGTTGGCCTGCCGGAGCGTCTCCAGACTGCCGTTCGGATTGTAGGTGTACGCGTGTGTCAACGTCGTGCCCGTGCTCGCGTCATCCACATACGCCAGCCGGTTCAATGCGTCGTAGCGGTAGCCCACGTTCACACCACCGGAATTCGATGACACCACGTCTTTTAGCAGATTGTTGGCGTGGTAGCCGTAATCCAACCGGCCATCGGACGTGTCCTTGTACTCGAGGCGGCCACGCTCGTCATGCGGGGGCGCATCCGTACGGGGTCAGGCCGATATGTGCTACTTTCCATGCACGTAGGCGCGGACGGAGTTGGCGGACCCCATGTGGAGGACATCGGCGATCCAGCGGTAGGGCGCAGCGCATTCTTGCCGCAATCGTCGAGCAATGTCTCGTTTCCACAGAACTCCCCGTTGAGCATCCCGCGCGTGTTCGAGCGTATGTCCCACCTCCTGGAGGGCTCGATCGAGACAGGTCTGGTGCCGGGCTCGCTTGAAATCACGTGCCTCATCAGCCGACACGCCTGGGTCTAGTTTGTACAGCGCGAACTCTTCCGCCAAGGCGCGTCGCCAGGCGACGGTACCGATGGCCCAGCCGGTGCAGAGCTCTTTTTCCACCTGAGAGTGCCAGCCTTCCTCGGCCAGCTGCTCCAACCGAGCGAGGTAAGTTCGCCAACCCGCAGCGCCGTTGCTTAATCCGAGCGCTCCCAGCCATCGGTCCGGCGTCAGGCAAGCGCCGGCCGACCCTCGGACAAACCGGCCGAGACTGCTCCACCGAAACTTCGCTGCATCCGCAGCGCTCACGATTCCCGCCTCCACCGGATTCAGGTGGATATAGTCGACCACCCGCACCAAAGACTCTCCTGATTCGATCAAGGGCGACTGGAAACGGCCCTGGAACAAATGCCCCCGCTCGGACCTGAAACGGTTATACCGCGTCGCATATGTGCTCTGCAACCAATGCATTCCTTCGACCAGATTCGGCTCAGGCGTTTCCACAGCCAGATGGAAATGATTTCGCATGAGAGAATACGCATGGACGATCCAGCGAAACCGTGGCGCCCCCTCTTCCAGCGTTGCCTCAAAGGCTTTCGCCGCTCCAGCCGTCTCAAAGAGGTCCCGTCGATAGTTCCCACGGTTGATCACGTGATAGATCGCCCCCGGAAATTGGATTCGCATCCGCCTAGCCATCACCTCTTATATCCTATTTCCTTTGTCGTTGCCAGTCTTTTCCAGCACATATCGGCCTGACCCTTCCGGCTGCGCTCTTCAGCCGCCTCCGCCCTAGCCTCACGCCGAGGCCGCGGAGGAGCCTCACGCAAAGGTCGCCAAGTTCGCCAAGGCACGAAGCAGGCCGAAGTCTTTTTTTCTCTAACCTCTGCGGACTCCCGACTCTGCGTGAGGCTTCTGGGTGGCACCCTCTTTGCGACCTTTGCGACCTTCGCGTGAGGCTCATGCGCGCATCCGGACAGGGTCAGGCCGATATGTGCTACTTTCCATGCACGTAGGCGCCGACGCATGCACGATCCAGCGAAACCGTGGCATCCCCTCTCTTCTCTCCTAGTTCCTTTGTCGTTGCCGGTCTTTTATAGCACCTATCGGCCTGACCCCGTCCGGCTGCGGCATTTCAGATTTCAAATTTCAGATTTCAGATGCCTGGCTCTAAAAGCGCTACCCATTCCGCACGGCGTTCCGTCGATCGTAGGTCCGGATTATAAATCTGAAATCTACCCGCCGCGCAGCCGGCCTCGGGGTCCGCTCTGAAATTTGAAATCTGAAATCTGAAATGCCGGCGAAGCCGGCCTCGGGGTCCGTTCTGAAATTTGAAATCTGAAATCTGAAATGAGGAGGTCCCCAAAAATTGGACAACGCGGATCGTTAACCCAAACTCAGGAGAACGATCAGCATGTCAAAGAAGAGACGTCAGCACAGTTCAGAGTTGAAATCGCGCGTCGCGCTCGAGGCCTTGAAGGGGATCGAGCCGGTGCACGCCATCGCGGCGAAGTACCAGATTCATCCGGTGCAGGTGAGTCAGTGGAAGAAGGAGCTGTTGGAGCGCCTGCCCGAGGTCTTCGCCAGCAAGGCCCCGCCGAGCGTGGCGGAGGCGGAACAGCGCGAGGCGCGGTTGTACCAGAAGATTGGCCAGCTCGAGGTTGAACTCGACTGGCTTAAAAAAAAATCTGCGCAGCTCAACGGGTGAGCGCCGGAAGATGATCGAGCCGGAGCATCCACGGATCTCGACGGCGCGGCAGTGCCAGTTGCTTGGGCTGCCGCGCTCGACGTACTATCACCAGCCGAAGCCGACGCCGGCCGATGACCTGGCGCTGATGTGCACGATCGACCAGGTGTACTTGGCGCACCCCGAGTTCGGTTCCCGGCACATGACTCGATGGCTCCGGCGGCAGGGCTACCAGATAAACCGCAAGCGGGTCCGTCGGCTGATGCGGTTGATGTGCCTGGAG
>JAEWKR010000003.1 GCA_023457715.1 Verrucomicrobiota bacterium
AAGGACCGAGCCTCCGTGTCCTCTGTGTCGGAGCTCTGTGCTCTCTGTGGCTACTTCGGAATCCAGGTCCAACATCGAACATCGACCGAGTCCGCGGCTATCCGAACGTAGCGAGGAGCGCCAGCGAGTCGATCGGCGGAGCCCGCGTTTTCGCCACGTCCCTCCTCGGATTTCGAATCGCTGGCGCTCTTCGCTACGCCCAGGCGCCTTCGTGTAGCGAGGAGCGCCAGCGAGTCGACGGCTGACCTCCAAAGCCCCGACAAATAAACCGGTCTGGCGCGAGGAGACCTCACCCGTCCAGGATGCTGTCGTCGAGGTGCTGGATGATGAGTTCCTGGATCGTCGCCAGGAAAAGGTAGCACATGAAGGCCTTTCGCAATGGGTCGGCGAAGGTCATGACGTCGACGTCGCCGCTCTCCAGCAATTCGTCGTCCAACTGCAGCAGGTAACGTTCACGGAGGCGCAGCCGGACCGCGGCACACGCCCGCACGATGATCTCGGCGTTCTGCTCGTCAAAGGCCACGACGCCCTCGCTGAAAAACTCGTCGTTGAACAGGGCCAGCAGCGCCTGCACCTCCGAACCCTGGCTGGTCAGCAGCTCCCCGCGCCAGGCGTCGCGCATGTCGTCGTCGAGGTCCGGCAGCGACAGCGGCGCCACCAGGTCTGTCCGCAGCCCCTCCGCCAGTTCACGGATGACGTCGAGCAGGGGGGCCACCACCGGCAGCGCGAGTTTGACTTCAATGCGTTTCATCGGGCTCCAGGACGGCGGTGAGGTGCCACTGCTGCAGCGTGTACACGTAAGCCTCGGCTTTCTCGCGCAGGCCGCTCCAAACGATCGAGCGGCCCTGTTCGTGCACCTCCAGCATCTTCTGCCGGGCCGTCTGTTCGTCGAAGCCGAAGACCTTTTTGAAGACGAGGACGACGTAGGACATGAGATTGACGGGGTCGTTCAACACGACCACGCGCCACACGCCTTCGAGGGCCAGTTCGGTCCGCGCTTCCGTCGCGGGGAGAGTATGCGGGCTGCTGGACATTCGGGTTCGCGCGAACGATATGGGCGGGAGGGCGCCGTGCAACTCGGGAGCGGGGTTGGCAAAATTGGCGCGCGGCGGCGGGGTGCCGACACCCCACCCTACCACACGCCGGAGGCGACTATCGGGCCGCGGCCACGGCGATGGCGGCGGCGAGTTGGGCCTCGGCGTCCGCGACCGGAATGCGCGCGACGTCCTTCTGCGCGCGGGGCTTGAGTTCGATGATGCCTTCCTTGAGGCCTTTGCCCCCGATGGTGAGGCGCAAGGGAATGCCGATCAGGTCGGCATCCTTGAACTTCACGCCCGGACGCTCCGCACGGTCGTCCACCAGCACGTCGGCCCCCGCCTGCTCGGCCGCGGCGGCGAGCCGGCGGGCGAGGTCCATCGCCTCCGGCAGCTGCGGATCGAGGACGCAGATGAGGACTTGGAAAGGCGCGACATTCCAGGGCCAGACGATGCCGTCGGCGTCGTGGCTCTGTTCGATGACGGCCTGGAGGGTCCGGCTGATGCCGATCCCATAGCAGCCCATGACCATGGGATGGCTCTGTTTCTTGTCGTCGGTGTAGACGGCGCCGAACTTCTCCGAGTACTTTGTGCCCAGCTTGAAGATGTGCCCGACCTCGATGCCGCGTCGGGACTGGAGCGGCTGGCCGGACTTCACGTCCGGTTCGCCCGGACGCACGCGGCGGAAGTCGCCGAAGCGCGTGATCGCGAGGTCGCGGGTCACGTTCACGTTGCGCAGGTGGAAACCGTCCTTGTTCGCGCCGGTCGTGCCGTTGCCGATCAGGCGAATGGCGTGGTCGGCGAAAACGCCCGCGAGGGCCGCCGGGTTGCGGATCGTACCCTGCACGGCGCCGAGGCTGCCCGGCTTGGCGCCGAGCACCGGCTCGATCTCCTCGGGCGTCGCCGGACGGAAGAGCGTGAAGCCCAGGGCGCCGAGCTTGGCCTCCTCCAGGTCGTCGCTGCCTCGCAGGATGACCAGGAAGGGCTTGCCGTCGCCGATGAACACCAGCGTCTTGAACTGCCGGTCGCCGGGAACCGAGTACGGCGCCGCCTCCAGCGCCGCGATGGTCACGACGCCCGGGGTGGCAAATTCCTCGATCGCGCCAACGGGGGCGGCATCGGCCAGGTCCGCCGGCACCAGGGCGCTCGTGGCTTTTTCACGGTTCGCGGCGTAACCGCTGGCCTCGTTGTAGATGACATCATCGTCACCGACTTCCGCCGGCACCATGAATTCATGCGAAAAGCTTCCGCCCATGACGCCCGTGTCCGCCTCAACGGCGATGGCGTGCACCCCGAGCCGCCGGAAGAACGCCTCGTAGGCCCCCTTCATCCGAAGGTAGCTCTGAACCGCGTGCTCGTCGTCCACATCGAACGAATACGCATCCATCATCACGAATTCGCGCGCGCGCATCAGTCCGTAGCGGGGACGGATCTCGTTCCGGAACTTGGTGGCAATCTGGTAGAAATTCTTGGGCAGGTCGCGGTAGCTCGTGATCTCGGTCTTCACCAGCGGCGTGATCACCTCCTCGTGGGTCGGCCCGAGCACGAACTCCGGATCGCGCGACGGCCGCTTGTTTTCGCCCGCGCTGTCAGCCCGGAACATGATCTCGCGCGCCGCCGACCAGCGCGGCCCCTGCTGCCACAATTCGACCGGATGCACGTGCGGCATCCAGAGTTCAATCCCTCCCGCCCGGTCCAACTCCTCGCGGCAGATCTGGGAGATCTTCTGCATCACGCGGAGCCCCAGCGGCATGAACGTGTAAAGGCCGCCGCTCAGCTTTCGGACCAAACCGGCGCGAACCAGCAGCTTGTGGGACGCGATCTCCGCGTCGGACGGACTCTCTTTCAGCGTCGGAATGAAGAACTGCGACCAGAGTTTCATGGAAGTCGGTCAGGCAAACAGGCGGTCAGGCCGGGGGCAAGGCCGGAAGGCCCAAGGTCGGGGGGCCCAAGGCCGGAGGGCCGGAGGGCCAGAGGACCGGAGGGCCAGAGGGCCAGAAACCGGAGGACCCGAGGACCAGAGGGCCAGAGGGTCGGAGGACCAGAGGCCAGATGGCCCTGGCTTTCTGATCTTCCGGCCCTCTGGCCTTCCGGCCCTCTGGCCCTCCGGCCCTCCGGCCCTCTGGCCTACACCGCCTGCAGATCGATCCAGAAGGTCGTGCCTTCGCCGACTTTGGATTCCAGGCCGACGTGGCCGTTCATCCGTTGGACGGCGCGGCGGACGATGGCCAGACCGACGCCGGTGCCCTCGTAGGAACCCGTCGTGTGCAGCCGCTCGAACATTTCGAAGGCGCGGGCGACGCGGTCGGGCGCGATGCCGATGCCGTTGTCAGCGACGAACAGGCGGATCCAACCGGTGCGACGTTCGGTCCAGATGCGCACCTCGGGGGTGCGGCCCTCCGGCACGAACTTCACCGCGTTGCCCACCAGATTGGTGATGCATTGGGTGAGGTACGCCTCGTTGCCCAGGACGGTGGCGAGCGGACTCTGGAGCCGCACGGTGGCGCGCGGCGGCTGGAATTCCGGATGCTCCCGCACGATGTCGCCGACCAGCGCGTCCAGATTGACCGGCACCAGCTCCACCTTGGTCTTGGAGATCCGGGTGTACGTGAGGAGATCCGAGATCAGTCGCTCCAGGCGGGTCGAGGCGCGCCGGACCCGGTCGAGGTAGCCGCGCTGCTCCTCGGTCAGGCGATCGCCACCCTCCTCCAGCGTCAATTCGGTGAAGCCGCGGATGCTCCGCAGCGGAGCGCGCAAGTCATGGGATACTGAATACGAGAACGCCTCCAGTTCCTGGATCGCCTCGTTCAACTCGACCGTGCGCAGCTGGACGCGGCGTTCGAGTTCCTCCTCCATCCGCTTGCGGTCGGTCAGGTCGCGAAGAATCCAGGCGTACCCGCGGACCACACCCTCGTCGCGCAGGACCGCGGTGTGGCTGCTGGCCCAAAGCTGGGTGCCGTCCTGGCGCGTGAACCATCGCTCGTCGGACGCAGCGCCCCGCTCGCGGGCGGCGGCCAGCTGTTGTTCCGCCGCCGCGCGGTCCTGGGGCGCGTAGAACTCGGTCACATACCGGCCCACCGCGTGCGCCTCGGGGAAGCCCAGGATGCGCTCGGCGCCTCCGTTCCACGATTCGATCCGCCCGATCGCGTCGAGCGCCACGATGGCGTAATCCTGCACGCCCTCGACCAGCAGGCTGAACCGCTCCTCGGTTTCCCGTGCCACCCGCTCGGCGCGGCGCCGTTCCTCGACCTCCTGCCGGGCGGCCTGGAACAGCAGCGCATTCTCGACGGAGAGCCGGACCCGCGTGGACACCTCGTCAGCCAGATGACGATGCTCATCGGAGAAGCGCCGGCGGCTGGCGCCCGTCGTGCCAAAACTGAACACGGCCCAGATCTTTCCGTGCACGACCACGGGGACATGCAGGGCGGACTGCACCTCGAGCGCACGCAGCATGCGGCGTTGGGCCTCGTCCCCTGTGGCCCGCTCCCAATCTTCCGGGGTCAACTCGTCCGCGACCACCACCAGACCGGTGCGTGCCGCCTGCGCCAGATTGTTCGAGCCGCCGATCGGCAGCCGGACGCCGTCCAGAAACCGGCTCAGCCGCTCCGTCGTGGCGTCGTCGACATGGGCGACGGCCTGCGCCACCAGGTCGCCGCCGTTCGCGCGAAACAGCACGGCGACGTCCGCAAGCCGCGGCACCGCCAGCTGCACGATCCCGCGCGCGGTGGATTCGTAGTCCATGGACGCGATGAGCAGCTTGCCACAGTCGGCGACGAAACGGGCCGCCTCCTCGGACCGCTTGTGGGTCGTGAGATCCGACGTCAGCGCGTAGACGCCAACCACTTCCCCATCGTCGCCGCGGTGCGGCACATAAAGAGTGTGCATGTAGCGCGCGCCGAGTTTCGGCATCGCGGACCAGCGTTCGTAGGTCACCCCCTCGCCCTGCAGCGCGCGAGCCGCATAGTTCTCCACTTCGGCCCGGGAGACGGGATCAACGAGCTCGTCCATCCGGCGGCCGACGGGCGCCTGGCCCTCCCGACCAAAATATTCGTCGAAGCGCCGGTTGCTGAATCGGACGATACCGGAGCGATCGAAATACGCGACGAGGGCGGGCACCGCGTCGACGAGCAGCGAGAGCTGGCCTTCGCGGGCGCGGGTGGTGGCTTCGCTTCGTTCGGCTCGGCGCTCGGCGCGCTCGTAGCGACGGAGTGCCAGGAGCAGCCCGGTGCTGACCAGCAAGCCAACCGCAGCCACGGCCCAAGGCTGCACGGACGGTGACGCGTGGAGCGTGTAGACGAGAGTCCACGGATGCTCGAGCGCCTTGATCGTGCTGACCCGCTTTGCGCCGCGTGCCGGCTCCTTCGCAAACAGGGGGTAGATCCGCGCCTCCGGCAGGATGCCCGCGCCATCATATACTTCGACGGAAAAGTCGGGATGCGCGTTCGGCTGGATCACGGCATTCAGGAAATCGCCGTCGCGGAACGCCGCGTACGCAAAGCCCTTCAGGCGTTCGCGGCGGCCGGCCAGGTCGGCGGGTTGTCTGCCGCCCTCGTAGAAAGGCACATAGATCAGGAACCCCGACTGACGAACCCCGCGGATCTCCTGCACCAGGGTGACCCGCCCCGACGCGGTGGGTTCGCCGGTGTCACGGGCCCGGTCCATCGCCGCCTGCCGGATTTCCTCGGTATGCATGTCGAACCCGATGGCGGCGAGGTTACGCTCGTCCAGCGGGTCGAGATAAAGGATGGTGTGGTACTCGGGCCGCGCGTTCGGCGGCCAGACCCGGAAATCGGGCCAACCGTCCCGGCGCGCCGCCGTCTCCAGTTTCCCCACGTCCTCGGGCCGGACGCGCAGCGAAATGCCCACGCCCTGGACCCCGGGGTAGCGGTCGGTGACCTTGAGGTGGCCGAAGTAGCGCACGTAGCGGTCATGAGGCATCCATCCCTCGGTCGCGAAGAATCCGGCGGCGCCCCGCAACAACGCCTCGTAGGCCGCAAGCCGCGCCGCGAGCCGCAGCTCCACCTCGGCGGCATGCAGCATCAGCTGGCGATCGGCGGCGAGCCGGGCTGTCTCGCGCGTCAGCACCACCGCCAGCAGGGTCAGCCCGCAGCCCGCCAGAAACACGCGGAGCGCGAGGGTGAAGCCGGGCCAGAGCGTTCGCGGATTGGGCATCGGGTGGGATGGCCGAAAGGGTCGTTGCCGTGGCGCTCGGCCTGCGCGCCACGGGGCGACCTTCAACTTTCCGCGCGCCGCTTGGCGTCGGCCTCGATCGCTTGGTTCAACTGGTCCAGGGTGGCCCGAACCCGTTCCTTCACGGCGGGAAGTTCCTTGGCGTCCTTCACCTTCTCGTTCGCGAAGAGGTAAAATTTCATCTTGGGCTCCGTGCCGCTGCCGCGCGCGGCAAAGCTGTAGCCGTTGGACAGCTTCACCACATAAAGGTCCTGCGCGGGAATCTTTTCTCCGTCGGCGTCGTGGAATTCGGCCCGGCCGAAGTCCTGGAACTCGACGACCTTCACGTCGCCAAAGGCTTGGGGCGGGTTGGAACGATAGGTTTCCAGGATGCGCTTGATCTTCGCGTTGCCCGAGGCGCCCTCGTAGTAAAGATTGATCACGCCCTCCAGATAGAACCCGTACCGCAGGAAGATCTCGTCCAGGTATTCCGGAACGGTCAGGCCCCGGGACTTCACCCACGCGCAGAGTTCGGCGAACATCAGGCAGGCGGAATTGCCGTCCTTGTCGCGCACGTAATCGTTCGGCAGGTAGCCGTAGCTTTCCTCCGTGCCGAACGCGTAGAAGGTGCTGTGTTGCTGCAGGAGGCGCGCGCGCTGCTCGAAGGGAATCGCGTCGTACTCGAAGCCAGGCCCGGCGGCCGCGGTCAGTTTCGCCTCGTAGCCGCGCATCTTGGCGGCGATCCACTTGAACCCGGTGAGGGTGTTGATCACCTTCACACCCTGCCCCTGGCCGATGGCGTCCTGCAGGCGGGTGGTGACGAAGGTCTTGACGATCGCGACGCGATCGCTGCCCTGTGCCGGGATCCAGCCGAGCTCCTTGTATTTGAGCAGCCGGTATTCGGTCAGCAGCGCGCCGATCTGATTGCCGGTCAATAATTCCATCCGCCCATCGCGGGTGCGGACGGCACAGCCCATGCGATCGCAATCCGGGTCGGTTGCGAGCACCACGTCCGCGCCATTTCGGCCCGCAAGTTCGACGGCCAGGGCGAGCGCCGCGGCGTTCTCCGGGTTCGGCGATTTTACGGTCGGGAACCGCGCATCGAAGTCGAGCTGTTCGGGCACCGGGGTCACGTTGCAGCCGGCCTGCTTCAGCAGCGGCACGGAATGGACCGCGCCCGTGCCGTGAATGTTGGTGAAGACCACGTTCAGTTTCGTCGACTTGAAGACCTGCGGATCGAGCGCGGCCTTGGCGGCGACGCTGCGATAGAGATCGTCCGCTTCCCGACCCAGGGTGACCACGCCCTCAAGCCGGGCCTCGAGGTAGCGGGTGACTTCAGCCAGCGGAACGACGTTCACCTCGTCCACGATGCCCTTGTCATGCGGCGGGACCACCTGGCCGCCGTCGTCGAAATACGCCTTGAACCCGTTGTCGTGGGGCGGATTGTGGCTCGCCGTGATCACGACCCCGGCGTGCGCCCGCTGCCAGCGGACGGAGAAACTCAATTGCGGCGTCGGACGCGGGCCGTCGAAGATGAAGGCCTGTCCACCGAGTTGCGTCCAGGCCGACGCGGCGAGTTCGCAGAAGCGGCGGGAGAAATGGCGAACGTCGTGCGCGATCACCAGCTTCGGCCGCGCATCCGACCCCTTGGCGGCGAGGTACTTCTTCGTGTAGCGGAAGAGCCCGAGCGTGGCGCGTAGCAGCGTGAAGTCGTTCAGCATGTTGCTGCCGACGGCGGCATGTTCGGGCGAGCCCTTGGCATCAAGCCGGCCGGTTTCGGCCTCGGCGGTCTTAACCCCGATGGTGCGGCCGCGCATCCCACCGGTGCCGAATTCCAGATACCGATAAAACCGATCGTTGAGCTCGTCCCACGCCCCCTGCGTCACAAGCTCCTCGATGCTGGTCCCTGCCCAGGCGGGCAGCGGTGCGGCAAGGAAGGTGCCGAGATTTTCGACGGTGCTGGGGAGCAGTTGGCCGGCCTGGCCGGCGGACTGGATGCGTTCGAGGGTGGTCATGCGCGCAAGTTAAGCGGGAAAAGGAAGGGCCTTGTCTAGCGGCCGCAGCCACCTTAAGGAACTGAGAAATCGCGAGAAAGACAGAATTTCGCGCGGAAAGGCGGGTCGGGAATTTTCCGGGAAGCACGCCAGTCCGCAGGGCTCCTAAGTGCGCAGGCGGGGCCCCAAACCAAACTTTT
>JAEWKR010000004.1 GCA_023457715.1 Verrucomicrobiota bacterium
AACCTGAATGCCGATTTTGCCACAGAGGTCACAGAGGCCCAATCAGAGCCGAGCCGGAGGCGGGCGCTGCGACTGTCTTGGGCGTTACGCGATGAACAGGTTTGTCCAAGGACCGAGCCTCCGTGTCCTCTGTGTCGGAGCTCTGTGTTCTCTGTGGCTACTTCGGAATCCAGGTTCGATGTTCGATGTTCAGTTTGGGAGGGCTCGCCTCGCCCATGACCCCCGCCGCTCCCCTCCCGCCGCCGCCCTCGCCTGTGGACCCCGACGAGACGGACCACGGCTCCTCGCTCTGGCATGACGCGTGGCTTCGACTGCGGAGGAACAAGCTGGCGGTCTTCGGCATGGTCACGCTGGGTCTCGTGACGGTCGCCTGCGTCACCGGCCCCTGGTTCTCCTCCTACTCCTACGATGCGCAGGTGCTGGAGGACGCGTTCCTTCCGCCGGGAGGAAAACACTGGCTGGGCACAGACCAGCTGGGACGCGACTTGCTGGTCCGGCTGCTTTACGGCGGCCGCGTATCACTGGGCGTCGGTCTCTGCGCGACGTTTGTCGCCCTCACCATCGGAGTCATTTACGGTGCCGTCGCCGGCTTCGTCGGCGGCAAGCGCGACGCGTTCATGATGCGCGTCGTCGACATCATGTACTCCCTGCCCTTCGCCATCTTCGTCATCATGCTGATGGTGTTCTTCGGCCGGAACATCGTGCTGCTTTTCGTGGCGATCGGCGCCGTCGAGTGGCTGACCATGGCCCGGATTGTTCGCAGCCAGGTCATGGCGGTGAAACGGATGGAGTTCATCGAGGCCGCGCGTTCGCTGGGCTTCGGCCGCCGCCGGATCATCCTGCGCCACATCCTGCCGAACATCCTCGGCCCCGTCATCGTCTACACCACCCTCACCATCCCGTCGGTGATGTTGCTCGAGGCGTTTCTCAGCTTCCTCGGCCTCGGGGTGCAGCCTCCCATGAGTTCCTGGGGTGGGTTGATCAAGGACGGCGCCGAGAAAATGGAAGAGTACCCCTGGCTGCTGATCTTCCCGGGCGGCCTTTTTTCGCTGACGCTCCTCTCGCTTAACTTTGTCGGCGACGGCCTGCGCGACGCCCTGGATGTGCGCTCGTCGAAGGACTGAAGAAGGGAGAGGGAGGGGGAAAGTGAAGGTGAGCTAGCACACGCTCACTCCCACTTTCACTCTCACTTTCACTTTCACTTTCCTTTTCCCTCCGCTTTGATCCGTTCCAGCCGATGCGCCGCCTACGCCCCTATTTCAAATACCTGCGCGACGTTCGCGGCTCGATCATCGCGGCCATCCTGTTCGGCATTCTTTACGGGGCGTCGAGCGGCGCGGGCATGCCCCTGCTGGTTGACTACGTCTTTCCGCGCATTTTTTCGCCGACCGACCATCGCCTGCCGCTCAGAGCGGTCGCCCTCATCGCGTCCGCCATTCCCCTCATCTTCCTCGTCCGTGCCGTCAGCGGCTACCTCAACAGCTATTTCACGCAGTTCGCCGGGGTGCGTATTCTCGAAGCGCTTCGGCTGGACTACTTCCGCAAACTTCAGGTCCTGCCGCTCTCTTTCGTGCACGGCAAGCAGACGGGCGACCTCCTGTCCCGCGGCCTCGCCGACACCGCGCAGCTGCAGTTCACCCTCACCCTGCTCGCGAATGACGGGATCAAGCAGCCGGCGACGCTGATCGGTGCCCTGGTCGCGGTCGGCGTGCTCGCCGTGCGGGCGGAAGGCGTGTCGCTCGCGATCCTTTGCCTCGCGGTGGTGCCATTGACGGTCTTTCCCGTCCGCTACGTGGGTCGCAAGGTCATCAAGCGTGCCGCGCAGATGCAAAGCCAGCTCGGGAGCGTCACCGGCCATTTTGCGGAGAATCTCGCCGCCGCGCGCGAGGTCCGGGCCTTCAGCCTTGAGGCGCGCGAATCCTCCCGTTTTGCCGCGGCTTGCCGCGCGCTCGTCACGTCGCAGATGAAGATCACCAAGTACGCGCAGGCGCTGACGCCGGCCATCGAGGTCATCTCTGCGACCGGCATCGCCCTCACCCTCGTCTACGCCTACCGCAGCGGCCTCAAGCTCGAGACCTTCGTGGCGCTGATCACGGCACTCTATGCGAGCTACGAGCCGATCAAGAAGCTCGGAGCGCTCAACAATGAGATGAAGCGCGGAACCGCGGCGCTCGACCGGCTGGAGCACATCCTGCACGAGCCGGTGACGATCACGGATCCGGTGGAGCCCGTGGCGATCGGACGCGTGCGCGGTGACCTGGCGTTCGAGGATGTGACCTTCGAGTACAAGGCCGACGAGCCGGTCCTGCGGCGCGTTTCGGTCCGCATCCCCGCCGGCACGATCTGTGCCCTCGTCGGTCCCAGCGGCGCCGGCAAAACCACCTTCGCCAACCTCGTGCCCCGCTTCTACGAAGTGGCCGCGGGGCAAGTCACGATCGACGGCCATGACGTGCGTACGCTCCGGCTCGCCGATTTGCGCCGTAACATCGCGATCGTCTCCCAGGAACCGGTGCTGTTCAACGACACCATTTACGCCAACCTGCTGCTCGGCCGTCAGGACGCCACCCGGGCGGAGGTGGAGCAGGCCGCGCGCGATGCCTACGCCCACGATTTCATCGTCAATCTCGACGGCGGTCTCGGCTACGAGACGGTGGTTGGCGAACGGGGCAGCCGGTTGTCCGGCGGTCAGAAGCAGCGGATCGCCATTGCCCGTGCCTTCCTGCGCAACGCGCCGATTCTGATTCTGGATGAGGCCACCAGTGCGCTCGACAGCGACAGCGAGGCCGCCATCCAGGCGGCGTTGAAGAAACTGGTGGTCGGCAAGACCGTCCTGATCATCGCCCATCGGTTCTCCACGATCCGTGATGCCAGCACGATCCTGGTCTTCGACCGCGGCTCGCTGATCGCCACCGGCGCGCACGCCGACCTGTACGCCACCGTGCCCCTGTACCGCTCGCTGTACGACCGCCAGCAAGGGACGGGGATGTGAGTTTTGGGGTTTCCTTCAAAAACCCGTCAAAAGCCGATAATTTGCTCAATTCCGCTGCCGGGCGGGCCGATGACGCTGTGGTCGCGGAGACGTGTCACTGCATGCCCCGACGACACGCTGCTCATGACCCCGACCCTACTTTGCGTGGATGACGACGAGGCGATGACCTCGATGTTGCGCGCGACGTTGTCCGCGCGGGGCTACCTGGTCATTTGCGCGGCGACGGTCGAGGAGGCCGTGCGCGCGGTGGAAGACAATCCGATCAATTTGGTGATCCTGGACCTGAATCTGCCGGACGAGGCGGGCTTCGCCCTTTTCGAACGGCTGAAGGGAAGGATCGCGACGGCAAAAATCCCCGTGATCATGGCCAGCGGCTTCGCAACGGTGGAGGCGCGGAATCAAGCGTCACGGCACGGCGCCATCGCCTTCCTGCAGAAACCTTATCAGATGCAGCAGTTGCTGGGCGTGATCCACTGGGCCGCCCCCGCGCCGGAGCCGGTGACAACGTAAAAGCGATCCGGGATCCCGCATCCCGGATCCCGCATCCTGCATCCTGCATCCTGCATCCCGCATCCCGGATCCCGCATCCCGGATCCCGCACCCCGCATCCCGCTTGACCGCACCCGCCCGCCGCGGGCGTAATGCGCAGACGCATGCCCGAACGCGAAGCACCGCGCATCCTGATTATTCGCCGGCGTTACCTCGGCGACATCGTGCTGCTCGGCGCCCTCCTGCGAAACCTGCGACTGCACTGGCCTGAAGCCGACGTGCGGGTCCTCGTCGAACGTCGTTTCGCGGACGTGCTCACGCTGAATCCTGATGTGAACGGCACATTGGTGCTGCCCGCGGGCCTTGCGCAATGGCCCTCTTTTCTCGCCCAGGTACGCCGGCTCCGGTTCACGCATGTGATCGACGTCGACAATACCGAGAAGACCGCGTTGATCGCCCGTTGGAGCGGTGCTGCCATCCGTCTGGTTCTCCACCGCGGCCATCTGCAGCTCAAGCTTCGCGTCGCCTATACCCAGGTCATTCTGGATCCGTCCGAACGCCACGAGCAGCAGTCGTTCAGCGACTTCTACTGCCGGGCGCTGGAGCCGCTGGGTGTTCCGCGGGTCTCCTCCGAAGTTCGCCTCATCCCCCGGGAAGCGGATCTCGCGGACTTGCGGCGCTTCGTCGGGGCCAGCCGCCGGGTGCTCCTCGTGCATCCCGGCAGTCGCAGCCCGATGCGGATCTGGCCGGCCGATCGGTTCGCCGCCATCATCGATTATGTGCAGGACGAACTGGAGACCCAGGTCGTCCTCATTGGCGGGCCGACCGAGGACGCGATCCTGGCCGAAATTCGCGCGCAGGTGCACACCCATCTCATCCCGCCGCCGGGGCCACTGCCCATCCAGCGCTTTGCCGCGCTGGCCCGGCTGAGCACCCTGATGCTGTGTCACGACAGCGGACCCATGCACGTCGCGGCCGCCGTGGGGACGCCGGTGGTGGCAATCTACGGCTCGCAGAACGCCGCGCAGTTCCCGCCCTACGGCACCGGCCATGCCATGTTGCGTCCGCCCCTGCCGTGCGTCACCTGCCATGCGCCCGACCGCTGCGTGCCGGGCGACGCGTACCACAATCTTTGCGTCCGCAACGTGTCCCTCGAAGACGTGCGCGCCGCCGTCAAGGCGGGGCTCACCCGTCCACCCCCGGCCTGACTTCCATGGAACCCCTGCCCCTTTCCGTCGTGATCGTCGCGAAGAACGAAGCGGAGCGGCTGCCCCGTTGTCTGCGCAGCGTGCAGGGCTGGACCGCGGAGCAGATCGTGGTCCTCAACGACACGACCGACGCGAGCGAGGCGGTGGCGCGACGCCTGGGCGCGCGCGTGGAGCACCAGCCCTGGCGCGGCTATCGTGACACGAAAAACGCCGCCCTCGATCTGGCCCGGCATGGCTGGATACTCTCGCTGGACGCCGACGAGGAGGTTTCGCCCGCATTGCGCGC
Source organism: Verrucomicrobiota bacterium (assembly GCA_023457715.1). Lineage (GTDB taxonomy): Bacteria > Verrucomicrobiota > Verrucomicrobiia > Opitutales > Opitutaceae > ER46. The sequence goes on from JAEWKR010000004.1 coordinate 4,973, forward strand.
TGCCATTGCCGCCTTCCTGGCCCGGCCGGACCGCGACGCCTTCGCCGGCGCCCGTTTCCCACGCAAAGTCCGGTTCATGGAACGCTGGATCACGCATGGCGACTGGTACCCCGACCTGAGCCTGCGGTTGTTCCAGCGCACTCGCGCCCGCTGGGGCGGCGACGCGATCGTGCACGAAAAGATCGCCGCCGACGGCCCGGTCGCAACCTTGTCGGGGGATCTCCACCATTACTCTTTTCCCACGCTCGCCAGCCATGTGGGAAAGATGATCCCTTTCGCCGATCTCTACGTGAAGCAGCAGCAGGCAAAGGGCCGGACCTTTTCCCTGCCGGGTGCCGTGCTGCGACCCGCCTGGCGATTCTTTCGCGCCTACATTCTCCGACGCGGCTTCCTCGACGGCTTTCCCGGCTACTACATCGCCGTCGCCACCGCCTTCGGCGCCTTCGTCCGCCACGCGCGCCACTACGAGTCCGAGCGCGCGATTGAGCCGTAAGACCCAACACGACAGTCTCGCCACAGAGAGCACAGAGTTCCGACAATCCACCTTCGCCGAGCCTACGGCGGACAAGGAGGACACGGAGGCTCGGTCCTTGCGCCAGACCGGTTTATTTGTCGGGGCTTTGGAGGTCAGCCGTCGACTCGCTGGCGCTCCTCGCTACACGAAGGCGCTTGGGCGTAGCGAAGAGCGCCAGCGATTCGAAATCCGAGGAGGGACGTGGCGAAAACG
>JAEWKR010000005.1 GCA_023457715.1 Verrucomicrobiota bacterium
CGCTACACCCAAGCTCAGCAGCGGCTTCGGCTGTAGCGGGGAGCGCCAGCGAGACGACGAAGGACAAAAAAGGCCCGGCGCTCACGGCCGGGCCACGCAAGGTACACGGGGCTTCAGATGTCACTTCACCGTCAGCACGCCCTTCATGAGCGCGGCGTGGCCGGGGAAGGTGCAGACGAACGGATAGTCGCCGGGCTGTTCCGGAGCCTTGAAGCTGACCTCGCCCTTCTGCTTGGGGCCGAGCAGGTCGATCTTGGCCAGAACCTGGTCCTGCAGATTCTGCGGAATGTAGTTGTGCTCGCGCGCCCCGGCGGCCGCGGCGCCGAACGCCAGCGGGTCCGTGCCGGCCTTGAGCAGCACCCAATTGTGGCCCATCGCCTCCTTCGGCACCGTGCCGATGTTGTTCAGGACCACACGCAATTCCTCGCCCGGCTTCGCCGTGATCGCGGTCACGTTGAACTTCATCTGGTCATTGGCGGTGATCTCGATCGTCCGGCCGCTGCCCTGCGCGGCGGCGGCAGACGCCGTCGATTCCGGCTGGGCATTGGACGCCGGGCCCTTCTGGCCGCAGCCAGTCAGGGCGATCGCTACACCAACGGACAGGAACAAGACTCGGGTTTTCATGGGAAAGCCCGGAAGGTGGGTCCCTCACCAACTGACGCAAATCGGATCTCCGAAATCATTGACGCCCATCAAGGCGCGGGGGAGGTTCGGGTTTCTCGTTTCTAGTTTCTGGTTTCTGGTTTCTGGTTTCTAGTTTCTAGTTTCTAGTTTCTGGTTTCTGGTGTTCTGGGCTCGAAATCGGCGGGGCATATTAGCTGGCGCGGACGGTATCGGCTCGGGCCGGGCCTATTAGATAACTGATTGGTCCCAGCAATTTTTGCACATTCCGCGCGATGCCAAAAAATGCGCTGGATATAGCTTGAAATGCGGAGACGTTCAGGAACTCTCATCGGCCTTTCTGTCTAGACCGGCCGTCTATTCTCCCACTTCACCCATGCTCTTGAATCGTTTGCTCCCGACCACGCGCGGCGCGTTGGTCCGCTGGCTGCGTGCCGCGGCCCTGCTGTCCGGCGCGCTTGCGTTCTCCGGCTGTAAGTTGGAACTGAGTGAGCTGTGGCGCATGGACGGACACCAATCGACGCTGGTCGTGTCCGGTCCGGTCGCGGAAGCGCAGGCCGACATCTTCTACGTCACGCTCTGGGTCACCCTCGTGATTTTTGTGCTGGTTGGCGGCACCCTCGCCTATGCCACGTGGAAGTTCCGGGTCCGCACGGCGGCCGATGAGCACGCGGAACCGCCGCCGCAGGGCCACGGCAATCCCCTGGTGGAGCTTTCCCTCATTGCCCTGTCGGTCGGTGCGCTCGTCATCATCGCCATTCCGACCCTCAAGGGCATTTGGTACACGTATGATGTGCCGGAAGCCGAGCAGAAGGACGTGTATGAAGTGACCGCGATTGGGTACCAGTGGTGGTTCCGCTTCGACTACCCGACCGAGCAAGCGACGGTGCAGGGCGATCAAAAGCAGCCGCTCGTGACGGCCAACGAGCTGGTCATCCCCGCGGGTCGTCCGGTCCGGATCAATCTCCGCACCGTCGACGTCATCCACTCCTTCTGGGTCCCCAAGCTGGCGGGCAAGGTCGACATGATTCCCAACCGGGCAAACTTCATGTGGCTCAAGGCCGACCAGCCCGGCTACTTCTGGGGTCAGTGCGCCGAATACTGCGGCGACTCGCACGCTGTCATGCGCTTCCGGGTCATTGCGCTCGAACAGAAGGAATTCTACGAATGGCTCGAGCAACAGTCGCAGGTGGCCCGCAATGTCGACGGCGCCGCCGGCACCACCGCGAAGGCGCAATTCGCCTCGCTGCGCGCTCCCGACTCCTTCCGCCGTAACGAAAGCGGCATCACGGAAACGTTTGATGTCAGCCCGCTGGACGCCTGGCGCGCCCATCAGCAGCCCGAAAAGGACGAGCAGGCGGCGCTGGTCGCGCAGGGCCGCCAGCTGTTCCAGACCAAGACCTGCATCGCCTGCCACACGGTCCGCGGTCATGGCGCCATGGGGGTCACCGGTCCCGACCTCACGCATATCGGCAGCCGCACCACCATCGCGGCCGGCCTGCTGGAGAACAATCCGGAGCAGCTGCGCCGCTGGCTGCACAATCCCGAAGTCGTGAAGCCCGGCAACAAGATGGCCAAGGGCTACATCGATAACAACATCAAGCTGACGGCGGAGGATGAGGACGCACTGGTCGCCTACCTCCTGAGCCTGAAGTAACCTCTCCTCCCTCCCGATTCGATCCCACTATGGACGCACTGGCCAAACCCGCCCTCCTCACGAAGGAAGACCAAGCCGCCCGGCGGCCCCGTCTTCTGGCCCGTCCCACCGCCAAGACTGGTTTCGTCAGCTGGCTGACCACCGTCGACCACAAGCGGATCGGCTTGTTGTACGGACTCTTCGCGCTGTTCTTCTTCCTCGTCGGCGGCCTGGAGGCGTTGCTCATCCGCACGCAGCTGATGGTGCCGAACAACGACATCCTCACGGCGCACCAGTACAACACGCTGTTCACGATGCACGGCACGACGATGATCTTCCTCGCCGTGATGCCCCTGTCGTCGGCGTTCTTCAACTTCATCATGCCGCTCCAGATCGGCGCGCGTGACGTGGCGTTTCCCCGGCTCAATGCCTTCTCGCTTTGGACCTTCGTGGCAGGCGCGATCATCCTGAACATTGGCTGGTTCGGCCCCTTCCTCGAAAAGATCATCGGCGGCGTCCATGGCGCGCCCGACGGCGGCTGGTTCGGCTACGCCCCCCTCACCTCGCGCAATTTCATCCCCAGCCACTCGATCGACTACTGGGTGATGGGCCTGCAGCTGCTCGGTGTCGCCTCCATCGCCGCGTCGCTCAACTTCATCGTCACGATCATCAACATGCGCGCGCCCGGCATGACGATGATGCGCCTGCCGGTGTTCACCTGGATGACGCTCATCACGTCGTTCCTGATCATTCTCTCCTTCCCGGCGATCACGATCGCCCTCGTGGAACTGATGATGGACCGCAACTTCGGCACCAACTTCTTCGAGGTGTCGAACGGCGGCATGCCGATCCTCTGGCAGCATCTCTTCTGGGTGTTCGGCCACCCCGAGGTGTACATCCTGATCCTGCCGGCGATGGGCATCATTTCCGAGATCTTCCCCACCTTCGCCCGCAAGCCGCTGTTCGGGTATCCCATCGTCGTCTTCTCTGGCGCGTGCATCGGCTTCCTCGGCTTCGGCGTCTGGAGCCATCACATGTTCACCACCGGCATGGGCACCGTCGCCACCGCGGCGTTCTCCATGGCGACCATGGCCATCGCCGTCCCGACCGGCGTCAAGATCTTCAACTGGATCGGCACGATCTGGGGCGGCCACCTCTCCATGCGCACGCCGATGCTTTTCGCGCTCGGCTTCGTCTGGATGTTCATGATCGGCGGCTTCTCCGGTGTGATGCATGCCGCCGCGCCGGCCGACGCACAGCAGCAGGATTCCTACTTCGTCATCGCCCACTTCCACTACGTGCTGATCGGCGGCTCGCTCTTCGCCTTGCTGGCCGGCATCCACTACTGGTTCCCGCTGATGTTCGGCCGCAAGGTCAGCGAGCTGTGGGGCAAGGTCTCCTTCTGGGTCATCTTCGTCGGGTTCAACGTCACGTTCTTCCCGATGCACTTCCTCGGCTTGAACGGCATGCCCCGCCGCACGTTCACGTACGACAGCAACCTGGGCTGGAACACCGCTAACTTCGTTTCGACGATCGGTGCCTTCGTCCTCGGGGTGGGTATCGTGATCTACTTCACGACCATGGTGTACACCTACTTCAAGGGGCAGCGGGTGGGCCGCGACGTCTGGGACGGCCGGACGCTGGAATGGTCCATCCCCACGCCGGTGCCGGAGTACAACTTCCGCGTCATCCCGACCGTGCATGCCCGCGACGCCTTCTGGTACGAGAAGCACCACCAGGACGAGATCAAGCAGGAGCAGGCCCGCCACGCGAAGGAGGAGGAGGCCCATGGCGGCATCCACATGCCGTTCTCGTCCATCTGGCCGTTCGTGACGTCCGTCGGCATCCTGATCGGCGCCTTCGGCCTGAGCGCGCTGGGCGCGGACAATTCCACGCCGACGGTCCGCTGGAGCATCGTCCTTTCCGGCGCCTTCGTGATGTTCCTGGGCATCTACTTCTGGGCCCTGGAAGGCAACGAGGGTTACCACCTGCATCTCGACGAGCACGGTAATCCGATCGAGCCGGTGCACCACGACGCCAAGCACTAAGCCCCCTCCTCCACTTCCCCATGAGCACCGCGGCTGTCGCCACGATCGACCACCACCACGACCCGAGCACTTCGACGGGCATTCCGAACAAGAAGCTCATGATGTGGGCGTTTCTTGCGTCGGACTGCATGTTCTTCGGCGCGCTCATCTCCACCCACCTCATCTACCGCCTGCACCCGCCGGCCGGCGGGCTGGACCCGAAGGAGATTTTCGCCCCGGAGCTGACGTCGTTTTCGACGTTCATCCTGCTGATGTCGTCCCTGATGATGGCCCTCGCGGTGACGGCCATCCAGAAGGGCAACGTCAAGAGCTGCCGTTGGTCGATTCTGACCACGATGTTCTTCGGCCTGATCTTCCTGGGCTGCCAGGTGTACGAGTTCACGGAATTCGTCCACGTGAAGAACATGACGCTCTCGAACAGCATGCTCGGGACGACGTTCTACACCCTGACCGGCACCCACGGCTGTCACGTGGCCATCGGTGTGCTCTGGCTCGGCCTGATGTACGTGCGCTCCTTCAAGACGACGTCCTCCGCTCCGGCCACCCGTTCCTGGTTTTCCCTGAACCTGCTCCACGCCGCGACCCTGGTTCTCGTGATGGTGCTCCTGGTGAAGACCTCCGTCTCGCTGGTGTTCGCCCTCCACGAGGCGAAAAGCTACGGCGAGGGCCTGGCCCACTGGGCGGGCGGCGAGTTCCTCTGGCTCGCGCTGACCGCGGTGGGCATCGGGGCCCTTTTCTGGTTCGCCCGGCCCCGCGGGCCCGTCGCCTTCGATGAGACCAATGCGATCGACGTCGAATCCATGGGTCTTTACTGGCACTTCGTCGACATCGTCTGGATCGTGATCTTCACCGCCGTCTACCTGTTGGAATATATCTGAGAAGTGAGGAGTGAAAGTGAGAGTGAAAGTGGCTCAAGCCGCCAACTCCCACACGGTCACTCCCCTTTCACTTTCACTCTCACCTTCACTTCGCCTTCCATGTCCGCCCCCACCTCCGCTGTCACCGCCCACGCCGCGCACGGGCACGACTCCAGCAAGTTCCAGATCTACGTGCAGATCGCGATGCTGCTCGCGGTCATCACGGGCATCGAGATCGTCTGCGTTTACCTCCCCTTCGCGCGTTGGATTCTCGTCACCACGCTCGTCGTGCTGTCGGTCGTGAAGTTCATGTACGTTATTTTCTACTTCATGCACCTGCGGTGGGATAAACCGTTCTGCACCATTCTCTTCTTCATCGGCCTCGTCCTCACAGGCGGCACGATGTGGGCGCTCCTGGCGCTCTTCGGCGCCGAAGCCAGCAAGCCGCTGGCGATGTAACCGCCGCCCAGATACATTCCCTTCTCTCAGGCGGCCCCCACCGGCCGCCTTTTTCATGGCCCCAAGGCCATCACGTTCACTCTCACTTTCACTTTTCCCTCCCATGATCGACTGGCGCCACTGGCACAACGAACCCTACCTCGTCGGAGGCCTGGTGGTGCTCGGATGGCTGTGGGCGATCTGCGCCGGACCGTTGCGGGCTCCTCTCTGCGCCCGCGCCGGGGTCCCAACGGCGGGGTCCGTCAGGGGGCATGGCTTTCGGTTCTACAGTGCGTTGGTGATCTTCTACCTCGCGGTCGGCTCCCCGCTGGATCAGGTCGGCGAAGGCTATCTGCTCACCGCGCACATGGTGCAGCACCAGCTGCTGATCTACCCGGCGGCCATCCTCTTCCTGCTGGGGATTCCGCACTGGATGATCGACGCTGCGCTCGTGCGACCCGGGATTCGCGGTGCGTTGCGTTTCTTCACCCGCCCGCTCGTGGCGGCGCTGGTCTTCATCCTCGTGATCAGCGGCTGGCACGCGCCTTTCCTCTATTCCGCGGCGCTGAGCAACAAGGCCGTCCACATCCTCGAGCACATCATGTTCTTCGCCGCGGCGCTGCTCTACTGGTGGCCGATGATGGGGCCGTCCCGTCGGGTTCCGCCGGCGAAACATGCGACCCAGATGCTGTTTCTCATTGGCGTCATCATTGGCATGATGCCGGTCCACGCCTTCATCACCTTCTCGAAGGATCCGCTGTACGCCACCTACGAGTTTGCGCCGCGCCTGTTCGCCGCGCTCGGGCCCAAGGAAGACCAACTGCTGGCCGGCGTGCTGATGCAGATCGGCACCATCGTCGTCGGCTTGTCCGCCTTCGCCGTGTCCTTTTACCGCTGGTACGAAACGAGCGAGCGGCGGGACACCGTGCGCGCCCCGGCGACCAAGGCGGTGCGATCGTAGTTTTTGGGGTTTGAACTCAAAACCCAAAACGCAAAACCCAAAACCCACTCCCCCTCACCGCCAGTCGTCATCGCCGCCGGCGATTTCGCGGAGGGCGATCTGGCCGTCGATCATATCCAGTGTGGACCGCACGATATCCAGGGGTTGCGTTTCCAACATGCCCGCGATTTCCGAGCGAACTTCGAGCAACGCATCGAGGGGCATCGGCTTGATGACGCCACTCAACACCGAATGAACCGCGTTGGCCTGCTCTTCCGGGGGCAGAGCGGCAATGGCGGCCATGAGCCGGGATGCGATGTCATCGTCCCAATTCATGCTCTTACCGTCCCGTCGCAGCCACGGTGGTTCCCCCGCCGGGACAACCACCAGGCTAAAGCTCTGGTGCTGCCCGAATAAAAAAGCCCGGGCGAACCCAGGCTTTGAGGTGTGCGCCCTGCGAGGACGGTTAGCTGGCGGCCGGCCCGACGAGATCGTCGATCGAGTCGCTCTCCACGCCGACATCGGCAAACAGCCACGAAGACAGGTACCGCTCGCTGCTCGAGGGAATGACGGCGACGATCTGCTTGCCCTTGTTCTCGGGGCGCTTGGCCAGCTGGATGGCAGCCCAGACCGCGGCGCCGGAGGAGATGCCGACGGGAATGCCGTCGAGTTGGTTGACCTGCTTGCTGATCGGGCCCGAGTCGGCCTCCTTCACGCGGATGACCTCATCGTAGACCTTGGTGTTCAGCACAGCCGGGACGAAACCGGCGCCGAGGCCCTGCAGCTTGTGCGGACCGGGCTGGCCCCCGGAAAGCACCGGCGAGGCATCGGGCTCGATCGCAACAATCTTGATGTCCGGCTTGCGCGATTTCAGGACCTCACCGACGCCGGTGACCGTACCACCCGTGCCGATACCGGACACCACGATGTCCACCTTGCCGTCGGTGTCGCGCCAGATTTCCTCCGCGGTCGTACGGCGATGCACCGCGGGATTGGAGGGGTTCGAGAATTGCTGGAGGATGACGCTGTTCGGGATCTTCGCGGCGAGTTCCTCCGCCTTGGCGATCGCTCCCTTCATGCCCTTCGCGCCTTCCGTGAGCACGAGGCGGGCGCCGAGAATCTTGAGGATCTTGCGGCGCTCCATCGTCATCGTTTCCGGCATGGTCAGGATGAGCTTGAGCCCCTTCGCGGCCGCGACGAACGCCAGCGCGATGCCCGTGTTGCCGGAGGTGGGCTCGATCAGCACCGTGTTCGCGTTGATCTTCCCGCTCTTGAGCGCGTCATCGATCATGGCGAAGCCGATGCGGTCCTTGACGCTCGAAAGCGGATTGAAGAACTCGAGCTTCAGGAGGATCTCAGCCTGCGCGTTGTGAGCCGCCGCCGTCCGGTTCAGGCGCACGAGCGGGGTGTTGCCGATCGTCTCGGTGATGTCGTTGTATATTTTGGCCATGATGCGTGGATGAAACGTTAACAGTTATATAATCAAGACTTGGGGAATGCGCGAACCCGGACGCTGGAAAAAGCGTGTCTTACACGTCCCGACGGGAGGGAGGGCCACCCGGTCACGTGGCCTGCGCTGCCGGTGGGCGGTTCAAATCGCATAATCTTCGCTGAAGGAGTGCGCGGCACGCAGGCGCAGGTTGGCGAGATCGCCCACCCTGAGGTTGAGCGCCTCCAAGGTGGAGCGCGGGATCTCGACTTCAACCGAATCCCGGGAGCGGACCTGCTCCAGGGTCAGGCGCGCCAGCGGTCCCGCGGCGTGGATGTAGCGGACCACCGCGGGAATCCCCTCCGCATCCGCGGTGTGGGGCAGGATCTCGATATCGTGCGGGCGGACATAGACCAGTCCTTCGTCCGTCCGGCTGACGGACGGCAGATGGTTGGCGCCACCGTCCAGCGAGTGCGCCTTCATCACGTTCACGTTGCCCAGGAACCGGTACACGAACGGATTGGCCGGGCGGTCGTAGACCTCCTGCGGGGTGCCCACCTGTTCCACCCGCGCCTGGTTCATGATCACGACCTCGTCGGCGATCTCGAGGGCCTCCTCCTGGTCGTGCGTGACGAACACCGTTGTCAGGTGGACCTCGTCGTGGAACTGGCGCAGCCAGCGCCGCAAATCTTTCCGGACCTTCGCATCCAGGGCCCCGAACGGCTCGTCCAACAGGAGCACGCGCGGCTCGACCGCGAGCGCACGGGCCAGCGCCACGCGCTGCCGCTGGCCGCCCGAAAGCTGGGTGGGATAACGATCCTGCAGCCCGTCGAGTTGCACGAGTTTCAGCAGCTCATGGACGCGTTCCCTGATCTTTCCCGCCTCGGGTCGTTCGCGTCGCCGGCGGACATTCAGCCCGAACGCGATGTTTTCGAACACCGTCATGTGCCGGAAGAGCGCGTAGTGCTGGAACACAAAACCCACCTTGCGCTTGCCCGCGGGAACACGGGTGACGTCCTCGCCGTGAAACAGGATCTGGCCGCTCCCCTCGTCGGCATGTTCCAGCCCGGCGATGATCCGCAGCAGCGTGGTTTTGCCCGATCCCGAAGGCCCCAGCAAGGCCACGAGCTTCCCGCGCGGCACATTAAGGTCGACGTTGTCGAGCACGACCGTCTGGCCGAACGTCTTTTTGATCTTGGTGGCTTGAATGCTCATCGGGAAAGGGAGGCAGACGAACGAACATCGAACATCGAACGTCCAACATCGAACATCGAAGTGACGGAAATCATGCGTTCTGACTCAGCTTGGTCTTTTGGCGCGCGTTCTTCCGCTGGCTCGTGCGGATGCTCGTGACGAAGATTCGAATCAGTTCGTCGGTTTCCTGGAGCAGCGGCGTCATCCGGGTGGGCTGCTTGACGAGGGGCACCAACTCAATCAGGCGAAGCCACCGCTCAGTCTCCCTCAATTCTTTCAAGCAGAGTTTGAGCTTGTGAACGAAATCCGCGGCTGACTCCGCCGCTTGGGCTTCCCCATGGCTTCCCAGCGGGGACGTTGCAGATCGAACCACCTGCAACGCGATATGTTGCCCTGCGGACGATCGGTTGACGCTCTCGGCCAAACGAATGACCCGCGCTCCGAACTGGAGGAGCCGTTCCTCCAAATCGTAATACTCAGCTGGCGGCTCTGAAACTTGGTACTTCCCCATGAGATTGGCTTGATTTTTTCTTCCGCGCGCGAGGTGCCTCGGATGTTCGATGTTCGATGTTCGATGTTCGATGTTCGATGTTCGATGTTCGATGTTCGATGTTCGATGTGCGATGGTCGATGTTCGATGTTCGATGTGCGAGGTTCGAGG
>JAEWKR010000006.1 GCA_023457715.1 Verrucomicrobiota bacterium
ACCGCGCCCGCGCCGGCGGCGGCCGCGCCGGCGGGCAGCTCGACTGAACCCCTTTCGCCCGCGGCACCCGCGATCTCGAACGCAGGCCGGCTCGTCATGGCGGCCCTCCTCGTCGGCGGCGGGCTGGTGTTGTTTTTCCTGTGGCGGCTCTGGCGCCAGCCCCGCGTGCCGCATTCCGGCGAAGGCGTCGAGTTCACCGAGCGGATCGAAGCCGCCGCGGATGGGTTGCCGTCCGCCGCGGAGATGGCCGGCTGGTCCAAGGAACGACTCGTGTCGGTTGTGGCCGCCCTGGCCGAGTTCGACGACTACAAGAGCCGGGCGCGTCCGGCCGGTGACGACGTGGATCTGGAACTGCGGCGGCGGGATGACGTGGCGCCGCGGATCCTCGTGGTGTGTTCGGCTCAGGGCGCCCCCGTGTCGACGAAGCGGCTGCGCGAATTTTTCGCCACGTTGACCGCGGAAGGTGTCGCGGTGGGGTGGTACGTATCGCCCCGCGGGTTTGCGCCGGATGCCAACGCCTACGCCGAAGCACACGGACTTTCCCTGCTCAACGCCGAGGGCCTGCACAATCTGATGCGCGATGTGCCTCCGGTTTCCCTGCCGCGGGTGCTCGCCGGCCTGAAGGGGAGCTGACCCGGAGGGTTGCAAGCCAGGGTCGCTGGCGTTCTCCGCTCCCTCCGAGCCTTCCGCTCTGCATGTCCCGCGCCGTTTCCATTTCTCCTCTCGCCGCACGATGCTTCGCGGTCCGCGCCACCGGACTTGGCGGGGCACTGGCCTCCACCCTGGCGGCCATCCAACACCTCGGCTACGTGCAGATCGATCCGCTCAACATCTGCGGGCGCATGCACGATTTGATTCTCCGCAACCGCGTGCCCGGATATCGCCCCGGAGACCTGACGCGGACCATGCACGGTGACGATGTGCGCACGGCGGCGGAACAACGGACCGCCTTCGAGCATCACCTGCCCGGGACGAACATCCTGGCGGCATTCCCCGCGGACGCGTGGCCGCATTTTCATGACGCGATGACGCGACGGGCGCGGCGGCACAGCGGCTGGTCCGGTCGTCTGACGCCGGCGGAACGCCGGCTTGCGCCCCAGCTCCTCAACGAAATCCAGGCACGCGGGCCACTCGGTTCAGAGGACTTTGGCCGGTCGGGCCGTTCGCGTGCGGCGGTCTGGGGCGCGGCCACGGTGGTCAAGAACACGCTGCAAAAGCTGTTTTTCCATGGCGAGCTGTTGATCGCCGGCCGCAGCCAGGGCCGCCGTCGGTACGACTTGCCTGAACGGGCCCTGCCGGCGCGAATCCTTCGGGCGTCGCGGCCCTCCGCGGAGGAGACGGCGTTGTGGCTGGCCCGGCTCAAACTGAGGCAACGCCGGCTGGCGGTGCTCAAGCGCAACGAACTCGAATTGATCCGCGACCAGGTACAGGCCGTTGCGGTGACGGGCTGCCGCGAACTTCATTGCCTGTCCGAGGACGTTCCCCTGCTTGAAGCGTGCGCCAAGGCCCCGGCCTTCGGAGGGGAGCGGGTGTCACTCCTGGCGCCGCTCGACCCGCTGATTTACGATCGCGCTCTCACCTCGGCGCTGTGGGGCTTTGACTACACGTGGGAAGCTTATACGCCGCCTGCGAAGCGGGTGCGCGGCCATTACGCGCTCCCCGTGCTCCGCGGCCTGGAATTGGTCGGTCACGTGGAGCCCAAGGCCAATCGCACGACCGGCCGGCTGGAGGTCGCTTCGCGGGCCGTCAGACGCGGCGTCACCACCGCGGAGGCGCTGGATGAACTCGCGGCGTGGCTCGAGCTGCGGCGATGAGCGAAGGAGATCGAACATCGAACGTCGAACATCGAACCTGGATTCCGAAGTTGCCACAGAGAGCACGGAGCTCCGACACAGAGACCACGGAGGCCGCGTCCTCGCGCCAGACCGGTTTAGTTGTCGGGGCTTTGGAGGTCAGCCGTCGACTCGCTGGCGCTCCTCGCTACACGAAGGCGCTTGGGCGTAGCGAAGAGCGCCAGCGATTCGATGACCGTCCTCGATGTCGCGCCTGCACGCTCGGGCTGAGCCTCGGCACCGTGGCCTCCACGGCGACTTCGGGGCATGAAACAGCCGCGCCACCGATAGTATGGCGCGGCTGAGGTGCCGGGAAAATCTGGCGGAAGCTTACGAGGTCGTCGCTTCCAGCTTCCCGCTCGGCCGGTTCGGCTCGAACCAATCGCTCGGGGCCGCATCCGGCGAAAACTCCGGGCAGGCTTCCGCGAGCAGGGCGCGGAGATTGCCACGGGCGCGGGCGATGCGGCTCTTCACCGTGCCGACATTGATGCCCAAAGCCTGGGCGATCTCGTCGTACGATCGGTTGAGAAGGTTGCGCAGGGTAAGGATTTCGCGGTGACGTGCATCGAGTTTCTCCATGCACACGGTCACCAACTGCGCAAATTCATCGGTCGCCGCCTCACGGGCCGGGTTGGGGGCGGTCGTCGCCACCAGATCGGCAAAAGTCGCCTCGCTGTCGTCATTCAACGCACAGTCGAGCGACAGGGTGGCATGCCGGCGGCGGCGGAAGAAATACCAGTAACGGTTGCGCGCGAGGTTGACCGCGATCCGGTGCAGCCACGTGGCCAGCGAAGAATCGCCGCGGAAGCGCGAAAGCCCGCGGTGGGCGCGAATGAAAGTGTCCTGGGCGATCTCTTCCGCATCGGCACGGTTACGCAGCAGCGCGAGGGCCACGGAGAAGATCTTTTCACGGTACCGTCCCATGATCTCCACGAATGCAGCCTCATCGCCGCCGTTGAAGCGTCGCACGAGCTCGGCATCGTACTCGGCTTCCTGCTGAGAGGCGGCGGCCCGGGCGGCGCGCTCGCTGGCGGGACGGTTGATCTTGGGGGTGGGAAGGGGGGAGGAAGTCATGATGGAGCGGGGCTGATGTGTGTGTGCCGACCCCTATACCTCGCCCCGTGCCAAGCCGGCCGGACTTCATGTTAAATGCTAGTATGTAAGTAGTTAAATTGGGGTCGGAAATCATCCGGTGGCTGCGTTGGGAAGCTTCTTCGTGCAGGGTGCGCGACCCCTTTCTTCCTCTCTTGCAGAATGCAATCATCGGAGGAAAGCGCCGGGGGGCCATTCGACGACTGAAGGCTCCGTGCATCGTTTTCTGTTACAGATTTGCGACGTTACGTTGGCGGCCAGTCGAAGGCCTTGACTGTGAATTTCCCGGAGTCTCTGCTGCGTCTGCGTCATAAAGTCGTCGGCCGACCGCCGACACCAAGCCAAGCTCCAACTACACATGAACCGATCCTCGCTTATCCCGCGGGTGCTCGCGGCGCTTTTCGCGCTGTTTGCAGTCGCAACCGTCGCCTTCGGCCAAGGCGTAACGACGTCCGCTCTCAGCGGATTCGTCCGAAATCCCCAGGGCGCCCCTATTTCCGGCGCGACCGTGACCCTCGTGCATGAGCCGACCGGCTCCCGGATGACCACGGTCACCCGCACCGCCGGCCAGTACGACTTCTCCGGTCTGCGCGTCGGCGGCCCCTACACGGTTTCGGTGGGGGATGAGTCCATCCGCGACGTCTACGTGGAGCTCGGCCAGTCGGCCGAAGTGAATTTCCCGAGCCGCTCGGAAATCGTGCAGATGGAGGCGTTCTCCGTCACCGGCGAGCGCGACACCACGTTCGATTCGAGCAAGATGAGCACGGGTACGACGCTGACGTCGCGCGAGATCGAGGGCATTGCCTCGATGCGTCGCGATGTCCAGGACCTCGCCCGCCTCGATTCCCGCATCACCCTCACGTCGCTTGACCAGGGCGGCCAGCTCAGCGCCCAGGGCCAGAACTTCCGCTTCAACTCCTTCCTCATCGACGGCGTCGAAGCGAACGATCCGTTCGGCCTGAACAGCAACGGCTTCTCCTCGCTGCGCAGCCCGATCCCGCTGGAAGCCCTCGAGGCCGTCAGCATCGACCTCAATCCTTACGACGTCCGGCGCTCGGGCTTCACCGGCGTGCTGATCAACGCGGTCACCAAGAGCGGCACCAATCAGTTCTCGGGCGTGACCTACTACGAGACCAGCAAGACGGAATGGCGCGCTCCCAATCCGCGCACCGGCGCCAAGGAAGAGTTTGACGAGCGCAGCTATGGCGCGCTGTTCAGCGGCCCGATCATCAAGGACAAGCTGTTCTTCGTTCTCGGCTATGATGACTTCCGTCGCGAGTCCACCGCCCCCGCGGCCGGCTTCGTGTTCAACGCGGCCTCCCTCGCGCTGATCGACCAGGTGATCGCCCACGTCAAGGGCCTCGGGTACGATCCCGGCACCTTCGGCGGCGCGCAGAACGTCGCCGAACAGAAGACCTGGCTCGCCAAGGTCGACTGGAACATCACCAACGACCACCGCCTGAGCGTCACCTACCGCAAGAACGAGGGCTCGATCCCGAACTTCTCGGGCGTGACCAGCACCACCGGCAGCTCGCTCAGCAACATGTGGTATGACCAGCCGCGCAACACCGAGACCATCACCGGCCGCCTGAACAGCCAGTGGACCCCGGACTTCCGCACGGAACTTTCGTACAGCACCTCCGAATACTTCGCGTCGCCGGTCAACCGCGGCGCTCCGTTCCCCGCCATCGGCATCGGCGACCTCGGAGGCACCCGTACGGACACCGGCGCGAGCGCGACCGGCTTCCTCAACTTCGGCACGGAGTTCTCCCGTCAGCTGAACCAGCTCAATACCAAGGAGCGGATCGCGAAGCTCATCGGTGAATACTCGATCGGCGATCACGTCATCGCCGTCGGCGGTGAGATCAACCAGACCGATTACGACAATCGCTTCCTCCAGGCGTACTACGGCAGTTACACGTTCCGGAATCTGCCGGCCGTCGGCGCGACCCCGGCGCAAAACAGCGTCCAGGCCTTCCTCGCCGGCCGTCCGTCGCAGTACACGAGCGCGAAGCCGCTCCCGGGCTACACCATCGACGACGTTTTCGCGCGGTTCACCTATGAGGCGTATGCCGCTCTCATCCAGGACACCTGGCGCCCGAACGATCGCCTGACCCTGACCGGCGGTCTCCGGCTCGACTACCCGACCGTCGACAAGGCTCCCCCGCTGAATCCCGGCTTCGTCACCGCCTTCGGGATGCGCAACGATGAGACGCCGGACGGCAACTACACCGTCGCCCCCCGCGTCGGCTTCAATTACAAGCTGCCCGCCGCCCGTCGCACCCAGGTGCGCGGCGGCGTCGGCCTGTTCCAGGGTCGCAACCCGGCCGTCTGGCTCGCCAACGCGTACCAGAATGCCGGCACCGCCGGCACGGTCACGGCCAACGTCAACGGTGCCAATCAGCCCACGCTGGTGTTCCAGCCGGACGTGACCAAGCAGCCGGTGCCCGCGGGCAACCCGCCGGTCCCGACCATCAACCTGACGGCCCCTGGCTTCAAGATGCCGTCCGTCTGGAAAGCCAACCTCGCGGTGGACCACGAGCTCCCGTTCCTCGGCCTGCAGGTCAGCGCCGAGGTGACCGCGACGAAGGTGCACAAGGGCCTGTTCGTCGAGTACCTCAACTACCAGACCGCCACGTCCGGCCCGGCTACGATGCCCGACGGTCGTATCCGCTACGCGGGTGCGATCACGCCGGCCATCACCGGCACGCCCAGCACCAACACGGCCGGCCGCCGCCGGATCGCGACCTTTGGCGATGTGTACCGCCTGAACAACACGGACAAGGGCCAGGGGCACGACTTCACGCTGATGATCGACCGCCCGATGAAGAACAACTGGGCCGCCGGCGTTTCCTGGACGCGCGGCCGCGCGACCGAGGTCAGCCCGCTGACCTCGTCGACCGCGGGTTCGCTCTACACGACGCGCGCGGTGTACAATCCCAACGAGGATTCCGCCAGCACGTCGAACACCGAGACCAAGAACAAGCTCGTCGCGTACTACTCGCAGCGCTTCGACTTCTTCAAGCGTGAGCACACCCGCACGACCCTCACGGCCGTGTACGAGGCCCGTACCGGTCGCAACTACAGCTGGGTCTTCAAGGGCGACGCCAACGGCGACGGCATTGCGGACAACGACCTGTTCTACATGCCGACGGGCCCGAACGATCCGAAGGTCCGCTGGGCGAGCACCGCCGAGCGCGACGCGTTCTTCGCGTTCGCGCAGGGCACCACCCTCGGCGAATTCGCCGGTGGCGTGACCGAGCGGAACTCCGAGCGCTCGCCGTGGAATCACACGATGGACGTCACGCTCCGCCAGGAGCTGCCGATCTTCCGCAAGCTCCACGCGGAGGCTTATCTCCAGATCGTCAATCTGTTCAACCTGCTGAACGACGAATGGGGTCTGCTCGACGAGGTTCCATTCTCGTACAAGCGCCGCGTGGCCGGCACGCAGTTCGACGCCGCCACCAACCAGTACTTGTACACGTTCAACGCGAACACGCTCGACGGCGTCCCGACGGTTGCCGACGACACGCAGGCGTCGCGCTGGCAGATGAAGCTGGGTGTCCGCATCCGCTTCTAAGCCGGGATAACGCGTTTCACTTCCGGGCGGCTGCCTTCGCGGGCAGCCGCCTTTTTTTTGAGGGAGAAGGGAAAGGGGAAGGGGAAAGGGAAAGTGAAAGGGAGGATGAAGGGAGAGTGAGAGCGGGCAGGTCGCGGGCGAGAATGCGGTTCACCTGCGGGCGAAATCCGGTTCGTCTAACGCGGTGCACTTACCGCCGTCCGCCTCGTTGTCCCCGGTTGCCCGCGCGGTCCGGGTCGGAGCGGCGTTGCTCGTGCTGCTGGCGGTTGCCGCCTACCACAACTCCTTCGAGGTGCCCTTCCTCTTCGATGATGTCCCGTCCATCGTCGAGAACCCCGCTCTGGATCGCCCCGCCGCGCTGGCATCCGTGCT
This sequence comes from Verrucomicrobiota bacterium, assembly GCA_023457715.1. Lineage (GTDB taxonomy): Bacteria > Verrucomicrobiota > Verrucomicrobiia > Opitutales > Opitutaceae > ER46. Next base: position 6,877 of record JAEWKR010000006.1, read on the forward strand.
GGGCTCAGGCCAGCCCGGGGGCCTCACGACCAGTGGCCGTCCGCTCCTGACGGTGTCGTTCGCGCTCAATCGCGCCGTTTCCGGTGATGCGGTCTGGAGTTATCACGCCGTCAACCTCGCGCTGCACGCCGCCGCCAGCCTGCTGCTTTTCGGGATCGTCCGCCGCACCTTGCTCCTCCCCCCCTGCAGAGCGGGGTCTCCCGGGGAGGGCGGGCGTGTCGACGTCCCGAAACCCGCCGCAAGCCCGGCCGCCGGCCACCTCCTGCTCGCCGCCTGGTTCTCCGCCGCAGTGTGGCTGCTGCACCCGCTGCAGACGGAATCCGTTACCTACATCGTCCAACGCGCCGAGTCCCTCGCCGGTCTCCTTTATCTCGCGACCCTCTACACCTTCATTCGTGGAGCTCGTCGTGGCACCGTCCCCCCCGGCGACGCCCTGCGTCCTGGGAGCACCGGCGTCCCGCCTGCATCCACTTCCCGCAGGGCGCAAAATGCCGGCAGTCCGCTCTGGCTCCCCGCGAGCGTCGTCCTCTGCACGCTCGGCATGGCGGCCAAGGAGACGCTGGTCACCGCGCCGTTCGTGATTCTCCTCTACGACCGCACCTTCCTGGCCGGCTCTTTGGCCGGGGCCTGGCGCGCGCGTCGCGGCGTGTACATCGGCTACGCGGCGGCCCTCCTGGTGCTCGCCGCCCTGGTATTCAGCACCTCGGGACGCGGAGGCACCGCTGGCTTCGGCGCCGGCGTCACGCCCTGGCAGTACTTGTTGACCCAGTGCGAGGCGATCGTGCGTTACGTGGCACTGACGGCCTGGCCGGAGCCGCTGGTTTTCGACTACGGCACTGCTCTCGCCCCGGGCATCGGCGCGGTGGCGTGGCAGGGCTTGGCCCTCTGCAGCGCGCTGGGGCTGAGCGTGGCGCTCTGGCGGCGGGCCCCGGCGCTCACCTTCGGCGGCCTGGCTTTTTTCGCCCTCCTGGCTCCGAGTTCGAGCGTCGTCCCGGTGGCGACCCAGACGGCGGCCGAGCATCGGATGTACCTGGCGCTCGCGGTCCTGGCGACGGGTTTGGTGCTCGGCGTCGCCCGAGTGGCGGGTCGGGCGTTCCCGCTCCTGCTGGCCGCCCTTGCGTCGGCCTTCGGCATCATGACCGTAGCTCGGAATCAGGATTACGCGAGCGAGGTGACGATCTGGGCCGACACCGCGGCCAAGCGGCCGGAGAGCGCCCGCGCCCACAACAATCTCGGTCAGGGTCTCTATCGTGCGGGCCGCAAGTCCGAGGCCGAACGGGCGTACCGCCGGGCGCTTGAATTGCGTCCGGACTACGCCGATCCGCACTACAATCTCGGGGTCCTGCTCGCTGATCGCGATGAGCGGGAGGCGGCGATCTCGAGTTACGAGACGGCACTGCGGTTGCAGCCGGCCTATCCCCAGGCGGAGAACAATCTTGGCAATGTGCTGGTGGCCGCAGGCAGGGCCGAGGAGGCGCTCGCGCATTATGCGCGGGCGCTCGAGTGGAAGCCAGGATTCGCGGAAGCCGAAAACAATTGGGGCAATGCCTGCCTGTCTCTCGGTCGCCTTGAGGAGGCGAAGCGACATCTCTCGCGTGCGCTCGAACTGCGGCCGGTGTATCCTGAGGCGCATTATAACCTCGGCAATGCGCGGGCCGCGGACGGCGCGATGGAAGCCGCGCTGCAACATTACCGCACCGCGCTGGAGCAGGATCCAGCCTATGCCGCGGCGCACGTGAATGCCGGCAATGCCTTGCTCGCACTGGGCCGGACCGACGACGCGCTGCAGAGTTATCGCGCGGCGCTCGCGCGTCAGCCCGGCTTCCTGGACGCGCGCCTGAATCTCGGGCTGGCGCTCGCTGACCTGAATCGTTGGGACGAGGCCGTCACCGAACTCTCCGCCGTCGTGGACGTGGCGCCCGACCACGCGCGCGCCCGACGGGCGCTGGCCTTCGGGCTCGTGCAAGTCGGGCGGCAGAACGATGCCCGCCTTCACTATCGCGAATATCTGCGGCAACAGCCTGAGGATGGCGAAGCGCGAGCCGAACTGCGTGCCTTGGGCGAGTAGGGCGCCGCTGCGTCCGATCGCGGGCACCGTCCGGGGCAGGAGGGCGGTGCTTTGGCCCGCCCCTGGTTGCGGCCTGGCTTACCGGATCATTTGCTCCACGTGTTCCAGCTGTCGCCGGGCGTCGGGCAAATCGGGGCGCAGCTTGAGCGCGTGGCGAATCGCCTCGCGGGCCTGTCGCCAGTTCCCGAGGCGGGCGTGTGCCAGGCCGAGATGATGGAAGGCGGCGGCATCGCGCGGGTCGGCCGCCAGCGCGGCTTCATAGTGGGAGACGGCGCGATGAGGGTCGTCCATTTCCATCCACAGGTTGCCGAGTTTGTAGTGAGCCCGACCGTGGTTCGGCTCGCCTGCGAGCACCGCTTCGAAAAACGTGCGCGCCTCGGCCGGGCGGCCTTGCACCCTCCGTAGTTCGCCCAGGCCGAAAAGCGCTTCGAGCCGCTGCGTGGCCACGGGTGAGGGGGCTCCGGGGCTGCCTGGCGCACCGGCCGTCGCGGTGCGTTGGACGACGGCGTCGAAATGCCGTTCCGCCTCCGCATGCCGCCCCGCGAGCAGTTCCGCCGAACCCAGCATGGTTTCCAGTTCGTTGTCCATCGGCGCGGCGACCAGACCTGCCCGATAATGGCCGGCGGCCCCCGCGAGGTCGCCGGCCTCGAGCAGCAGGTTGCCCAGATTGAGGCGTGCCCCGGCATCGCGGGGATTGGCGTCGATGACCCGCGCAAATCCGGCCCGGGCAGCCTCGCCATGGCCATTGCGCAGTTCGGCGAGAGCGAGGTTGTACACGAGATCCGGATCATTCGGCTTCAGCTCGACCGCGCGCCGCGCATGGGCCAGGGCCTCGGCAATCCGTCCCGCCGCGGTCAACGCCACGGCGAGATTGTTCTGCACGCTGGCGTCGGTTGGCAGCAGCCGGGCCGCGCGCTGGTACTCGGCCACGGCCTCACCGGCCCGTCCCGCCTGAACCAACGCCAGCGCGAGGTTGTAGCGGTATCGGCCCTCGTGGGGCATCAGCTGCACCGCGGTGGACCAGTGGCGGAGGGCTGCCACCGGCTGGCCTGCCTTCGCCAGGGCATCGGCCAGCCCGTCGTGCGCGCGCCCGTTTTCCGGCCGCTTGGCCACGGTGTCACTCCAGAGTGACACGGCCGTGGCATAATCTCGATTCCGGGCAAAGGTCGTCAGGCCGAGAGCCACGATCGCGGCCACGCCGAGAGGAAGGACCCGGCGGCCACCGACCCGGCTCGCCGCCGTCACGATCAACGTCACAACGCCGGCCAGCGGGAGGTACATCCGGTGCTCGACCACCATCTGGATCGTGCCGGGCGCGAGAGAGGTCGGCGCGAGGATGCCGAAGAACCAGGCGCCCGCATAACCGACGCGCGGCGCCCGGCGGAGCGCCCAGACGGTCCCTCCGAGCGCCACCACCACTGCCGGCAGGTAGGGCAGTAGGTCGCGAGTCCGGGTGACCCAGAACGTGCCGTACTCGAACACCAGCGGATTCGGCCATCCGCTGAGCGTGAGGTAGCGGGCGACCGCCTGGACCTGCGTAAGTGGATACGCCCAGGCCGGCACTCCGGTGTTGAAACCCACGGTGCCGCCCCGATTGCCGCCCGTGCTGGCCACCAGGAGCGCCACCAGGAGCCAGACCAGCCCGAGCGCGATCCAGTATCCACGCCACTCCCGCCACGCGCTGCGGAAGCTGCCGGTCGCGAAGGTCCGGGCGTACAGGAAGGTAAGCAAGGGCGCCGTGATGATCACCTCCTTGGTCGCCGCCCCGGCGAGGCCGGCCACCACGCTCAGCACGAGCCACCCGGCCGACCGCGCGGCCGTTCGCGAGCCCCGGGTTTCCGCGGCGCGCGCGAAGCCGTACACCGTCAGCAGATAAAACAGCCCCAGCAGCGACTCCGCGCGTTGCACCGTGTACGTCACCGCCTGCGTGCACAGGGGATGCACCAGCCATAGAGCCGCGGAAAAGAAGGCGACCCCTGCCGCATCCACCTCTCCCGCGATCGGAGTCGGAGCGGGGAGGACAGCGCCGGCGATTCGAGGCTTGCCCGCCGCCGCCAGCGTCCGCCTCACCAGGCCAAACAACACGCACCCCGCGAGGACATGGATGAACGTGTTCGTCAGATGATAACTCCAGGGGGCGCGACCGCTCACGGCAAAGTTCACCGCGAAGCTCAGATTCAACAGCGGCCGGCCGCTGACGGTAAGCCCCCCCTCTGCCGGCGGCCGCAGCACGGTTCCGAGATCGGCGAGCCGCTCGATCGACCGGTTGGTGAGGATCGCCTCCTGGTCGTCATACACGAACGGCACGTGCCACGTGTTCGCGTAGACCGCGAAGCCGAGCACGATGAGCACGAGCGGCAGCCAGCGGTGGTGCGCACGGGAGGGTTCGGCGGCGGGGCGGCTCATGGCGGCGACGGCGCAGTCTGGCGGTCGATGCGTTCGAGGCCAGCGCGAGCTGCCGCGGAGTGCGGCTCCACCCGGAGCAGGACGCGATAGTGCTCCGCCGCTTCTTCGCGGCGGCCGAGTTGATGCAGGAGGCCCGCCAGCTCGAGACGAGCGAGCGGGTGGCCGGGGTCCGACGTCAGAACGGTTTCGAAATCCCGCACCGCCTCCGCCGTGCGCCCGGCCAGCCGGCGCGCGAGCCCCAGGTTATAGCGCGCATCGGTCCGCCCGGGCTCCGCTTCGAGCAGCCGCTCGTAGTGGGCGACCGCAGGCCCGACTTCGCCCTGTTGCAATTCCACGTTGGCCAGACCGAAGAGCAGTTCGGGGTCTCCGGGTCTCAACGCGAGCGCCCGCTGGTAAACCGCGCGCGCTTCGTCCGGACGTCCGACGCGGGCCAGCGCCGCCGCCTGGGTGCCAAGGATATCGGTCGCGGCCGGTCGAAGGCGAACCGCCTGTTCGAGGTGCGGGAGGGCGTCGGCCGGCCGGCCCAACTGCAGGAACAGGTAGCCCAAATTGTTCTGCGCCTCCGCGAAATCCGGTTGCAGCGCCGTGGCGCGCTCGAGGGCGGTAATCGCCTCCGGCACCCGCTGCGCCCGCGCGAGCGCCACCCCGAGGTTGCTCCAGCCGCGCGCGTTTTCCGGACGGTGTTGGAGGGTCTGCCGCCACAAGGCGACTTCGTCCCGCAACGTGGCATTGCTCGACCACGTGAGGAAGCCCAGCCCCCCGCTGGCCGCGATCAGGGCCGCGACCGCCACCGGGGTCCGGACGATCCGCGCCAGCCCGAAGCCGGCGCCCGCAGTCAGGACGAGGAGCGGAAGATAAAGGCGGTGCTCGGCGAGGGTCTGCGAGGCGATCGGCACCACACTGGTGGTGGGCGCGAGCAGCAGAAGGAAGAGGCCGCCGGCAAGCGCGAGTGGCAGCCGTTTTCGCGCGCTGATGGCCAGCACCACGCCCAGCACGGCGAGCACCAGTCCCGGCAGCGCCAGGTTGCGCCAGGGAATCACGAGGGAGCCGTAGTCGAACACCCGCGGGGTCGGCCAGACCGCGAGCTGCAGGTAATGGACGATCCCATACACCTGCGTGCCGAGATAGGCGGCAGGTGAAACCGGCGTGCCGAATCCGATCGTGCCGCCCCGGGCGTCGGTGCCAAGGGTCAGAACCGCAGCGAGGAGCCAGCTCGCACCGAGCGCGAGGTAGAACCCGCGCCGCCGACCCCAGATGGCCCGGAAGGATTCCCCCTGGCACCAGCGGTCCAGCAGAAGGATCGCCACGGGGGCGGTGACCACGATCTCCTTGGTGGCCACGCCGAGGAAACAGGCCACCACGCTGATCACGCGCCACCGGAGCGTCTCGCTTGCGCTTCCGGCACCCTCCGCGCCACCGAAGGGTGTGAGGCGGCCGGGGGCGCCAGCGAGACGATCTGCCGCCTGGGACCGCAGGAAAGCATACCCGGTCAGGAGATAGAAGCACGACGCCAACGATTCCGCCCGTTGCGACAAATAGGTGACGGCCGACGTGTTCAACGGGTGCATCGCCCAAAGCAGCGCGACGCAGAAAGGCAGGCCAAACGGCGGGAGGAAGCCCGGACCGCCTCCCAGGTTGGCTCGCGAGGAGGGCAGTGCTTCAGCCCGCCTTGGGCCAAGGTGTCCCTGCAAGCGCCGGAGCAGACCGAACGCCAGCAGCACGCAACCGGCGTGAATCGCGACGTTGACGACGCGGTACGCCCCCGGCCGATGCCCGAGCAGCGCCCGATTGAGGGCGAACGAGAGATTGAGCACCGGTCGCCCTCCCACGGTCACACCGCGTTCCGCGGGTGGGCGCAGCACCGCGGTCACGTTCCGGAGGTCGCGAATGGATTCGTTGCGTTCAATGGCGGCGACGTCGTCCAGCACGTAGGGCGCGTCGAGCGCGTGCAGGTAAACCGCGGCGCTCGCGGCGAGGAGCGCCAGCACCTGCAGGCCTGTCACAACGAAGGCGGGCAGGCGCATCATCGGCCGATGGGCGGCTCCGCCGCGCCCCTTTTCCGCGCCGTCGTCGCGTCCGTGCGTCGCGCTTCGCAATAGGCCAGGTTGTCCCGGGCGCCCTGGTCCTGCGGTGCGACCTCCAGCACCGCGCGGAAATGCTCCGCGGCGGCGTCGTACCGGCCTTCCTGCAGCCGGACCAGACCGAGATTGTAGTGGGCTTCCGCGCTGCGGGCGTCGAGCGTCACGGCCGTGGTCAGGTGTGCCACTGCCTCGGCGGTGCGGCCCAGCTGCAGGAGGGCGCCGCCGTAATTGACGTGCAGGCTCGCGCGGTCGCTGCCCCGTGGGCGTGCGCGTTCAAACAGCTCGAGCGCTTCCGCGGGACGCCCCTGGGCGGCCAGCAGGCCGCCGAGGTGAATGTTCGCCTCCGGATCCGTCGGGTCGAGCCGCAGCGCTTCGGCCCACGCTTCGGCCGCGTCGGGGGCACGGCCCGTCTTCTGCAGCAGGAGCCCCAGGGTCGTGTGCGCCTCCACCGAGGCCGGGTCGAGGGCGATGGAGCGGCGGAAGGCGCGGATGGCCTCCTCATCGCGGCCGAGCTGGGCGAGCGCGGCGCCCACGCCGTAGTGGGTGCGGCCGTTGCCGGGCTGCTTGGCCGCGGCGTCGGTCCAAAGGCTGAGTGCATCCCGGTAATCTTCGTTGCGCTGGTGGGTAACCACGCCGGCCGCCGCCGCGCCCAGGAGCAGGATCGCCAACCCGCGCGACCCGAGCCCTCGCCCGAGACCGACCACCAACAGCATGAGGGGAGCGGCCAGTGCGAGGTACATGCGGTGTTCGGCCATGGTCTGGGTTGCGACAGGGACAAAACTGGAAGTGGGCGCAAGCAGGCAGAAGAACCACGCCCCCAGGAAACCCAATGCCGGCCGCCGCACCAATGCCCACCCGGTTGCTCCGAGCGCGAGCAGGATCACCAGACCCTCCCCCCACACCCTTCCCAGCTCTGTGATCACGCTGAAACCATAGTCGAACGTCAACGGGTGGGGCCAGAGGGTCAGGCGCGCGTACGTGCACAGCGCCGCCGCCTGCGTGAGCAGGTAGTGCCACCAGGAGACGTCCGCGTTGAAACCCGCGGAGCCGCCGCGACCCTCCGTGCTCGCCACGAGATACGCCAGCAGGAGCCAGGTCGCGGCCAGGCCGAGATAGTAGGCACGGCGACGCTGCCAGGCGGCCCGGAACGTTCCGCTGACGAAGGTCCGGTCGTAAAGCAGCACGATCAGCGGCGCGGACACCATCGTTTCCTTCGCGGCCATGCCCAGGGCACAAAGGACCGACGACGCCGCAAGCCAGGCGGGTCCCCGGACGGTCGGCCCGCCGGCGGTGCCGGCGCCAGCGCCGCGCGCGAAGGTGTACAAGGTGGCCAGATACAGGAACCCCGCGAGCGACTCGGCGCGCTGGACGATGTAGGTCACCGCCTCCGTCTGCAGCGGGTGCAGGAGCCAGAGCAGGGCGACCGTCAGCGCCGCCCCTTCGGGCGGGGCCGGTGGGGTTGGCCGGCCGGCCGGCTCCGCGCGGCTCTCCGGCGCGAGGGTCCGTCGGACCAGCCCGTACAACAGCAGGGCGGCGCCGACATGGAGGGCCAGGTTCACCGCGTGGTAACCGAAGACGCGTTCCCGGCCGATCGCGTAGTTGAAACCAAAGGACGCGTTGAGCAGCGGCCGCCCGCTCACCGTGGTGTCCGCGGGAGGCGTCCACCAGGTGGCGGCGGCGCGAAGGGAGGTGTTCTGGGGAATCGCCGTGACGTCATCGAACACGAACGGCACCCGAAAACTGTTGTGGTAGGCCAGGAGTCCCGCCGCGCCGAGGAGCAGGCCCGCGAACCACCCCCAGGCGGCCGGGCGCCGGCGTACTCGGTTCGTCAGGACATGCATCGTCCCCACGCCAGCGGGTTTCACGCAGGCTGTCAGCGCCAAGATGCGTGCCGGGTGCTCGACCAAGTCCGGATGCGGGCGAGCCGCCCGCGGTCCATCCCGCCCTTTGACCATCCCGCCCGTGGACCATCACGCCGCGTGGACCATCACGCCGCGTGGACCGCGGGCGGCTCGCCCGCATCGGCCCCGTTCCCTCATTAGCTCTGCGAATTCCTAGGCTCGGGGACGCAAGGCAAAAAATGCGGAAAAGTGGCCGCATTTCTTGCCATAAACCAGTTGACGCAGATCGGCGGGATTACCATCGGTTGTGGTCGAGCGAGCCGAGGACCACAGCCGGTTGTGGTCAGTAACCGGTGAGCAAGTTTTCACAAGTTGTGTTCGCCTCTGGCTCCTTCGCCCTCACAAAGCCCGCCTTTCGCCGGTGATTTTCATCAGTCATCGACCCACCGCACTCCTTTAGCCCCTTCGTTCCGTTCGTTTCGCCAGTCCCATGCACAAAACGTTTCAGGTCGGCGCCAAGACGTTCGTTCTCGATCAAGCGAAAGCCGAAGCCGCTTTCGCCGCCAAGAAGGTCATCAACGGTCGCGAGACCATGACATTCAACCTGCTCCCGCTCAAATATCAGTGGGCGTACGACCTCTATCGAAAGATGAAGGCGAACCACTGGGAGCCGGAGGACATCCCCATGGGCAAGGATATCGAGCAGTGGCGGGACGAACGGTCGCTCTCCGACGTCGAACGCTGGATCATCCGGATGGGCATCGGGTATTTCTCGGCCGCGGAGGGGATCGTGGGCGACAACATCCAGCACGTGGTGCGCGAACTGGTCACGGCCCCTGAGCTCAAGCTGGTCCTCGGACGCCACGCCCACGAGGAGAACATCCACGCCGACTCGCTGCTCTACATGATCGCCTCCCTCGGCATCAACCCGCACGAGTGCGAGGCGATGTTCGAGGACGTGCCGACCATCGTGCGGAAAAACGCGTTCGTCACCGGCGTGTCGCGGCAGCTGCGGCGGGATCTCGACCTGACCCGTCCGGAAAACAAGAAGCTGCTCGCCAAAAACATCTTTGTCTTCGGGCAGTGCATGGAGGGGACGCAGTTCTACGGATTGTTTGGAATGATCCTGTCGCTGTACCGGCAGAACAAATTCCCCGGCATCGGCCAGATGTTCCGCTACACGCTCCGCGACGAGTCCAACCACATCGAGGTGTTCCGGAACCTGTTCATGGACCTCGTGGAGGAGAACCGGGAGATCTGGACGCCGGAATTCAAGGAGGAGCTGCGCGCCCTGATGCGTGAAGCCATCGCGCTGGAGAAGGAGTTCATCCGCGACTGCCTGCCGGTGAACGCCGTCGGTCTCGCGGTCGACGAGTTCACCACCTACATTGACTACATCGCCGATCGCCGGCTCGAGGGCTGCGGACTCGCCCCGCTGAATCCGGGAGTGAAAAACCCGCTCCCGTGGCTGGCCGAGATGATGGACATCAAGAAGGAGCAGAACTTCTTCGAAGGCCGCGTCACCGAGTACCAGAAGGCCTCGTCCCTCACCGTCGCCCACGACGACGAACTCTGAGTCGATCCGTTTTACAGGAGGCAACAGAGACAACGGAAGGCATGGTTTCTTGCTCCTCCGTTCTCTCTGTTTGCTCCTGTAGAAACTGACCTGTTTCCGACGCCTTCGCGCTTCGTGCCGGTTTCAGATCTGAGATCTGAGATTCCCCTTACCCCACCGGCACCCCCCAGTCCCCAGATCCCAGACCCTAGACCCCAGACCCAATCTCCGATGACGCCCTCACTCGCCCACGATCTCGCGCTGAAACGCACCGTCCACACCCCCGTCGAACTCAAACCTCACTACGCGTGGCGCGATGTCCTTGCGTCCACCTCCATCGAGCTGCCGCCCATCATCCTCTTGTGCCCCCACGGCGAGGAGCGGTTCGTGCTGAGCGAAGTGGCCGAAACCCTGGGCAAGGCGCTGACCAACGTGAGCCTGGCCAAGGGCGAGAAGGAGATCTTCACCGAGGCGAACCGGGCGTGGGTGGCGTCGATCTGTCGCGAACTGGCCGCGAACCTCTGTGAACTTGCCCGGCGCCAGACCCCGCTGCGTCTCAGCCTGAATGCGCTGTATGAGCTGCTCGAAAAGACCCTCGTCGACAACAACGCCTACTTCGTCGCCAAGAGTCTCCTGTTGAATCGGGCGCGGAAGATCGCGATCGAGCGCGAAACCAGCTCGTCGACGCTGCGTGTGATCCGTCGCAACAATCAGGTCGTGCCCTGGAGCGAGCAGAAGGTGGAGATCGCAGTGCGGAAGACGTTCCTCTCGCTGCAGCGTGATTCCGCGCCGGCGGTCGCGATCACGCAGGCGGTGTCGCAGCGGCTCCACGGATCGAAGCAGTCGTTCGTCCACATCGAGGAGATCCAGGACATCGTCCAGGAGGAATTGATGAAGGCCGGCCACTACAAGGTGGCCGAGGCGTACATCCTTTTCCGCGCCCAGCGCGCGGTCGCGCGCGAGTCCGGTCTGGACGCGGTCGCCGGCGATCAGCCGCTCACCGACGTCGGGTCCCTCACCGCGCCCGGCCAGTCCGCGCTCATCATGGTCAAGCGCGCCGACGGCGCGAATGTCTTCTGGGATGGCGCCGACCTGCGCAAGCGGATCGAGTTCGCCCGGATCGGGCTCGATCTGTGTCTCTCGAACGACGAAATCGAACAGGAGCTGCGCCGGTCCGTGTATGACCAGATCTCGCAGAAGGACCTCGATTCGACCATCATCCTCAACTCGAAGACGCTGATCGAAAAGGATGCCGACTTCGCGCGTTTCGCCGGCCGCATCCAGCTGACCTATATCTACGAGGAGGTGCTCGGCTGGGACATCCTCAATGACGGGATCGGCGCCTTGAAAATCGCCCACCAGCGGGCCTTCCGGAAATACCTGGAGCACGGCGTCGCGATCAAGCGGCTCAATCCGCGGCTTCTGGACTACGACCTCGCGCGGCTCGGCGCGGCGCTCGATCCGTCCTCCGACCTGGAGTTCGACTTCCTCGGCATCCAGACGATGTACGACCGGTACCTGATCGTCGACAAGACGCGGAAGCCGTCGCGGCGCATCGAGACGCCGCAGTTTTTCTGGATGCGGGTCGCGATGGGGTTGTTTCTGGACGAAAAACAGGACCGGGAGTCGCTGGTGGTCGGCCTCTACGATCTGTACAAGTCGCGGCGCTTCTGCAGCAGCACGCCGACGTTGTTCAATTCCGGCACGCTCCACTCGCAGCTTTCCTCGTGCTACCTCTACTACGTCGACGACACGCTCGAGAGCATCATGCTCCGCGGCATCGCCGACAACGCCTTCCTCGCCAAGTGGGCCGGCGGCCTCGGCGGGTCCTGGACCCCGGTGCGGGGCACGGGCGCCCACATTCAGGGCACGAACGGTGAATCGCAGGGCGTGATTCCGTTCCTGAAGCTGCACAACGACCAGCTGGTCGCGGTCAACCAGGGCGGGAAGCGCAAGGGTTCGGGGTGCGCGTACCTGGAAACCTGGCACAACGACATTTTCGAGTTTCTCGAATTGCGGAAGAACACCGGCGACGATCGGCGCCGCACGCACGACATGAACACGGCGAACTGGATTCCCGACCTGTTCATGAAGCGGATGGAGGCGCGGCAGCATTGGACCCTCTTCCGCACGAACCAGGTCAAGGATCTGCACGAGCTGTACGGCGCCGCGTTCGAGCGGCGCTACCTCGAGTACGAGAAGCTCGCCGAGGAGGGAAAGATCCACGGCCAGCGCGTCGAGGCCATCGAGCTGTGGAAGAAAATGCTCTCCATGCTGTTCGAAACGGGGCACCCGTGGATCACCTTCAAGGACGCGTGCAACATCCGGTCTCCCCAGGACCACGCGGGCGTCATCCACTCCTCCAATCTCTGCACCGAGATCACGCTCAACACGTCGAATGACGAGACCGCCGTCTGCAACCTCGGCTCCGTGATCCTCGAAACGCATCTGGATGCCCGGGGCGGGATCGATCATGCGAAGTTGCGCGAGACGATCCGGCTGGCGGTGCGGGCGCTCGACAACGTCATCGACATCAACTTCTACCCGACGAAGGCCGCCGAGACGTCGAACCGCCGGCACCGGCCGATCGGCCTGGGGGTGATGGGTCTGGCCCACGCGCTCTATCTTCGGGGGCATGCCTTCGCCTCGCCCGAGGCCGTGGAGTTCAACGATGAGGCCATGGAGGCGATCGCTTACTACGCCTACGAGGCGAGCTCGGATCTGGCCGCCGAACGCGGCACCTACACGAGTTATCCCGGATCGAAGTGGAGCCGGGGGCTGTTGCCGCAGGACACCCTCGATCTCCTGGAGCAGGAACGCGGCGTGACCGTCGAGGTGCCGCGGGGCGGCCGGATGGACTGGGCCCCGCTGCGCGCCAGGATCGCGCAACAGGGGATGCGGAACTCCAACTGCCTCGCGATCGCGCCGACCGCGACGATCTCGAATATCACCGCGACTTCGCCGTGCATCGAGCCCACGTACAAGAACCTGTTCGTGAAATCGAACCTGTCCGGTGAGTTCATTGTGCTGAATCCGTTCCTCGTTCGCGACCTCAAGGCCCGCGGGTTGTGGGATCAGGACATGATCGACAACCTCAAGTACTTCGACGGGGAGCTGAAGGACATCGAACGCATTCCGCCGGATCTCAAGGCCAAGTACCTGACGGCGTTCGACATCGATCCGAAGTGGATCATTGACGCCGCCGCCCGGCGTCAGAAGTGGATTGATCAGGCGCAGAGTGTGAACCTCTGGATCAAGACGCCGGACCTCAAGACGCTGTCCCACATGTATCGCCAGGCGTGGCACGTCGGCCTCAAAACCACCTACTACCTGCGCAGCCTCGGTGCCTCGAACATCGAGAAGGCGACGGTTTCCGTGAAGAAGGAGATGCGTGGCGTGGCGGGCGAAGCAGCCGGCGTGGCCTCACCGGGGGCCGCGGTGCCGGGGGAGCCGGCCCCGCGGGTCTACACCGCCGAGGAAAAGGCCGCCTGCTCGATCGAAGCGATGCGCCGGGGCGAAGTCTGCGAGGCGTGCCAGTAGGCCGATCGTTCGGCCTTGCCTTCGCTCACGCCACCTCGCGCACCGCGGCGAGCAGGTACTCCCGCTGCAGGAGATTGTTGATCGCATGCGCCAGGTCGCGCGCATGCTCGAAATCCGTCGGCTCCTCGGCGGCGGTGCCGAGCCGTCGCTGGCATTGCCGGAGTGCGAACCGAAGTTCGTCGAGCGTTGCCGCCGGTCTCGCCGGCGGGACCTGCGCGACGGGCGAAGCGACGAGGGACAAAAGGGAAGGGGTGAGGCTCATGGCGTGAAGCGCGGACGATTGGGTTGAGAGAACCCAAACGCGCCCGGTGCCGATCTGCAGGTCTGGAACCGTAACCGCGCCGTTACCGGAGGCCCCCCGCCTCCGCGGCGGGAAAGACATGCGTGGAAACCGTACCCGCGGGAACCTGTTTCCGGCGGGTTTTGCCCGGGGCAAGCCACCCGTGGGAATGTTCCCCACTTTCTCTCCTCCTCCGCTGCAACCAGAACGCGCCACGTCTGTCTTGCGCAACGGAAAAGGAGAATCCCCGTGCTACACGAAAAGGAAAAAGCCAACCTGGAGCAGACGCTGGAACGCACCCGCGCCGCCATGGGCGCGTTCTGGTGCATGGAGGGCGAACTCCGGACGATCCGTCGGGGGATGGCTCCGGGCGCCGAGCGATCCCGCGTGGAAGAAATGCTCCGTCTGACCCGGGAGACGGTCGCCGGACTCGAGCGCAAACTCCTGGTTGTGCAGCGCGAGCTGGCGAGAGCCGTCCAATCCGCCCCGCGAAGCATGACCGCGCAACCGTGGTAATTGTCCTCCGCCCCGTTGCTGCGCCGCGGTGACCCGCCCCAACCGGTGGGTCTCAGGCCCGTCCGCACTCGCAAAAACCACCCACCTGAGCAAACTCGGAGCGTGCCCCCGCCCATGACCATCGACACCGCCCCGTACCGCGTACCGCCCAACGAGCAGGTGACTCTGCGCAAGCGGCCGACGCGGATCGATCCGCTGTATGTCACCAAGCGTGACTACGAAGAGCGGCTCGAAGCCAACCGCGCGCGGCTGCGCGAGGATCAAAGCCTGCTGTATGCGCACAATCGCTACGCCTTGCTGCTGATCTTCCAGGCGATGGATGGGGCGGGGAAGGACAGTGCCATCAAGCACGTGATGTCCGGCATCAATCCGCAGGCCTGTCAGGTCCACAGTTTCAAGGCCCCCAGCGCGGAGGAACTGGACCATGACTTTCTCTGGCGCACAACGGTGCGCCTGCCGGAGCGCGGCCGCATCGGGATCTTCAACCGCTCGTATTATGAGGAGGTCCTGGTGGCGCGGGTGCGGCCGGAGGTGCTCGCCCGCCAGAAGCTGCCGGACGAACTCACGTCCGACCACGGGATCTGGGACAAGCGGTTCGAGTCGATCAACGACTTTGAGCGCCACCTGCATCGCAATGGCACCCGGGTCGTGAAGTTCTTTCTTCACCTCTCCAAGGAGGAGCAGGCGCGGCGACTCTTGTCCCGCATCGACGATCCGCGGAAGAACTGGAAATTCGATGGCGGCGACCTCGTCGAACGGGAGCGCTGGGATCAGTATCAGGCGGCGTACGAGACGTGCCTGTCCGCCACGGCCACGAAGCACGCGCCGTGGTATGTGGTGCCGGCTGACGACAAGAAGACGGCCCGATTGATCATTTCGCAGCTGATTGTGGAGGCGCTCGACGCGCTCGACCTGCACTATCCGAAGCTCAATGCCACGCAGCGCGAGGAGATGCAGACCGCCCGCCGGGTGCTCGAGAACGAACGAAGATGAGGTCGCGCCGGAGCCCCAACGTGCGGCGCCCGGCGGTTACTTCCACGGTTCCACGCGTTGGTCGGCGCCGCCGCCCTTGATCGAGCTGCCGCGTTCGAGCTGTGCGCGGGCGGCGGGATCGTCTCGCAGCCAGGCATTGAAAAACAGCAGCTCCCACGCGCGGGCGTCCTCACCCGCTCCCTTGCTCAGCAGATGGGTCTCGTCCTTCACCCTCACGGCGCCCCGCCAGCCCGCCAGCGCGCGCAGGCCTGACTCCACGTTCGCGGGTGCGACGCTCTGGTCCTTGTCGGCGTAGACGGCAAAAAAGGGCGTCTTGACCGCGCGCAGGCCGGCATGGTCCTCCCCGAAAAGCCACGCATCGATCCCGAATGGCCACATCCCGAGCCGGGCCCCCATGAAGGGCACGACTGCGAAACCGGCCTTGATGCGGGGATGAGGCTGGCCCTCATGCTGACTCCGTGGGTCGAAGCCACCCAGGCTCGAGAGCACTGCATGCGCGCCGGCACTGGCGCCGGAAACCCCGATGCGGTCCGGGTCGATGGCCGGCCCGAAATCCGGATGCGCGAGCATGTAGTCGGTGACCGCCCGCAGGGTCAGCGCGCGCAGGGCCAGGTTGCCGACAAAGCCGGGACCCCGATTGTCGGCGTGGAAGATGTCGACGGCGATGTAGCCGTGCGAGGCCAGGAACTTCAATTCCTCGAGGTGCCACAGGCCATGCGTGTTGTAGCCGCCCGAGTAGACAATGAGCGGGTGTTTCCGGTCCGCCGTGGCGATGAGCGGCTTTTCTCCCGGGCGCTGCATGTGGGTGAACACGTTGTCGCCCGTTTCACGATAGGGGAAGGTGTAGGCTGGGCGGTCGTTTCCAGCGGTCGTCGGGTAAACCACGTAAAGGACGACCGGCAGGGACTTGCCGGACCAGCGCCCGAACTTCGGGTCGACGGGAACCGGGACTTGCACCGTCGGCACCGAGTCGGGGCTGACGAGGAGATCCGAGATATAGAGCAGCTGCTGGGCCGTCGCCTTGCCGTTCAGGTAGTCGAACATCGCCACGCCCTCGGCCGGCTCGCGGACCTCGAAATTCGTGCTGCCGACCGCGTATGGGCCAGGTCCCGGGTGGTCGAGCTCGACTGCGTTCAGCGGGAGCGCTGCGCAGAGCGCTGCGAATGAGGACACCAGGATCCAACCAAAACACCGGGGGAGGGGCATGCGTGGACCCTACCACCCCGGCGGCCGAAATAAACACCGATAACTGTCATTGGCGTACCGAAAAAAACCTTCCGCCTAAAGGCGGGACAACGTACTCAAACCGGCTCGGGTACGTTGTCCCGCCTTCAGGCGGAAGGTTTGGATTGGCTGCCCCCGCGTCGTCTCGCTGGCGCTCCGAATTCAGGGCGTGAGCAAGCTCACGGCCGCACAGTTACTCCAGCCCCAGCTCGCTCTTCAGCCACCGAATCCGATCGTCGCGAATCTCGGCGGGCTCCGTCATCTCATGTCCTGCTCCGCCGTAGACGAGCATCTGCTTCGGGAGCGGGGCGGCGGTGAAGAACTCGAGCGCCTTCGGCAGGGGCACATATCTGTCCTTTTCGGCGAACTGAAAGAGCAGGCTCGCCCCTTTGATGGCGCCCAGGTGCGTGCGCAGGTCCAGGGGGGCGTTCTCCCGTTCATACTCCTGCGGCGAAGCCGGCTTTTGGGCAAAGAACGCCCAGTCCAGCAGGCTCGGCGTGCAGGCGACGAACACGCAGGCGCGCGCGCGTTGTTCCTGCGCGACGGCGATCGCCGCGTACATCCCGCCGTAGTCATGGCCGACGACCGCTAGCGGCACGTCGGCCGTTCCGGGCTGTTGCTGCAGGAAGTCCAGCGCGCGTCGCAGGGCGGTCACCTGGCCGACGCCGTCCTCGAAATCGCGATCGAGCACCCGGTCGCGATACCAGCGGGGTTTCGCCCACATCGTGTCGACCAGCAGGGAGACGACACCGTCTTTCGCGAGTTCGAGCGCTTCGGAAAGGAACTCCGTGCGATTCGTGGTCTCCGGCTCGCCGAGCCAGTGCACCCACAGGATCGCGGCCTTCGGCGCGCCGCTTCTCGGCGCGACGATATAGGCGGCGGTCTGCCCGAACTTATCCCCGGCCACGGTAAAGAACGAAAGATCGGAGACCACCGCCTCGCCCCGTGTGACCTTGGCTTTGACCAGAACGTCGAAACCAGCCTGGCGGTCGTAGTCGAAGGGACTCGCCGCGAAGGTGCACACATTAAGTACGACCGAAAGGACCAGCGCGTGCGCCCAAGGCAGGCCGCCGGCGTGCGGAATTCGAACCCTCGTCATGGAGCAGGGGATCATGGGTCGGCAAAATGGGCGGCCGCCGTCCGACTCGCAAGCCAGGCGGCGACGGCGGTCGCCTTCTCCGCTCCTTTTCGTCCCATCGGTCCTTTTCATCCGCCTACTCGGCGCGCAGCGCGAGCATTGGATTCACCCGGGTGGCGCGCAAGGCGGGCAAGAGGCAGGCGACTGTAGCCACCAGCAGGAGAGCGAACGCGGTGAGCGTGAGCCCGGCGCTGTCGCCGACGACCATCTTCGGCATCACCGAGCCGACGAGCCGGTTCAGGCCATACCCCAGCCCGAAGCCGATCCCGAGGCCCGTGACGGTGAGCACGAGGCCATGCTGCATGACCAGTCGAAGGACGGCTTTCGGCGATGCGCCCAAGGCGACCCGGATCCCGAACTCTGCGGTGCGCTGCGCGACCAGGTAGGAAATGACGCCGTACAGCCCAACCGCCGCCAGGATCAACCCAAGCAGCGCGAAACCGGCGAGGGTGTAATTGATCACGAAAAGGTTGTGTTGGAAGCGATCGACCGCCTCGGGAACGGTGTACATCATCTGGATGGCCACGTCCGCGTCCACGTCCCGGACCGCCTGGCGCAGCTGCTCCTTGAAGTTCGCCGGGTTCGCCGCGCGCAACAACAGGAACATGTAACCCCAGGGTTCCTGCACCATGGGCTTGTACACCTGGAACATCGTGGGCGGATTGCTGATGTTCAGCGCGAATTGCAGATCGCCCACCACCCCGATCACCTCCCGCCACACCACGTTTTCACCCTGGCGCTGACCGATGCGTTTGCCGACTGCCGACTGGCCCGGCCAGAAGTGGCGCGCCATGGTTTCGTTGATCATGACGTACGCGGGTCCGTCGTGCTTGAGTTCCGCGGGGAAAAGCCGGCCTTCCTTCAATGGCAGGCCGATCGTCGCGAAATAGTCCGCGGTCACCATCGTATACCCCGCATTCGGCAGCCTGGCCGGATCGTCGGCGGTCACGCCTTCGACCTGCAGCGGCGCCACCGTGGAGTATCCGAACAGCGGTGCACTGGTGGCAATCGCCGTCGCCTCCGCGCCGGGAATCTGGGCCAGGCGGCGGGCCAGTTTCTCCGCGGCGAGCCGACGCGACTCCTCCGTGCGGTAGGTCGACTGCTCCGGCAGGTGAATGTTCGCCGCCAGGAGACGTCCGGTGTCCCAGCCCTTGTCGCGCTCCAGCATGCTGTTCAGGCCGCGAATCATGACCCCGGCGACACCGAGCAGCGCGAGGGCCACCGCGACCTGACAGATGATGAGCCCGTTCCGCATCAGCCGCGGCCCGCGTCCCGACGTGGACCCACGCGACTGCTGCTTCATCAGTCCAAGCATGTCGCCACGCGAGGCGAACCAAGCCGGGATCAGTCCGAAGAAGACGCCCGTCAAGAGGGACGCCAGGAACGCCAGCCCCAGCACGCGGCCGTTGAGAGGAAGGCTGAGCGTGTCGTGATCGCCGAGTCGGATCGCGCCGCCAAACACCTGGTTGATCACCACCCCGAGCAGGACGCCGAGGAGGCCGCCGCCGATCGCCAGGAGCATCGCCTCGGTCAGCTGCAGCGCGATCAGCTGCCTTCGCGAAGCGCCGAGGGCGGAGCGCACCGCCAGGTCCCGCAGGTCAGCGGTGGCACGGGCCAGTTGCAGGTTGGCGATGTTGGCACAGGCCACGACGAGCACGGCGCCGGCAATGCCGAACAGCAGCCAGATGATGAATGTGCTGGTGCTGTCCATCGCCGCCTTGTGCGGGGGCAGGAGATTGAACCCACGGCCGCTGCTGGTCTGGGGATAGTCCTTCGCCCAGTTGGCGGCCAGTGGGGTGAGTTGCGCTTTCGCCTGCGCGGGCGTGACGCCGGGATTAAGCCGTCCCACGGCGCTGAAAAACGTGTTGAACCGGTCCTCGACAATGTGCTGCGGGACCGTGACCGGCCGAAACAGATCCACCGGTCCGAAGAAGAGCGGAGCCACAAACGAAGCAGGCATCACTCCGATGATGGTGACCTGCTCGGCGTTCAGCCGGATGCTGCGACCGATGACTTCGGGGTCGCCCCCGAAGTGCGATTGCCACACGCGATGAGTCAGAATGACGACGCGATTGCGTCCGGGCGCCTGCTCGTCCTCGGTGAAGGCGCGCCCCAGGAAGGGCTGGACACGGAAGGTGGTAAAAAAATCCGTTGTCGCATCGATGGAGAGGAGCCTTTCCGCCGGACGATCGGGCTCCGCCAGAGTGTTGTTCCAGTAGGCGAAGGCAGTGAGCGTTTCGAAAGCCTTGTCGGGTCCGACGGACTGGGCCCGCATTTCTCCCAGTTCAGCGAAGGAAAAATTCTCCCGGTTGTTGCCGGCCCGCGTGCCGTTGATGCTGAGGAGTTGCTCGGATTGCGGAAACGGGACAGTGCGAAAAAACAAGACGTCCACGAGGGTGTACATGGACGTGTTTACCCCGATGCCGAGGGCGAGGGTGAGCAAAACGACGGCCGTGAAGCCGGGAGCCTTGGCGAGTCGGCGCAGCGCGCAACGGAGGTCGGAGAGCATAGCACTGCCAAAACCCCGGACCACGCCGGCAAGTTACAACAAACTGCAGGATGCAGGATCCAGGAGCCTGAAACTTGCATCCTGCATCCTGTATCATGCATCCCGGATCAGGATTACTGAAGCTCCGGTGCTACCCAAAACCCAAAACCCAAAACCCAAAACCCAAAACCCAAAACCCAAAACCCAAAACCCAAAACCTATCACAGCAACGACCCCTGCTCCCCGCCGCCCACCGCGCCTTTCAGCCCCACGGCATGATAGCCTTTGGCCGTGAGGACGCGTCCTTGCGGCGTGCGTTGCAGGTAGCCTTCCTGGATGAGGAAGGGCTCGTGCACTTCCTCGAGTGTTTCGGCTTCCTCGCCCACGGCGACCGCAATGGTGCTCATGCCGACGGGACCGCCGCGATAATTCTCCGCCATCACGCGGAGCATGCGCTTGTCCATTTCATCCAAGCCCGCCGCGTCGATCTCCAGCAGTTCAAGCGCGCGGGCCGCGACGGGTTGGGTGATGGCGCCGTCGGCGCGCTCCTGCGCAAAGTCCCGGCAAAAATTGATGAGGTTGTTCGCCACGCGCGGCGTCCCCCGGGACCGGGCCGCGATTTCCTGCGCGCCGCCAGCATCGATGTCTACCTTGAGCAGAGTGCAGCTGCGGCGGACGATGCCCATGAGGGTTTCGCGGTCATAGTAGTCCAGCCGGGTCTGCAGCGTGAAACGCGAGCGCAGCGGCGCCGTCAACAGGCCCGCCCGCGTGGTCGCCCCGACCAGGGTGAACCGCGGAATCGTGAGCCGCACGCTCCGCGCGTTCGGACCCTGGTCAATCATGATATCGAGCCGGAAATCCTCCATCGCCGAATAGAGGTATTCCTCGACCGTCTTCGGGATGCGGTGGATTTCGTCGATGAACAGGATGTCCCCCTCCTCGAGATTCGTGAGCAGGCCCGCGAGGTCCCCCGCTTTTTCGATCACAGGGCCCGAGGTCACGCGGACGCTCTTACCCAACTCGTTGCCCAGAATGAACGCGAGCGTCGTCTTGCCCAGCCCCGGCGGCCCGGAGAGCAGCACATGGTTCAATGGCTCCCCGCGTTTGCGGGCCGCCCCCACCATGACCTGCAGCCGCTCGATCGTTTTCGGCTGCCCCGCGAAATCGCCGAAGCTCAGCGGCCGCAGTGCGGCTTCCGCCGGGGTGACCGGAGTCGCGAGAGCGTTCGAAATGTAGCCGAGACCCGTGGGTGAGGCGGGCGACGGCGACGGGGAGGACTGGGGCTTGGAGGGCACGCGATGAAATTTATGATTTACGATTTATGATTTATGATTGGTCAGCGCCGCTCCGCCGCGCGCCCAATGCAATTTCGTTCGGCCGAGGTTCGTGAAATCATAAATCGTAATTCATAAATCGTAAATCTGCTCAATCCCGCCATTCCACGTCGGCGCCCAGGCTCCTGAGATTTTCGACAAACCGCGGGTGCGCGCGTTTGATGGTATCGGCCGTCCGTACCACGGACTGCCCGGGAATGCTGGCCGCCACCATGTAAAGTCCGACGGCCGCACGGATGATGTACGGGGCGTCGACGGTGGTGGGGCGCAGCGGGCGGTCCCCAAACATGATGATCCGATGGGGATCGCTGACGACCACGTGGGCGCCGAACTTCGCGAGCTCGGGCATCCAGGTGAAGCCGCCCTCGTAAACCTTGTTCCAGAATTGGATCGATCCTTTCGCGCGCACCGAAAGCGCGATCATGCAGGGCAGGAGGTCCACCGGGAAATAGGGCCAGGGCGCCGCCTCGATCTTGGGCAGCAGATTGCTCGTGAAAGGCGCTTCGATCTCCAACCGCTGATTGGCGCGCACCACCGCCGTGTCCCCGCGGTGCTCGATCACCACGCCAAGCTTTTCGAACGCGCGAGTGATCAGGTCGAAGTGATGGGGGAGGGAGTGTTTGACCCGAACTTCGCCGCCGGTGATCGCGCCGAGGGCGAGAAACGTCACCACTTCATGGTAGTCGGTGTTGATCCGAAACTCCCCGCCGCGCAGGGAGCGCACCCCCTGCACCGTGAGCTTGCTCGTGCCGATGCCATCGATCTTCGCGCCCATTTCCACCAGCACGGCGCAAAGGTCCTGCACGTGGGGCTCGCTGGCGGCGTTGATCAGCACGGATTCCCCCTCCGCGAGGGCGGCCGCCATGACGAAATTCTCCGTGGCGGTCACGGACATGTAATCGGGCCAGTGGCGCGCGCCGCGGAAATTCCGGGGCAGCCGCATCGTGAGCTCGCCGTTGTGTTCGATCCTGGCGCCGAGCTTTTCGAGGATTTCCAGGTGAGGATCCAGTTCCCGGATGCCCAGCGAACAGCCCTTGGCGTTGGCCGGAATGGTGATCGTCCTCATGCGCTTGAGCAGCGGTGCGAACAACAGCACCGACGAGCGCATCCCGGCCGGCAACTCGCCCTTCATCCGCTTCGGATCGAACCCGGAATGATCGATCGTCATTTGCCCGCTCACCTTGTCCCATTGGATGCGCGAGCCCTGCTCGCTGAAGAAAGCCACCAGCTTGTCGACGTCCGTGATCGCCGGGACGTTGCGCAGGATCACGGGTTCATCCGTGAGCAAGGTCGCGCAGAGGATCGGCAGCGCCGAGTTTTTGTTGCCGGACGGCGTAATGGTGCCCGTAAGCGGTTTCCCCCCGTGGACGATAAGGTCGGACATCGGTCAGAAGTGAGAGTGAGAGTGAAAGTGAAAGTGAAAGGGGGAGTAAGCGTGCAGCCCCGCTCCCACGATCGATCAAACCAGCCAGTACGAATACGGCTCTCCGCTCAATCCCTCAATCCCTCCCCTTTCACTTTCACTTTCACTTTCACTTTCCCTTTCCCGTTCACGCTCCCTTCCCAAAAAAAAGCGCCTGCGGTTGCAGGCGCCTTGGAAGCTAATGCGTTGGGAAGGGTGGGCGCCTAAATCGCGCCGCCGCCCTGCTGGCCTTCGGGCCGCGGATCACGATCTCCGCCGCCACCGGGGCCACCCTGGAAACGGCCGCGACCGCCGCGACGCCGACGCCGGCGCCGACCGCCGAAATCGCCTTCGCCCTGGCCGCCTTCGCCGCCCTGGCCCTGCTGGCCTTCCGGCCGCGGTCCGCGTTCACCTTGGAAACCGCCACCCTGGCCGCCCCGGCCTCGGCCGCCGCGGTGCCGGTTCCGATCGCCACCCCCTTCGCGTCGGGGTTGTTCGTTCTGGCTGCCGGCGGCTGGCGCTTCGGCGTCGCCGCTGCCAAAAATACCCTTCAGCCAGCCGAGGAAGCCGCCGGATTTGGCGGGCTGCGACGGGGCGCGCGGGGGCATCGGCTGCGGACGGCGTTCGCCGGCGGGCTGGTCGCGACGCTCGAACTGGCGTTCGCTTCGACGGCCCTGGTTCGAACCCTGGCCCTGACCTTCCGGACGCGGCTCGCGCGGAGCGCGATTCTCGCCGCCTTCGCGGTTGTCCCGCTCACGGAACTCACGGCCGCGGCGCTCAAAGCCTTCACGACCCGGACGACCTTCCCGGCCGTCTCGATTTTGACCCTGAGCTTCGCGATTCTGGCCGTCGCCCCGGGGACGGAACGTGGGACGCTCGTCGCGGTTGGACGGGGCGGCCGGCGCGGCTTCCGCACCCGCCTCCCAGCGCACGTCGCTGCGCTTCGGGCGCTCGGGCGGAAGAATCTTCAGCTCGGGCTTCTGCTCGCTGTTCGCCGCGTCGAGGCTGGCGGACGATTCCGGCACCGGCGACGGCACCGCCGTGGCGGCGGGAATCGCGGGCTCGGTCACGACCGGAGTCGGCGGTGCAACGATGTCGGCCGGAGCGGCCGGAGCAACCGGTGCAACGGGAGGTACGGGGGCGGCCTGCGGGGCAGGCTCGTTGACGCGCGGCGCGCTCACGGCGGTTTCGCCGGTGAACGGGTTCTTGTACTCACTCTGCGGGGTAACAACCTCGATCGAGGTCGGCTTGTAGCCGGCGGGGGTGGCTTGGGGCGCGCTGGCCGCGGGCGCTGACATGCGCTTGCCGCGGGCGAGGCCGGAACCACGATTGCCACCGAACGTCCCGAACGCAGGCGCCGCGGCCGCCTGGGGCGTCGCGACGGTGCCGGGATTCTCCGCAGGCGGGGTCTCCGCTTTCACCGGCGCCTCGGCGGGCGCGGGTGCGGGTAAGTCCGTCTCGCCCTCGCGGGGCAGACCGGACTTTTGATCATCTGACATGTGTGTTGTTTTGTTGTAAGGCGCTCATCATTCGTAAGAAGAGAGCGTCCGGTTGGTTGACGCACCCGGAGCGGAGACCGCTCGACGCGTGCATGAAGGCCTCACTTTCGCCAAGGATTCACCGTTGAGCAACTGTATTTTCCGAGGCGTCGAGAGAGCTCATAGCTCAGAGTCTGGAGTCCAGAGCCTGAATCTGGCGCGGGCTTGCCCCTAAACGCGGGACGACATGCCGAAGCAAGGCCTGAGCACGTAGTCCCGCCTTCAGGCGGAAGCATGGCGGTCCTGCTCTAGACTCTGGACTCTACGCTCTCAGCCCGTCGAATGACTCTCGCCTTGCCAGTGAGACGGGCCCCGGCTGACCTCGGCGACACCATGGACAAACTCGAAGAGATCTTCCAGATGCAGGACGCCCTCAACCGACGGATCGGGGTCAACCTGCCGCCGCCGACCGATGAGGAGAAGGCGAAGTGGATTCTCAACTACACCCGCGCGATGCAGCAGGAGACCGCCGAGCTCATCGATAGCGTGCCGTGGAAGTGGTGGGCGAAGTATCAGAAGTTCGACGAGCAGAATGCCAAGGTGGAGGTGGTGGATCTGTTCCATTTTCTCGTCTCCCTCGCCCAGACCCTGGGCATGACCGCCGACGACGTGTACCAGGCCTACCTGAAGAAAAACGCCGTCAACCACGCCCGTCAGGACACCGGCTACGTCGCCAAGGACGCCGCGGATTCGAAGCACATCTGAGGGCGAGCGATAAGCGGTAGGCGTTAGGCGATAGGCTTCAGAACAGGGCCGCAAGAAGGCGCAGAAGGCGCAAAAATAGAGTTGTTTGTCCGAAGCCGTGGAAGCGGGTTTACCCCACGATCTCTGTCCCGGAGCAATCGCGGGGTAAGCCCGCTCCCACAGGTCCAAGCCTCCTACTTTTTGCAGTGCTATCCCTGCATTTCGTGTTTTTTCAGCACGATTTGTTTTTGGGCTCCTCCCAATCCTCTCAACCACAGATGAACACCGATGGACTCAGATTTGGAAAAAGACCGGCCTGGATCCGTGTCCAT
>JAEWKR010000007.1 GCA_023457715.1 Verrucomicrobiota bacterium
ACGCGATGAACAGGTTTGTCCAAGGACCGAGCCTCCGTGTCCTCTGTGTCGGAGCTCTGTGCTCTCTGTGGCTACTTCGGAATCCAGGTCGAACATCGAACATCGAACATCGAACATCGAACATCGAACAACGAACATCGAACATCGAACATCGAACAACGAACATCGAACAACGAACATCGAACAACGAACGGATGGGCGGCTATCCGAATGTAGCGAAGAGCGCCAGCGATTCGATAACGGGCGTCGGCGGGCTCTGAGTCTGTGGCTCGCTCTGAAATCTGAAATCTGAAATCTAAAATGCCCGCGAAGCGGGCGGACTCACGCACTCGCGAACAACTCGGCTATCACTTCTTCGAGGGGGATGTCTTCGATCGAAATGTCGGCAACGGGCCCGGTGCTGAGGATCTCCTGCGACACGGCGACGACGTTTTCGCTGGGTACGCGAAGCGTGAATTTTCCGTCCTCGGTGCGGGTGGTGGCCGCGTACTGCGACTGCCAGGTGTCGGGGAAGGCGCGGGTCGTCGACTCGCCCGCACCGATCGGCTCCGGCAGGAAGGTGATCGTCTTCTTCCGCGCACCGCCGGCGGTCTCGAGCTTCGCCAACGCGCCGTCGTAGATCTTGCGGCCTTTGTGAATGACGACCACGCGTTCACAGAGCTGCTGGATGTCGGCCATGTAGTGGCTCGTCAGGAGGATGGTGACCTTGTAGCGGCGATTGTAGTCGCGGAGGAACTGGCGCACCGCCTTCTGCGAGACCACGTCGAGACCGATCGTCGGTTCGTCGAGGAAGAGAACGCGGGGACGATGGAGAAGGGCGGCAATCAGCTCCATCTTCATGCGTTCGCCGAGGGAAAGCTCGCGGACCATGACGTTCAGCTTCTTGCCGACATCCAGCAGGGCGACGAGCTCGTCGAGCGTGGTCTTGAACTGGTCCTGCGGGATGCCGTAGATCGCGCGCAGCAGGTGGAACGACTCGATGGCGGGAAGATCCCACCACAGCTGGTTCTTCTGGCCCAGAACGAGGGCGAAGATGCGACGGTACGCATTCTCGCGCTTCGTCGGATCGAAACCCGCGACGCGGGCTTTGCCGCTGGTCGGGTAGATCAAGCCCGACAGCATTTTCAACGTGGTGGTCTTGCCGGCGCCATTCGGGCCGAGGAACCCGACAAACTCGCCCTCGCCGATGTGGAAGGAGATATCATTGGCCGCGAGCGTCTCCTCGAACTGGCGATGAAACAGCCCCTTCACGCCACCCCAGAAACCGGGTTGTTTCTTGTAGGTGCGGAACGCGCGGGTGAGGTGCTCGACTTCGATCATGGAAGCCGCGAATGAAGCGGGGTTTGGCGCGGAAGACAAGGAGGTGAGCGTGAGGGAAAGGGACCCAAGGGAAGAAAGGGACCCAAGGGACCCAAGGGACCTAAGAAGGGGCAGCGAATGCGCCCAACGGCGGATTGCTCCTCGCCGGATGCAGAAGAAGTGCCCGCGAATCACGCAAATCGTCGCGAAGAAGGAGGACACAGCTCCTGTGGTTCGCGGGCGACTGCTTAGGTCCCTTGCGTCGTTTAGGTCCCTTTCCTCCCTTAGGTCCCTTCCCCCCCCTCAGTGCCCGAGCTTCTTATAATCCAGCACGGTGTGGCTGATGTGGCCGGCGGTGAGGGCGGCGCGGTCAGTCAGGGGCGAGGGCGGGGAAAGGTCGTCGCCGCGGCGGAAGACGAGACGGTGGCTGCCTTCGTCGTCGGCGGGAGTGAACAGACCAGGGACCACGACTTGCGCGGGGACGGTCCGGCGGACCTCCGAGGCCAGGGTGCACGGGAGGGGAAAGTTGACGTTGTGGACGACGAAGCTGTTGCGCGGCGTGGCGGCCAGCAACTGGGGTGCAAGCCGCGCGGCGTGGGTCGCGGAGGCTTGGAGCGTGGCGGCGAGCGCAGGGTCGGGCACGTCGCCGGCCGCGCGCAGGGCTTCGTAGACTTCGCTGGTGAGATCCTGGGAAAACGCGACTGCAGGCAGGCCGTGGAGCGCTCCTTCCCAGGCGCCCGCGATCGTGCCGCTGGCGATGATGAAACCGAGGCTGGCGTTGAGCCCCATGTTGATGCCGCTGACCACGCCATCGAGGCAGCAATCGGCCGGCAAGAGATGCCCGACCGCGATGTTCACGGCATCGCTCGGGGTGCCGTCGACGATCCAGGTGCGACATCCCAGTTGGCGGTCGCAGCCGACGGCCTGCACCTTCCGGCTCCGCGATTTCGCTGCGCCGACCCAGCTCTGCTCGTGCTTCGGGGCGACCAGAAAGAGCTCGTGGCCGGCCTCGACGAGGGCACGCACCAGCACGTGCAGGAATGGGCTGTCGATGCCGTCGTCGTTGGTGACCAGGAGGCGCATGGGTGGCGGAAGGCGGAAGGCGTTAATTGTCAGGCTTGAGGCGCCAGGCGGTAGGGCAGGACGGCAGAGCGTTCTGGGTTTTGAGTTTCGGGCTGGGTTTTGAGTTCTGGGTTCCGTAACTCAAAACCCAAAACCCAGAACTCAAAACTATCACTGCGGCGGAATAAAGGTATAAGGCGGTCCCACGTATCGAGGTTAGCAGGACCTCATTTTGAGCAACACGGGCCGAAGGGCGAAGATGGGGTACGTAGTCCCGCCTTCAGGCGGAAGGATGGGGCGCGCACGCGACGATCCGCCAACCACGCCAGGGCATTCCGCCTGAAGGCGGGACTACGTACCCAAGCCCCACGCGCGGGCGATAGACCGCGACAAAAAAGCCGCGACCCGGGTGGGTCGCGGCTTCGAGAGTCGCAGCGGCAAGCTTAACGCCTACCGCCTAGAGCTTATCGCTTACGGAATGTCCGACGTGGCGGGCGACGGAACCGGCTTCTGTTCCATCTCCTTGACCGCGGCTTTGCGGGAGAGACGGACCTTGCCGGACTTTTCGTCGATGCCGACGCACTTCACCCAGATCATCTCGCCCATCTTCACGACGTCCTCGGTGCGGCGGACGCGGAAGTCGGCAAGTTCGCTGATATGGCACAGACCTTCCTTGCCCGGGATGCACTCCACGAAGCAGCCGAAGTCCTTGATGCCGGTGACGCGGCCGTGATAGATCTTGCCCACTTCGATCGGCTGGCCGCCGCCGCAGAGGGAATCGATCTCGCTGATGGCGCGAGCCATCGCGTCGGCGTTGTTCGAGTAGATGAACACCTTGCCGGAGTCGTCTTCCGCGATGTCGATCTGCGCGCCGGTCGTTTCCGTGATGCGGCGGATCGTCTTGCCGCCGGGCCCGATGAGCAGGCCGATCTTTTCGGGATCGATCTGGATCGTCTGGATGCGCGGCGCATAGGTGCTGAGGTCGGCACGCGGCGCCGGGAGCGCGCCGAGCATGACCTTCAGGATTTCAATGCGGGCGTCGCGCGCCTGCATGATCGCGACCTTGGCGATTTCGAACGGCAGGCCGTTGATCTTCAGGTCGAGTTGGAAGCCGGTGATGCCCTTGGTGGTGCCGGCGAGCTTGAAGTCCATGTCACCGAAGTGGTCTTCCTCACCGAGGATGTCGGTGATCGTGACCCATTTCGCGATCGAGCCGTCGGCGGCGCTTTCCGTCATCAGGCCGCAGGAAATGCCCGCGACTGGAGCGATGATCGGAACGCCGGCGTCCATCAGCGAGAGACAGCCGCCGCAGATCGACGCCATCGACGTCGAGCCGTTGGAGGCCATGATCTCGGAGGTGACGCGGATCGAATAGGGGAAGACATCCTCGGGCGGCAGCACCGGCACGAGCGAACGCTCGGCGAGGGCGCCGTGGCCGACTTCGCGGCGACCCGGAGCGCCGAAGCGGCCCGTCTCACCGACCGAGAACGGCGGGAAGTTGTAATGCAGGA
This sequence comes from Verrucomicrobiota bacterium, assembly GCA_023457715.1. GTDB lineage: Bacteria > Verrucomicrobiota > Verrucomicrobiia > Opitutales > Opitutaceae > ER46. The sequence continues at coordinate 3,873 of JAEWKR010000007.1, forward strand.
TGAAGCTCTTGGAGGTGGCACCGCCGGTGAGGCCGTCCATGTCCTGCGCTTCCTTGGTCGGCCCGAGGGTCGTGAGGGCGATGTTCTGGGTGTCGCCGCGTTGGAACGACGCGGAGCCGTGCACGCGCGGGAGCACGCCGACCTCGGCATGCAGCGGACGGATGTCGCGCTGGCCGCGGCCGTCGGAGCGAATGCCCTTTTCGAGGACGTTCTGGCGGTACGCCTTGTACTGGAGGTCCTCGAACACGACGTTCAGGTCCACGTCGGTGAACTTGTCGGCGCCGAGTTCGGCGGTGAGCGCGGCCTTGGCTTCCTCCTTGAGCAGCTTCACGGCGGCGCTGCGCTGGGCCTTCTCCTTGCCGAAGATGGCGTCAACCAGGCGCTGGGCGGGAACGACGCGCTCGATGATGGCGCGGGCCTGGGGCGTGGCGCCGACCAGCGGGAACGTGGCCTTGGTCTTGCCGGCGAGGCGTTGCAGTTCCTCGATGGCGGCGATGATCGGCTGGATGGACTGGTGACCGAATTCGAGCGCCTTGATGAACTCCTCCTCGGGCAGCTGATCCGCCGAGCCTTCGATCATGAGCATGTCCTTCTTCGTGCCGACGTAGATCAGGTCGAGCGAGGAGGAGAACATCTGCTCGATCGTCGGATTGGCGACGAACTGGCCGTCGATCAGGGCAACGCGGACGCAGCCGATCGGCCCGTTCCACGGAATGTCGGAGATCGCGAGGGCGGCGCTGGCGCCGTTGACCATCGGGATATCGGCCTCATTCTTCTGGTCGGCCGACATCAGCTGGCCGATGATCTGCACTTCGTTCAGCAGCCCCTCGGGAAAAAGCGGGCGGCACGGACGATCGCACAGGCGCGAGGTGAGAATTTCCTTCTCGGACGGGCGGCCTTCACGCTTGAAATAGCCGCCGGGGAACCGACCGGCCGCGGCATACTTTTCGCGGTAGTCGACCGTAAGGGGGAACCAGTCCTGGCCCGGCTTCGTGGTTTGGGCGATACAGGCGGTGACGAAGACATTCGTCTCGCCGACGGTGACATTCACCGCGCCATTCGCGAGATTCGCGTAGGTGCCGGTGGAGAACGTGATCCCGAGACCGGGCACGGTGACTTGATGTTTCTGCTTCATTTCGAACTTTCGTAGACGGCGCGTGGTGCGGATAGGACGGAACGGACAGCGCCACGCCGCTGGGTCGTTCCGTTGGGCTGCGGTCAGGAGTTCGTTCGGGCCACCGGGTTTCGCTCAGGGCGAAACGGTCAGGTGAGCTTTGGCGGGGCGCGAAGCGCCGGCGTCGTACCCACCCGGAGGTGGCGTCTGCTGAACTTTGACTGCAGCAGCAGTGGCGGAGCCACTGCGGAGCTAAAAAAGGGGGAAAGGGCCTGGCCCTTGGCATCTGCTCGCCGCGGCGAGAGATTTCGGTTTGGCGCCCTGAACGGTCAGAGCAACAAGCGGAAATGTCCCGACCGGTTTCGAGTGTCGTAAAGACAACGGGCGACCCGCGGATCGGGTCGCCCGTTAGGTGCAAAGGAAGTTACCGACGGAGGCTTAGCTTCTGAAGGAGCTCGTTGTACTTCGGCAGGTTATGGCGTTTGAGGTAGTCGAGCAGCTTGCGACGGCGCGAAGCCATCTGGAGCAGCCCCCGGCGGGAGTGGAAGTCCTTGCGGTGCGTCCGCAGGTGTTCGGTGAGGTGATTGATGCGAGCGGTCAGCAGAGCGACCTGCACTTCACACGAACCGGTATCCTTCTCGTGGATTTTGTATTCTGCGATGATCTCGGGCTTAACAACAGGTGTAGACATTGGTTTGGTGGTTAATTTCACGACTGTAGGGCACCTTTTCAGGCGCCGTGCCACCCGCGCCTCCCCGCTCGCAAAAGCGGGGACTTGCCGGCGTCACCGTTCCAATCCGACGGGATGCCGGACCAGTCATGGTGGGACCCCGCAACCGACGGAAGCCCACTAACGCAGGGTGGGAGCGTTCTGAAACCGGGAGCGTCGCGCAAGAGAAATCTTGGCGCCGGCGGCGGTGGGCGGCGCCGGGGCGGGTAAGTGGATTTGCATCCAACTGCCAATTAACGGCGAAAGCGCGGCGGCCGGCGCAAACTTCAAATCCCAAAGGTCCAGGCTCCAAATAAAGTTCAAATCCCAGGTACCAAAGATTTGGGAATTGGATACTGGGATTTTTTTGGGATTTGGACGTTTGGAATTTGGGATTTCCGCGCCGCGATCTTGGACCTCACCCGCTTCTCAGGTTGAGCGCTTTGATATCGCCACAGCCTGGCAATTTCTGGATCCGGGCCACGATCTCGTCCTTGTGCATGAAGAGCTCATTGCGGACAACCGCGTGGGAGACCAGGACCAGCAGGCGGTTTCGTTCGATCGACACGGCGTGCGAGTAATTGGCGTTTGCCGGCCCCACGAGCTCTTTCCAGTTGTCCCGAATGGTGTGCTCGGGAGCAGACCGGCCGATCTGGTACTTCTGCAACAACTGCTCGAGGAGGTGGGGCAGCGCCTGGGTCGGGCGTTTCCTGGCGCGTTTGGGATCGTCGGACGCCACCCCGCGCAGGTCGCCGACGAGTTCCTCGGCGAGCCGGCTGAATTGGTGCGGCGGTTTGTCGGCCATGGCGCTGAATCACGAATGCGCGCGAACCGCGCGAGAGCAACCTTGGGATTCAACCTCCAACGTCCAACCTGAATACCGATTTTGCCACAGAGGTCACAGAGGCCCAATCAGAGCCGAGCCGGAGGCGGGCGCTGCGACTGTCTTGGGCGTTACGCGATGAACAGGTTTGTCCAAGGACCGAGCCTCCGT
>JAEWKR010000008.1 GCA_023457715.1 Verrucomicrobiota bacterium
CGTCCAACGTCCAACATCCAACGTCCAACATCCAACATCCAACGTCCAACATCCAACGTCCAACATCGAACATCGAACATCGAACATCGAACATCGAACATCGAACATCGAACATCGAACATCGAACGAGTCGCGGCTATTCGAACGTAGCGAAGAGCGCCAGCGATTCGACGGCTGACCTCCAAAGCTCCGACAAATAAACCGGTCTGGCGCGACGACCGAGCCTCCGTGTCCTCCTTGTCCGCCGTAGGCTGGGCGAAGGTGGATGTGTCGGAGCTCCGTGATCTCTGTGGCTAGATCGAACATCGAACGACTCCGCGGCTATCCGAACGTAGCGAAGAGCGCCAGCGATTCGACGACTGACACCGATCTCAAATCTCAAATTTCAGATCTCAAATCCCTGTTGCGGAGAGCGCCAGCGATCCGATGCCTGCGGAATCTCAGCTCTCAGCTCCCCTGGTCAGGGCGCGGCGGTGCGGTGGAAGTTCAGCTTGCCGTCCCGAATGGCGATGAGGGTGGCGGGTTTCGAGGCGTTCCGGTCGCGGTCGAGCGTGGTGCGGCCGGTGACGCCGGCGACGTCCTTCGTCGCGGCCAGCGCATCGCGGAGCGCAGGGCCCTCGGCTGTCCCCGCGCGTTTCAGCGCATCCACCAGGACGTACACGCTGTCGTACCCGAGGGCGGCGAAGGCGCCGGGGATTTCGCCATTCCAGCGTTGGCGATAGCGCTCCACGAATTCGGCCACCGCGGGATCGGTGTTCTGGGCGGAGAAATGGGTCGAGTAATAGCAGCCGTTCATCGCGTCGCCGCCGATCTTGAGGAGCTGCTCGTCCTCCCAGCCGTCCCCGCCGAAGAACGGGGCGGTGATGCCGAGGTCCCGGGCCTGGCGAACGATGAGCGCCGCTTCCGTATAATAACTCGGCACGAAGATCGCCTCCACACTGGCGGCCTTGATCGCCGTCAGTTGGGCGCGGAAATCCTTGTCCCCCTCCGAGAAGCTTTTCTCGGTCGCGATCTCGCCGCCGCTCGCGGTGAACGTCTCCTTGAACACGCGCGCGAGCCCGAGGCTGTACGCGTTCGACACGCTGGAAAGGAGCGCGACGCGACGCGCCTTCAGCTCCTCGTGGGCAAACTTCGCCATCACCTGCCCCTGGAACGGATCGATGAAGCAGACGCGAAAGATGTAGTCGCCGACCTGGGTGACCTTCTCGTTGGTGGCGGCCGGCGCGACCATCGGCACCTTCGCCGCCTGGGCGACGGGCGCCGCCTCCAGGGAGCGCGAGGACGACACTTCCCCGATGAGGGCGATCACGCGGTCGCGGGAGAGAAGCTTCTTCGCGGCGGTCGCGCTTTCGCCCGCCTTGGTCTGGTTGTCCTCGGTGATCAGCTCCAGCTTTTTGCCCAGCACCCCGCCGGCCGCGTTGATTTCCTCCACCGCCATGACGATGCCGCGGTGCGAGGTCTGCCCGAACCCGGCCTCCTTGCCGGTGAGGGACGCGTATTCGCCGATCTTGATCGTGCTGCTTTGCCTGGCGCAGCTGCCGAGCAGGAGCGCGGCCGCCAGAAGGGGAAGGAGCCGGAAGTTCATGGGTGGGAGGAAAGAGTGTGTGTAACAGATCCATGAACGGCAAACCGCCGCGCGTCCAAGCTGAACGTGAACCCTGATTTCGCCACAGCGGACACGGAACTCCGGCACCGAGATCACGGAGGCCGCTGCCTCGGTTGCGCGTCGAACGGTTTTCTCCGTGGCCTCGGTGACCGAGCTCTGTGTCCCCGGTGGCGAAGATGGGGGAATGCCAGCGCAGGGTTGAAAATGGCGCGGCTCTGGCGTTCGCTGCGGCCGTTTCGCCTATGGCTCATTTTTCGCGTTTCCTGGTTTTAGGATTGATCACGGCCTTCGCCCTGCGCGCGGCGGAACCGATTCGAATCGGCGAATTCGCGTCGCTCACGGGCAAGGAGGCGACCTACGGCCAGGCCGCGCACCGCGGGACCCTCCTGGCGGTGGAGGAGATCAATGCGGCCGGTGGCGTGCTGGGCCGTCCGCTCGCCCTGGTGACCGAGGACACGCAGTCCAAAGCCGGGCAGGCGGGCACGATCGTGCGCAAGTTGATCTCACGCGACAAGGTGGTCGCGATTCTGGGCGAGGTGGCGTCGTCGCGTTCGCTGGAGGCCGCCCCGATCTGCCAGACCGCGAAGATCCCCATGATCACGCCGGCCTCGACCGCGCCGGAGGTGACCGCCCGTGGCAATTACATCTTTCGCGCCTGCTTCATCGATCCCTTCCAGGGCACGGTCCTGGCAAAGTTCGCGCGCCGCACGCTCAAGGCGAATCGCGTGGCCATGCTGACCGCGGCCACCTCGGCGGAAAGCGTGGGGCTCGCGCGGTATTTCCGCGAGCAGTTCACCGGCGCGGGCGGGGAGATCACGCTCGAGCAAAAGTACAACGAGGGCGAAAAGGATTTTCGCGCGCAGCTGACCGCGATCCGCGCGGCGAAGGTGGATGGGCTCTTTGTCCCGGGCTACTACGCGGAGGCGGCTTTGATCTGCAAACAGGCGCGCGAACTCGGGATCACGGCGGCCATCTTTGGCATCGATGGCTGGGAGTCGCCCGAGATCGTGCGGATTGGCGGTGCGGCCGTGGAGGGCTGCTATTTCGCCACGCATTTCTCGCCTGAAAACCAGGCGGACCATGCCGCGAAGTTCAACCGCCGCTACCAGGAGCGCTGGGGCATGCCGTCGGACACGCTCGCCGGCCTCGGGTATGACTCCGTGCTGATGCTGGTGGAGGCGATGAAACGGGCCGGTTCCGCGGAGCCCGCGAAGGTTCGCGACGCGCTGGCGGCGACCAAGGACCTGCACGGCGTCACCGGCACGATCACGCTCGATGCGCAGCGCAACCCCACCAAGTCGGCCGTGGTGCTGCAGATCCGGGACGGGAAATTCCACTTCGTCGAAGAGATCGAGCCGTAAGCGCGGTTTGGGACGTGCGGTGTTCGAGCCGGCAGGGCCTCACGCAAAGGTCGCGAAGGTCCCGACGGCCAGGAAACGAGCTCGGTGAGACGGATCGGAGCCTTTGTGACCTTGGCGACCTTTGCGTGAGGCCGTTCGGGTCCGCGGGCAGGCTTAAGGATTGGAATTCGACGCGTGGCGCGCTTTGCTGGGCCGCGTTGAACACCTTTGACCGGCATCTCCTCCGTGAGTGGCTCCAGATTCTCGGTCTGGTGCTGGCGGCGACGTGCGGGCTGCTGGTCGTGCAGGTGTTGTATGACGATTTCCGTGACCTCCGCGAGTATGGCGCGCGCGGGCTCGTCTTCTGGCGCTACCTCGGCGTGACCGTGCCCAGCTTTCTCGCGATCGTGCTGCCACTCGCCCTGCTGGTTTCGCTGCTGTACGCGCTCGGGAAACTGCACCGGGCCAATGAACTGACCGCGATGCGCGCGGCCGGGGTGGGCATCCTGCGGCTGACGGCGCCGATCTGGATCATCGGCATTCTCTGTTGTGCGCTGTCCTGGTGGCTCAACACCACGGTCGTACCTTGGTCGGTGGCGGAGTCGCGGTCGCTGCGCGAAACCCTCGAATTCCAGCATCAGGCGCGCACGCTGCCCGAGGACCGGCGCGGCGCCGTCTACAGCGTGGGCTTCGACAACTCGACGGACCGCAGGATGTGGTTCTTCAACCGGTTCAGCCGGCACACCTGGCGCGGCTACGGCGTGTCGGTCTCCGAAATGGATGCGCAGCGCCGCGAGGTGCGTCGTCACACCGCCGCCCAAGGCTGGCCGGATCGGGCCAACGGCGGCTGGGTCTTTATCCATGGCCGCACGCTGACGTTCGATCCGGAGACGGGCGAAATGGTGGCGTCAAAGCCGTTTGAGCGTCAGCTCGAGCCCACGTACGGCGAAGATCCAAGGCTCATGCTGCTGATCGATCGCAAGGCGACCGACCTTTCGCTCTACGAATTGCGCGCGCTGATCACCTACCTGCGCGCGGAAGGCAGTCCGAAGCTCACCGCGTATGCGGTCCGCTATTTCTCCCTCATCGCGAACACCCTCGGACCCCTGATCGTCATCGCCATCGCGATTCCGTTCGCGGTGAGTGGCGTCCGCGTCAACCCGGCCGTGGGGGTGTCGAAGTCGATCGGTCTCTTCGTGCTGTATTACATCCTGGCCAATGCGTCGGCATCCCTCGCCACGAAAGGCATCGTCGACGCCTCCATCGCGGCCTGGCTGCCGAACCTTGGCATGGCGCTGCTGGCCGGCTGGTTCTTCCTGCGGATGCGGTGAGGAATTTCAGATTTCAAATTTCAGATTTCAGATCCGAGGATCGCTCTCGCACTAACGTTGTGCGCTACCCCGGAGCTCCGACCCTTTGAAATTTGAAATCTGAAATCTGAAATGCCGCGCAGCGGCTTCAGATCCCGCTGGCGTCCTGTTCGGCCATCCGGGCGAGCCGCTTGCGGAACTGCGTGGAGCGGTTGAGAACCGTCTGCTCGGCGCAACCCAACGCGCGGGCGATGTCCCTCGGACGTTCGTTGTTGAGGACGCGCCGCTCGAGTTCCCGGACCTGCACCGGTGTCAGGCGATGACGCGTGGCTGAGGCCTCCGCATTCAGTTGATTGGCGCGGGCGAATGCATTGGCGAAAGCCCGCGCGCTGCGAAAACCGAGCCGCCGGGGGAGCGCTCGCAACAACTGATCCAGGAACAACCGCCGCAACGCCCGATCGCGCAGTTCGTCGGCGGTGAGATCAGCCGGGACGGGTTCAGCCTTCGGGGCTGGTTGCGGGCGCGCAGCATCGGGGCGGTCGATGCCCTCGATCTCCTCGTGGAGCCGCTTGAGTTGCCACGTCACAAACGAAGCGTTCACGTGCGTTCACGCTGCGCGCCTTGTTCAGATCAGCAAGGGCCTCTTATGCTGGGTGCGAATATTGCACTCTGAAACTAATAGTAGACCCCCGCCAATTAGAGGGATTCACCCCGGCTAATAGGAAAGCGGAGGACGGCAAGGCTCGCCGGCTGCCGTTCCGGTTCAGTACTGGATCACGTAACTCAGCGCGAGGACCGGGTTCTGAAACTTGAGATCACCCTTCGAGCTCATGCTGTACTCGTAGGACAGACTGACCGCCGTGTCCTCGGCGGTCGCGTGGACGACGGCGATCCGACCGGCGATGGTCCGCGCCTCCGTGGCGTACGCCGTCATGGGCAGGCGAAAGGTATCGAGGCGGGCCATCGTGTGGGCGACCGCCTGCAGGTCGGGACGGCGGAACTGGGCGTACGTGACGACGTCCCCCTCGCGCCAGCGTCCCGTCAGGGTGACCCGGGTCAGGGAGCCAAAATCGCGGGCGATCTCGGCAATGGTTTCGGTGCTGCGCCGGTCGAACACCGCCCCTTTGGCGGCGAAGTCTTCGAAGCGCTGCGTCACGGCGGCCCGCCAGGTCCGGCCGAAGCGTTGCGCGAGCCGAACGTTGATGGCGGTGAGCGTGCCGCGTCGGGCGCTTTCAACGGGGTACACCGCGTCGACCTCGCCCTCGAGGGTGAAAAGGGTCGCGCGTGGGGAATCGCCGAACCGATGCTGCCAGTCCAGTCGCGCCCCCCCGATGCCGCGATTCAGGGCCTTGAACCGGGGAAACCAGTCCCCGCCGAAATGCAGGCTGGGGTGCACGCTGTCGTAGCGGCCGATTTGATACTCCGAGGAGCTGAGCACATCGGCGCCGAGCTGCAGGGTGCCGATCCGGTCCCACACCGCGCCGCCGTTGGAGATGTTCCAATGCCAAGCGGTGACGGTCGTCAGGTTGGGCGACCAATCGGCGTTGGGGGCGGCTGCGAAGGAGGTCGCGGCGGCGAAGACAGCGGGGAGGAGGTGACGGAGGCGTTTCACAGGAGCGGACGAAGGGCTTTCCACACGGTTTCCGCCATGACGCGGTGGCCGGCCGCGGTGGGGTGCACGGCGTCGGCCTGGTTCAAGTCCGACCGACCAGCCACGCCTTCAAGCAGGAAGGGCAGCAGGACGGCGCCGTGCTTGCTCGCCACCGCGGCAAATACCGCACGGTAGCGTTCGGTGTAGGCGCGGCCCATGGACGGCGGCATCTCCATGCCGGCGACGACCACCCGGGCCTGCGGATTGCGCGCGCGCACCCGCGTCAGGATCTGGTCGAGGTTGCGTTCGGTCGCGGCAGGATCGATCCCGCGCAGTCCGTCGTTGGCGCCGAGAGCGAGGAAAAAGACGTCCACCGGCTGTCGCAGGACCCAGTCGACGCGGCGCAGTCCGCCGGCGGAGGTCTCACCGCTGAGACCGGCGTTGATGGCTCGCCAGGGCCGTTTCTCCTCGTTGATCCGGTCCTGAATGAGGGCGGGGTAGGACTCGGCGGCCGGGTTATCGAGACCGTAGCCGGCGGTGAGGCTGTCGCCGAAGAAAAGGAGGGTGGACATGGTGCGGTCAGGCTCGGCGGCGGCGGCGGACGGGGCTGCGGTGAAAGCCCCAAGTGCGATCGCGCAGGTGAGTGCGAGCGTGAATCTTAAGGCCTGGGCACAATGCATCGTGGGCTTTCTTTCGGCGAGGGTCTGTGTTTCGTGGGACGGAAATGACTGATCATCCCATGCTGAAAGTCGAGCGGCTGTCCAAAACGTATGTGGCGGCGCATGGACCGCTGACGGTGCTGAAGGAGGTGAGTTTCGAGCTCGGCGCGGGCGACACGCTCGCGATCGTGGGCCCGAGCGGCAGCGGGAAGACCACGCTCCTGGGGCTTTGTGCCGGGCTGGATGGTGCGACGACCGGTTCCGTGGCGATCGCCGGGGAGGAACTGGGGCCGCTCGATGAGGATGCGCGCGCGCTGGTGCGCAACCGCCACGTGGGCTTCGTTTTTCAGAACTTCCAGCTGGTGCCCACGCTGACGGCGGTCGAAAACGTCCTCGTGCCGATCGAACTGCGCGGGGCCGGTGGTCCCGCTGCGGAAGCCGAGGCCCGTGCCCTGCTGGAGCGGGTGGGGCTGGGCGCGCGGTACGATCATTATCCCATCCAGCTCTCCGGCGGTGAACAGCAGCGCGTGGCGCTCGCCCGCGCCTTCATCAACCGGCCCAAGATTCTCTTCTGCGATGAACCCACCGGCAACCTCGACGGCGAAACCGCCGCCGCGATGGTGGAGCTCATCTTCGGGTTGAACCGCGAGAAAGGCACCACGCTCGTCCTCGTCACCCACGACCTGGATCTCGCCCGCCGCTGCCGCCGTACCCTCCGCCTGAAATCCGGCGCGGTGATCTCGGATACAAGCCAATTGCCCACGGAACACACAGAACACACCGAAAAATGAATCCCCTGCTGTTGGAGAACGAAACGTATCAAATTCTCGGAGCCTGCTTTGAGGTGTATAAGAACAAAGGGTGCGGCTTCCTGGAGGCGGTGTTTCAGGAGTGTCTTCAGATTGAATTCCAGCTGAGAGGCATTCCCGCGGTGGCGCAGGTGCCCATGCCCATTGAGTACAAAGGCCACCGGTTACGTTGCGGGTACATCGCCGACTTCCTCTGCTACGACCAGGTCATCGTGGAACTGAAAGCAGTCTCGAGCCTTGCGGACGAGCATCGCGCCCAGCTGCAGAATTATCTTCACGCTTCGAGCAAGCGCGTGGGTTTGTTGGTAAATTTTGGCCACTACCCAAAGGTGGAATATGAACGCTTCGTGCTCTGATGCCTCCGTGTATTCCGTGTGTTCCGTGGGCCCCCTCCGTATTTCATGAATTTCATCCTTAAGATGGCCTGGAGGGATTCTCGGGCTTCACGGCGGCGGTTGGTTTTGTTTTCGCTGTCGGTGGTGCTCGGGATCGCCGCGCTGGTGGCGGTCGGTTCCTTCAGCGCCAACCTCGCGCGGGCGATCGATGTGCAGGCCAAGGGCCTTTCGGGCGCCGACCTGATTGTCATCGCGCGCGCCGAGCCCTCACCGGCGATCCGCGCCCACCTCGCTGCGCTCGGCGGTGAACAGGCCAACGAACTCGGCTTCTCGTCGATGCTCGTGTTTCCCACCGCCAACTCTCTGACCCGCCTTGTGCAGGTGCGCGCGATGGAGGGGGCGTTTCCGTTCTACGGGGAGTTCGTGACCAGCCCCGCCGATGCCCCGCAGCGCTTTCGCGCCGCGCAGGCGAACCTCGCGGCGGACGCCAACGTCATCATCCTCGAGGAGACGCTGCTCCGGCAGTTCGGCGCGCAGGTCGGGGACCCGGTGAAACTGGGCGACGCCACCTTCACGATCATCGGCTCGCTCGAGAAACTGCCGGGCGAAGGCTCCGCGGTGGCTGCCACCTTCGCGCCCCGCGCGTTGATTCCGCGACGGGCGCTGGAAGCCACCGGGCTGATGGGCAAGCCGACGATCAGCCGGCACCGCATCATGCTGAAACTCCCGGCCTGGGTCGACCCGGAGGCCACGGTGCGCGACATGCGCGAACGTTTTGCCGCGGAGCGGTTGTCGTTCGATACGGTGGATGAGCGCAAACGCGATCTGGGCCAGGCACTGCAGAACATCCAGGGCTTCCTCAGTCTGGTCGGCTTCGTGGCGCTCTTCCTCGGGGCCATCGGGGTTGCCAGCGCGATCGCGGTCTACGTCCGGCAAAAGATCACGACCGTGGCGGTGCTGCGGTGCCTCGGCGCATCGGCGCGCCAGAGCTTCGCCGTGTACCTCCTGCAGGGGCTTGCGCTGGGCGTGTTCGGAGCCGTGGTCGGCGCCCTGCTGGGGGTGGCGGTGCAACTCGCTCTGCCGCGGGTGCTGTCCGGGTTGCTGCCGTTCGAGGTGGAGTTCTTTGTCGACTGGCCGGCGGTCCTGCGCGGGGGCGTGGCGGGACTCGTGATCTGCCTTTTGTTCGCGCTGCTGCCGCTGCTGTCGGTGCGCCGGGTTTCGCCCCTGGTCGCGCTGCGGTCCGCTTTTGCCGAACCGGCTCGGCGCGTGGATCCGTGGCGCATCGGGCTGGTCCTGGTGATTGCGGCCGCTGTCTGTGGTTTCGCCGTGTGGCAAACCGGGAGCAACCGGCTGGGCCTCGGCTTTGCCGGCATGATGGCGGTCGGACTCGGACTCCTGGCGGGCACGGCGAAGGGGGTCGCGTGGCTGGCGCGGGCGCTCAGCGGACGGCTCCGGGCGGCGCCGTACGTGGTGCGGCAGGGGATTGCCAATCTGTACCGGCCGCAGAACCGCACGGTCCTCCTGCTCTTTGCGCTCGGGCTCGGCACGTTCCTGATGCTGACGTTGTACCTGTCACGATCGACCCTCCTGCGGCAGATCGAGGCCAGCGGCGGCGGCACGCGGCCCAACCTGCTCTTTTTTGACATCCAGGACGACCAGCTGGAGCCCCTGCGCCAGATGACCGCGGACCACGGCGCGCCCGTCCTCGTGCACGCTCCGATCGTGACGATGAAGATCGCGGCGGTGAATGGCCGTAAGACGGAAGACCTGCTGCGCCGCCGCGACGATTCTCCGCCGGTGGCGGACGACGGAAAGGCGCCCGCGTCGGACGCTGCGCCGCGCATCGCGGGCTGGACCCTTCGGCGCGAGTATCGCTCAACCTACCGCGAGCGGTTGACGCCGACGGAGAAGCTGCTCGACGGCGCCTTTGTCGGCCGCGTCAGTCCCGACGAAACCGTCGTGCCGATCTCGGTCGAGAAAGGGCTCGTGCGCGACATGCATTTGAAGTTGGGGGACGAAATCGAATGGGACATCCAAGGCGTGCCCCTGCGATCGAAAGTCACGAGCGTGCGCGACGTCGAGTGGCGGCGGCTCGAGCCGAATTTCTTCGTCGTGTTTCCCGAAGGCGTGCTGGATCCCGCGCCGAAGTTTCACGTCATTGCGATGCGCGCGCCCACCAGCGAAGCGTCCGCGCGCCTGCAACGCGCGGTGGTCACGACCTTCCCGAATGTCACGGCGATCGACCTCGCGCTGGTGATGCAGACGCTCGATTCCATCTTCACGAAGGTCGCTTTCGTCATCCAGTTCATGGCGCTGTTCACCGTCGCGACCGGCATCATTGTCCTGGTGGGCGCCGTGCTTACGGGACGATTCCAGCGGATCCGGGAGACCGTGCTGCTCCGGACGGTGGGGGCGACTCGTCGCCAGCTCACGCAGATCATGCTGGTGGAGTACGGCGTGCTGGGGTTTCTCGCGGCCACGACTGGCGCGGTCCTCGCGATCGCCGGGAACGCGCTGCTCGCCCGGTTCGTTTTCAAGACCGCCGCCGCCGTCCCGCCGCTCGAACTCGCGGTGGCGGTGGCTGGCGCCGTGGCGATCACACTGGTCACCGGCATGATCGCGAATCGCGGCGTGACGAACCACCCGCCTCTGGAGGTGCTGCGCCAGGAGACGTGAAGAAGTGAAAGGGAAAGGGAAAGTGAAAGGGAAAGTGAAAGTGAGAGTGAAAGTGGGAGGCCTAAAGGACGTAGGGAGCGGGTTTTTGCGGGGTAAACCCGCTCCGACATCCTGAGGCCCTTTCTTTCGTCGCTTTCCTTTTCAACCTTTCACCTCCACTTTCACCTTCACTTTCACTCTCCCTTCTTCCCATGCCTCGCGTTGTCACTTTCCACTACACCCTGCGGGACCCGTCCGGTCGGGTGCTCGATTCTTCCGCCGGCGGTGAGCCGATCACGTACCTCGAAGGAGCGGGGCAGATCATCGAGGGGCTGGACGCCCAGCTGCGCACGGCGCAGGCGCCGGAGAAACGTCAAGTCCAGGTTCCGGCCGCGAACGCTTACGGCGAACGGGATCCCCAGCAGGTGCACCGGATCAAGCGGGCCCAGCTGCCGGTCGAGGGCGAACTGAACGTAGGCGATCGTTTTCAAACCGATGCGGACCGCTACTCGCCGATCGTGACGATCACCGCGATCGAAGGCGACGAGGTGGTGCTCGACGCCAACCACCCCCTCGCCGGCGTCGACCTGACGTTCGATGTGCACGTTACCGCGGTGCGTGAGGCGACGCCCGATGAAATCCAGCACGGCCACGCCCACGGGGGCGGTGGCTGCGGCTGCGGCAACGGCGGCTGCGAGAGCTGAGGGCCGGAGGGCGGAGGGCCGGAGGGCCGGAGGGCCAGAGGGCCGGAGGGCCGGAAGGCCGGAGGGCCGGAGGGCAGAAGGCTGAAATGCTGAAATGCTGAAATCGGCGGCGAAGGTCGCCGTATCTCAAATTTCAAATTTCAAATCTCAAATCCCCGGCGCAGCCGGGGGGGGGCGGGGGGCAGAAGGCTGAAAAGCCGAAATGCTGAAATGCTGAAATCGGCGGCGAAGGTCGCCGTATCTCACATTTCAAATCTCAAATCTCAAATCCCCGGCGCAGCCGGGGGGGCCTTCCGGCCTACTTCCCCGCGCGGATGCGGTCCTTTTCGGCGTCCCGCTCTTCTTCGATCCGAGCGCGTTCGCTCGCGAGTTGCTGCTTGATCTTTTCGAGTTCGTCGAACTTCTGATCGGCGAGCGCCTGATCCAGCTGCTGCTTCAGGAAGATCTCTCGTTCCGCGAGCTTGCCCTTGTACACGCGGTCAATCTCCGCGAGCCGATCCTTCTGTTCCACGGTCAACGGCTTGTTGGCGGACGGGTCGGATTTGGCGAGGCGTTCCATCGCGAGTTCGTAAGCGCTCTTCATGGTTCACCACCGTGCGCACGAATCGGCGAAAGGGAAAGGGAAAGTGAGGGTGAAAGTGGAAACACCAAACCGACCCGCCAGCACCCAAAACCCAAAACCCAAAACCTCCTCACCCTCCGACGCCGTACGTCACCCCCGCGGTCAGCGTCACGGCGAGGAGTACGAACGGGGCCGCCCAACCGCCGACTTTCCGCTCCCAGCGGGCGGCGTAGCCTGCCAGCAACACGACCATCATCGCGAGAAGCGCGGCCGGGCCGATCCAACCGGGCTGGAAAAAGGCGTCGAAGAACGCGCCGGGCCAGGTGAGACTCCAGCGCGCCAGGGCTTCGATGCCCCAGAGCACCAGGGCCGCGGCGTGGTTGCAGTGGATCGAACCGGCTTCGAAGCCGAGCAGCCCGCACAGCAGGGAGACAAAGCCGCCGGTGGTGGCCGCCACAGCCGCGGGGATCAGCGCCAGATTGGCCGCGAGTGAGGCGGGGGTGACGAGTTCAAAGAAGAGAATGCCGGTGAGCGTGCCCACCACGGCGGCGGCAATCCCCACCGCCACGGATTGAACCAGCCAGCGCCAGACCCAGACGGTCCATTCCTGCCAGCGGGCCCACGTCACTCGCGGCACCAGGTGCCAGGGCGACCACCACGCGAGGCAGTGCTCCGCCAGCGGCGCGCCCAGGGTGAGGATCGCGATCACGATGCCATAGCTCATGATGAAGCTCGCGCTGAAAAGCTGGAACGGCGCCATGGCGACGACGAAGGTCGCGGAGCCGACGATGGCGGCGAGCGGAGTGTTGGGCCGGCGGCAAAGCCGGGCCAAATGCACGAAGGCCGCCATGCCGAATGCGCGGACCGCGGAAGGGGAGGCTCCGGTGATGTCCACGAAGAGCCACAGCAGGGCCAGGCCGAGGACAAAGCGGGCTGCCAGCGGGAGCCGGGTCAGAAGCAGGAGGGCTTCGAGCGCCACGGCAATCACTCCGATGTTGAGCCCGCTGATGGCGAACAAGTGCATGGTGCCGCTCTGCCGGAACACCGTGCGCTGGTCTTCGCTCAGGTCGCTGGTCTGGCCCAGCATCATGCCGCGCAACAAGGCGGCGAGGTCCGGCCGCTTGGCGTCGATGCCACGATCCAGAATGGCGCGGAAGCGGGCCGCGGCGGCGTCACAGAACGCATGGTACGGCCCCTGCGGTACCACGACCGCCTGGGCGCGACCGCGGAGAAGCTTGAAATTGATGCCCGCCGCCGCGAGGTAGCCGTCAAAGGTTGCGGCGCCGGGGTTGGCGGGCACCGGGGACATCAGGGCGCGGAGGCGGACCACGGAGCCGCGGGCAGGTGCGCGTTCGTTCCGGCGCAATCCGAGGCTGAAGTACACCGTCTGATCGATCAGTTCGGCGCGCGGCGAGGCGCGAATGAGGCCGAGGCCGGAGCTCTTGCGCGGGTCGCTCGACGCAAACATGCGGTCGATCCGCACCTCCACCAGGACTTCGCGGGAGGGATAGGCCGCCCAGCGCTCCACGCGCCGACGATGGAGGGTATAGCTCGCGAGCGACGCGCAGAACACGGCCAGGACGAGCGACGCGGCCCAACCTGCGAACCGGACGCGGCGGACGCAGCAGGCGAGGGCCACCGCGGATCCCAGGAAGGCCAGCGCCAGAAACGCGGCCACCGGCAGCGCGGGCAGTGCTCGTCCCGCCGCAAGCCCGGCGATCATCGGCGCCAGCAGCCACAACAGCGGCGCGCGATGTCCAAAGGAGCGGCAGGTCATGGCTGTACAAGTAAAGAAAAGTAGGCGTAAGGAAAGCCTGGTTTTGGCCTCGGCGGCAGCCGCAGGATTCCGCCTGAAGGCGGGACGACGTACTCGGGCCCTGGCGTTGGGCATCCGTCGCCGATTTCGAGTCCGAGTAGGTTGTCCCGCCTTCAGGCGGAATGTCTTGGTCCGGGGTGTTCTCTCTGGCCGCTGGCTGCGTACCTACTCGCAACCCGGCGGGTTGATTCCGACCGGGAGCTGGTTAACCGTGGGAGTCGCATGCCTGCCCCCGAACAGTCTGATCTTTTTGGCGAGGAGCCTGTGGAAACTCCGGTGGCGTCACCGGCCAAGTCCGCGGCGCGACCCCTGGCGGCACGGATGCGACCGCGGCGGCTGAGCGAGGTCGTGGGGCAGGACCACATCCTGCGCGACGGCAGCCTGCTGCCGCGACTGGTGGCACAGAACCGGTTCGGCTCCCTCATCTTCTATGGCCCGCCGGGCTGCGGGAAAACGAGCATCGCCGAGGCCATCGCCGCCGAGACCGGCAGCCGGTTCGTGCGGGTGAATGCCGTGATGTCGAATGTCGCCGAGCTGCGGGAAATCCTGGCCATCGCGCGGCGCCGCCCCGAAGCCGCGACGATTCTCTTCATCGACGAGCTGCACCGTTTCAACAAATCGCAGCAGGACCTGCTGCTGCCGGACGTGGAGGACGGGAATGTGCGGCTCATCGGCGCGACCACGCACAACCCGGGGTTTTACGTGAATCCCCCCCTCCTCTCGCGAAGCCATTTGTTCCGGCTGGAGCCGCTGTCGACGGCGGCCGTGGTGGGGGTCTTGAAGGCGGCATTGACGGACGTCGAACGCGGGCTGGGCGCCCGGGGCCTGCGGGCGGACGAGGGGCTGCTGGCGGACCTCGCGGTGCTGTGCGACGGGGACCTGCGGCGAGCGTTGAATTCCCTGGAAGTCCTGGCGCTCGGCGTGAGCGAGGGCGGCGAAATCACGCCGGCCGACCTCGAAGTCTTCGCCCGCGAGCGGCGGATCCGGTACGACGCCGACGAGGACGAGCACTACGACACCATTTCAGCGTTCATCAAGAGCTGCCGCGGCAGTGATCCCGATGCTGCGATGTACTGGCTCGCGAAGATGCTGGCGGGCGGCGAAGATCCACGCTTCATCGCGCGGCGGCTGGTGATCCTGGCCAGCGAGGATGTTGGGCTGGCCGATCCGCAGGCGTTGCCCCTGACCGTCGCGGCGCACCATGCGGTCGACTTCATCGGCCTGCCCGAGGCGGAACTCACGCTGGCCCACGCGACCCTCTACATCGCGACGACCCCGAAGAGCAATTCCGCCACCCTCGCGCTCGCCGAGGCGCACCGGGTGCTGAAGGAGAAGCCCGTGCAGACGATCCCCGCGGCGCTCCGCAGCAAGAGCGGGCAGGCCAACAAGCGGATGGGGCAGGGCGTCGGTTACAAATACGCGCACGACTATCCGGAAAACATCTCGGGCGACGACTACCTGCAGGAGCCCGTGACGATCTACACCCCGAAGCCCGTCGGCTGGGAGGCGAAGATCGCAGATCGGCTCGCGCGCTGGCAGGAACTGAAGGCCGCGATTCAGGCCGGGCGGAGGCAGGGGCGAACCTAGAACGGGGCCGCTGCTGGGATGTAGCGGAGAGCGCCAGCGATCCGATGGCTGGGATCGGGCGCCGATCTCGACGCTCAGATCTGAATTCCTGTTGAGTCGGGGGTGCGACATTGCTGACTTCCTGGCTTCCGCTCTGATGCCCTCGACGCCTCTCACGCGCTTTCGGTTGCCCACGGGACTGCGTTTGTTTCACGCCGGATTGAACGCGTGGACCGCGCTGGTGTTTCTGTTTCTTTACGCGCCGATCGTGGTCCTGGCGGTGTATTCGTTCAACCGGTCGCGCCTGAATGTCGTGTGGCAGGGCTTCACGCTCGACTGGTATGGGCGCGTGCTGGACAACGCGCCGCTGCTGCGGGCCGCGCAGAACAGCTTTTTCATCGGGCTGGCCACCGCGGCGATCTCGGTCGTGCTCGGCACCGGCACGGCGTGGTTGCTGCATCGCCACCGCTTTCGCGGACACGGCGCGATCCAGACGCTCGCCGCGATTCCCATGGTCATGCCGGAGATTTTGATCGGCGTGAGCCTGCTCGTGTTCTTCGCGGCCGCGAAGTACGCGCTGGGCTTCACCACCGTCGTCATCGGCCACGTGACGTTCTCGTTCCCCTTTGTCCTCGTGGCGGTGCAGGCCCGGCTGCGCGGGCTCGATCCTGCGTTGGAGGAGGCGGCGCTTGATCTGGGCGCAACGCCGGCGCAGGCGTTCTGGCGGGTGATCGTCCCGTGGCTCGGACCGGCGATCGCGGCGGGCGCGCTGATGGCCTTCACGCTGTCCTGGGATGAACTGATTGTCTCCTTCTTCACGGCCAATGCGGCCTCCGCCACGCTCCCGATGCGAATCTTCGGCCTGGCCAAGGTGGGACTCAATCCGATGCTGAACGCCCTTTCGGCCCTGGTCGTGCTTGTCACCACGGCGCTCCTGCTTTTCACCGCCTATCTCCGCCGCCTGGAGAAGACCTGAGTTTGGAAACGCGAATGATCATCCCAGAATTCATCCCTCCTGCAGCTTGGCGGAAATCAGCGTCCATGAGCGTTCCCTCCCCCTTTCCCATGAAGTTCCCATTCCGTTTGCTGTCTGCGCTGGCTGTTTCGCTGGTTGCTCTTTCCGCCCACGCGGCGAAGGAGCTGAACCTTTTCGGGTGGTCCGAGTATGTGCCCCAAGCCGTGATCGACGGGTTTACCCAGGAGACGGGCATCAAGGTGAACTTTGAAACGTTCTCCTCGAACGAGGAACTCCTCGCCAAGCTGATCGCGGGCGGCACCGCTTACGATCTCATCCAGCCCTCCGATTACGCCGCCGAGGTGCTCATCCGGCAGAAGCTCGTCAGCCCGATCGACGCGGCGAAGCTGCCAAACCTGAAGCACATCGAGCCCGGCTTCCTCCGCCGGCCCCACGATCCCGAGGGCAAGTTTACCGTCCCGTACATGGCCGGCACGGTCGGCATTGTCGTGAACACGGAGCGCGTCAAGGAGCCGGTGCGCGGTTACAAGGACCTGTTTCAGCCCAAGTACAAGGATCGCATCGTGGTGCTGAACGACAACCGCGAGCTGCTGACGTGGGCGCTCTATTCGCTCGGGCTGCCGATCAACGACATCAACCCGCAGGTCCTGAACCAGGCGAAGCCGGTGGTCGCCGAATGGGTGAAGCTCGTGAAGGTATTCGACTCCGACAGCCCGAAGACCCCGCTGCTCAACGGCGACGTCGATCTCGGCATCGTGTGGAGCGGCGAGGCGGCGATCCTGTGGCGCGAGGACCGGAAGTTTCACTACGTGATCCCGGCCGAGGGCGCGCACCAGTTTCTCGACGTGCTCGCCATTCCCGCCAACGCGGAGAACAAGGAGGCCGCGCACGCCTTCATTGACTACCTGCTGCGGCCGGAGGTCTCGGTCCTGATCTCCGAGGCCTTTCCCTACACCAATCCCAACCTGGCGGCCCGCAAGCTGCTCACCCCGGAACAACTCGCCAACCCGGCCAGCTATCCGAAGAGCGGCAAGCTCGACAGCTTCCGCGACATCGGTCGCGGGGCGGCAGCGATCGACCGGATCGTCACCGACCTGAAGAGCGCGAAGTGAGAACGGCGTCCTGGCGAGCCTGGTTGCTGCTGGCGCCCACGCTGGGGTGGCTGCTGCTCTTTGTCGTCGCCCCGACCGCCATCCTCGTGGTGTACAGTTTTTGCGACCGCGACGAACTCGGCCGCGTCGTGTACGACTTCACGCTGGATAACTACCGCCGGCTGCTGGATCCGGTCTACGGCCGGATCTTTGCCCGCTCGCTGGGGTACGCCGCGCTCGCGGCCGGCTTGTGCGTCGCGATCGGATACCCGGTCGCGTACGCCATCGGCCGGGCCCGCGAGGGGCTGCGGCAGCGGCTGCTCCTGGCCATCATGGTGCCGTTCTGGACGAGTTTCCTGATCCGCACCTATGCGTGGATCACGATTCTGAAGCAGGAGGGCCTGGCCAACAGCCTGCTGCGCTCCCTCACCCTGATCGAGACCCCGCTGGAACTCCTCTACACGCCGTTTGCCGTGGTGATCGGCCTGGTCTACGCCTACCTCCCGTTCATGATCCTCCCGATCTACGGCAGCGTGGAGAAGCTCGACGGGTCGCTGATCGAGGCGGCGTATGACCTCGGGGCGGGCCCGATCGCGGCGTTTCGGCGCGTGATCATTCCGCTCACGCTGCCGGGGATCGCGGCCGGCGTCCTGCTCGTGTTCATCCCGGCCGTCGGCATGTTCGCCGTGACCGATCTGCTGGGCGGCGCCAAGGTGCCGCTCATCGGCAATGTGATTCAAAACCAATTCATGCAGGCTCGCGACTGGCCCTTCGGAGCGGCCTTGGGCGTGGCGTTTCTGGTGCTGTTTGCGCTGGCGTACGGCTTCCTGCAAAAGCGGGCCTATCGCCCGGGGGAGGCGGCATGAGCTGCGCGGTCGAAGTCCGCGGGGTCACGAAACGCTTCGGGGCCATGACGGCGGTCAACGACGTGTCGCTGGCCGTCCGCGCGGGCGAATTCCTGACGCTGCTGGGGCCTTCGGGCTGTGGCAAGACGACCCTGCTCCGGTTGATCGCCGGATTCGAGACTCCGGATGCCGGCGGGATCGTGATCGACGGCCAGGACGTCACCGCGCTGCCGCCCTACCGGCGCAACGTGAACCAGGTATTCCAGAGTTATGCCCTCTTTCCGCATCTGAGCGTGCGCGACAATGTGGCCTTTGGGCTGAAGATGCAGCGGATCCCGGCCGCGGCCCTCGCGGCCCGCGTCGCGGAGGCGATCGGGCTGGTGTCGCTCGACGGCCTGGAGGACCGCAAGCCGCATCAGCTCTCCGGCGGCCAGAGACAGCGCGTGGCGCTGGCGCGCGCCCTTGCGCCGCAGCCGGCCGTGCTGCTGCTCGACGAGCCGCTTTCGGCGCTGGATGCACAGCTGCGCCACACCATGCAGCTGGAATTGAAACGGCTGCAGCGCCGGCTCGGCATGACCTTCATCTTCGTCACGCACGATCAGGAGGAGGCGCTGACGATGAGCGACCGCATCGCGCTGATCAATCGCGGCCGGATCGAACAGCTCGGCGAAGTGCACGAGATTTATCACCGTCCGGCGACGGCGTTTTCCGCCGAGTTCATCGGACAGGCCAACCTCCTGGCGGCGACGGTGGCCGCCCGGACGGAGATGACCGTCGAGATCGAACTGGACGGCGGGCTGAGGCTCCTGCTGCCCGCCGGGCGCTGGCCGGGTCAGGCCGCGCGCGCGCGGGTCGCGGTGCGGCCCGAGAAGATCCACGTCAGCCGTGAACCGCTCACGGGCGAGAACACCTTCGAGGCACGCGTGGAGGAGGAGGTGTTCAAGGGCGCGACCGACCGTCTGGCGCTGCGCACCGCCACCGGCACGCGGCTGACGGCCGTCGTCGCCAATGAGAGCGCGCTGCGCCAGGCCATCCACGAAGGCGACCGCGTCTGGTGCGGCCTTCACGCAGACGACGTCGTCGTGGTGGGCGGGGACGGAACCTGAGCCGGACACGGAGAACCGCGGCGGACAGACGCATGGGGCTCGCGTCCATTCGCGGTCAGTCCTGGTGCAGGGCTCCCGCTCCGGCCCTGCGCCCACGCTTTTCCAAATTCGTTTACAGCTCGTCGCTTGCCGCCGGCAATTCGACCTCTACGCTGCCGCACATGACGGTTCGTGTCATGTCCCTTGCGGCGGTGTTGCTCGCCGGCGTCGCGGCTTTCGCGGCGGAGGCGCCGCCGGCCAGGAAGCAGATTCGCATCAATCTCGACGAACTGCCGAAAGACCGGGCGCCCGCCCGGACCCCGGCAACCCCGGCCACGACGCCACGGCCAGCCACCGCCACCGCGCCGCAGCCTACCGCGCCGGCCGTGGTGACGCCCACGGCTCCGCCGCGCCCCCTGCCCGTCGCGCCCGCCGAAGGGGAGAAAATCAAGGGAATCGAAGTGGAGCGGCATGACGGGCGCGGTTTTCTGGGCGTTGATCTCGAGAACAACGCGTTCAAGATTTCATTCTACGATGCGGAGAAAAAGCCGGTGCCCGCGGACGTCGCGCGCGTGGCCGCGCGATGGAATGTCACGTACCAGCCGGCTCCGGAGCGCACCCTTCTCACGCCGACGGCGGACGGCATGGCGCTCGCCTCGTTGAAGATTGTCCGCCCGCCGCACCAGTTCCGACTCTTTCTGACGCTGCTCAACGCCGCGGCCGACGGGAGTGACCAGGTGGTCGAGACGCACATGGTGGAGTTCGTGCGATGAGGGGCCGGCTTCGCCGGCATTCGGAGTTCGGATTTCAACTTTCAGATGGCGCGAGGCTCCACGCCGGCCTTGCCAAGCCGGGCGGGTGCGCCGATTTATTCGGCCTGCCTCATGAGTCACACCGAGCCCCCCTCCTTCGACAGCGTGGAGTCGGCCATCGCGGAGATTGCCGCGGGGCGGCCTGTGATCGTCACGGATGACGAGAATCGCGAGAACGAGGGCGACCTGATCATGGCGGCCGAGAAGGCCACGCCGGAGACCATCAACATGATGATCCGGTACGGCAGCGGGATCGTCTGCGTGCCGACGCTGGAGCCGCAGCTGCGCCGCCTGGGTCTCGGGCCGATGGTGGCCCGCAACCGCGAATCCCAAAGGACCGACTTCACGGTCAGCGTCGACGCTGCGCAGGGCATCTCGACCGGCATCAGCGCGTACGACCGCACGCACACGATCCAGCTGCTGGCCAATCCGAACACCCGGCCGGACGAACTGGTGCAACCCGGCCACGTGTTTCCGTTGCGGGCGCGTCCCGGTGGCGTGCTGGAGCGGGCGGGGCACACCGAGGCGGCGGTCGACCTGGCGATGCTGGCGGGGCTGGCGCCGATGGGCGTGATCTGCGAGCTGGTGAACGACGACGGCACCGTGCAGCGGATGGCGCAGCTCGAGGCCTTCAAGCAGCGGTTCGGCCTGAAGATGATCTCGATCGCGGCGCTGATCGAGTACCGTGCCCGGCGCGACCAGCTGGTGGAGTGTGTCACGCGCCAGCCGTTTTCGAGCGAGTTCGGCGAGTTCACGCTCCATGTCTTCAAGAGCCGGGTCGACCAGCGGCATCATGTCGCGCTCTCGATGGGCGAGCTCGGCGCCGAACCGGTGCTGGTGCGCGTGCACAGCGAGAATGTGCTTTCGGATGTCTTCCGGGCCAAGGCGCTGGGCGGGCATCGCATGCTGATGGAATCGTTGCGCGCGGTGGCCCAGGAGCGTCGCGGCGTCGTGCTGTACATGCAGCCGCCAAATCCCGTCGAGGTTCTGGTGCGCTGTCTCCAGGCCCGGCCGGAGGATGCGGCGCCGGCGATGGGCCTGCGCGATTACGGCATTGGCGCGCAGATCCTTTCCGCGCTGGGGCTGAAGAAGATCCGGCTGCTGTCGGGCAGCTCCCGCAAAGTCGTCGGCCTCGACGGTTACGGCCTCGAGATCGTCGAGCAGATCGTCCCCGGCGCGGCCTAGCGCCCCAGGCCCTTTCCGGTGGCTGGTCGGCAGCGTGGTCTCCTGGCGGCGCCCGCCCGAGCGCGGATTTCTGGGTTGCTCCGCAGCCGTTTGCCCTAGCCAATAGACCCTCCATGAGTCTGGACGCGCCGCAAACGACGATCGATGGTGCCGAATATCGCTTCGGCATCGCGGCCGCGCGCTTCAACGCCGACCTGGTGGACGGGCTGCTGCAGCGGGTCAGCTCCGTTTTGAAGGGGGCGGGCGTGAAGGAGGCCAACGTGGCATTGTTGCGGGTGCCCGGTTCGCACGAGGTGCCTTGGGCGGCCCACACCCTGGCGGTCCACAGCCAGTGCGATTGCGTGATCGGGCTGGGCGTCCTCATTGCCGGGGATACGAATCACCACGAGATGGTGGGGCAGAGCGTTTCCGGCGCGTTGCAGCAGGTTGCGCTGCAGACGGGTACGCCGATGATCAACGGCGTCATCGTGGCCAACACGGAAGAGCAGGCCCGCGAGCGTTG
The DNA here is from genome assembly GCA_023457715.1 of Verrucomicrobiota bacterium. Lineage (GTDB taxonomy): Bacteria > Verrucomicrobiota > Verrucomicrobiia > Opitutales > Opitutaceae > ER46. The sequence continues at coordinate 21,450 of JAEWKR010000008.1, forward strand.
CCGAGGCCGGATCAACCGCGGGGCCGAGTTTGCCCACGCGGCGCTTGAAATGGCCGCCTTGCGCAGAAAGTTTCCCCGATGAGCAAAGCCCAGTTCGCGCAGCGACGGGATGGCCGGGTCGCCGCGTTGCAGTTCCTGTACGCGTGGAGCCTGAATGCCCCCAAGAACCTCTCGGATGACCTCCGGGTCTTTTTCGAGAACTGCGAGCAGCCGCGCGAACATTACTCGTTCGGCGAGGAGCTGATCCAGGGTACGATCGAGCACATCGAGGACATCGATTCGCGCATCAAGACCCTGGCGCACAACTGGGAGTTCGACCGGATCGCAAAGATCGACCTCGCGATCCTCCGCCTGGCGATGTTCGAAATGATCTACCGGAAGGACATCCCTCCGGTCGTCTCAATCAACGAGGCGATCGACCTTTCGAAGCAGTTTTCCAATGCCGACGCGAAGCGCTTCATCAACGGCATGCTCGACAAGCTGAAGGACCAGCTGGGCCGCGACGCGCGCCGGGCGGACGCGAAAGAGGAGCGTTGAAAGCCTTCTTCCAGAAGTTCAAGGACGGCTTTTCGAAGACCGTCTCGGCGATCGCATCGAAGACCCGCGGGCTGTTCGGCGGCCGCAAAATCGACGCTGCGTCGCTGGATGAACTCGAGGAGGCGCTTTACACGGCCGACTTCGGCGTCGCGACCACCGACGAAGTGCTGGGCGAGATCAAGCGCGCCTACGGCGAACAAAAGGATCTTCACGGCAAAGCCGCGGCGGAAATCGGCGCGTCCGTCCTCCGCCGCGTGCTGGAGGGCAGCGAAGGATCCCTTGACCAACCGACAGCGGCCACCGGGAGTGACCCCCAGCCGGTGGTGATCGCCCTGATTGGCGTGAACGGTTCCGGCAAGACGACCACCGCCGCCAAGCTGGCGTGGCGGCTGAAGCAGGAAGGGAGGAGCGTGACGCTCGCCGCGTGCGACACCTTCCGCGCTGCCGCCGTTGAACAGCTCAAGACGTGGGGGACGCGGATCGACCTGGAGGTCGTCGCGAGCCACACCGGCGCCGATGCGGCAGCGGTGGCATACGATGCCTGGCAGGCCGCGAAGGCCCGCGGCCGCGATTACCTCATCGTCGACACGGCGGGCCGGCTGCACACGAAGACGAACCTGATGGAGGAGCTGGCGAAGATCCGCCGCGTGCTCCAGAAGAACGATCCCACCGCGCCGCAGCATCGCTGGCTGGTCGTGGATGGATCGCTCGGCACCAACTCGATCGAGCAGGCCCGGGTTTTCCACCAGAGTTTCGGCCTGACCGGCCTGGTGGTGACCAAGCTCGACGGCACCAGCCGGGGTGGGGCGCTGGTCGGCATTTACCGCGAGCTGAAGATCCCGATCTACTTTCTCGGCCTCGGCGAACAGCCCGAGGACCTGCAGCCCTTCAGCGTGGAAAGCTACGCCAAGGCCGTCTTCGGCCTGGACGAGGAGTAGGCCGGAGGCCGGAGGGCCAGAGGGCCAGAGGGCCGGAAGGCCGGAAGGCCGGAGGGCCAGAGGGCCGGAGGGCCAGAGGGCCGGAGGGCCGGAGGGCCAGAGGGCCGGAGGGCCAGAGGGCCAGAGGGCCGGAGGGCCAGAGGGCCGGAAGCTGAGATGCTGAAATGCTGAAACGCTGAAAATCTGAAATCTGAAATCTGAAATCGGCGGCGAAGGCCGCCGATCTCAAATCTCAAATCTCAGATCCCGGCGCAGCCGGCTCGCCGGTTCCGGCTTAGCGTCCGCCGCCGCCGGCGCTGGGCTTGGTCGAGCTGCTGGTGCTGCTGCCGGAGCCGCTGGTACCCGTGGTGCCCGTGCCGGTGCTGCCGCTCGAGGTGCTGCTGCTGCCCCAAGCCGGAGCGCTGCTCGAGCTGCCGGAGCCGCTCGACGACGAACCCGAGTTGAAGCCGGCGCTGCTGCCCGACGTCGCGCTGCCGCCGGTGTTGGACGTCGACAGGTTGCTGTTCGAGCTGTTCGACGTCTCGGAGGTGCGGCTGCCGAAGCCCTGGTCATCGCTGCCCGTGGGCTGCACCGAACGCTGGAGCTGCTGGACGTGCTGCAGGTGCTGCTGCAGATGCGGCAACGTGCTGCTGGCGAACTGGCGCACCTCCTGGTCCTTCGCGTTTTCCGAGGCCTTCTGGAAGAGCTTCACGTCACTTTCGTGCTGGTCCGCCATGAATTCGACGAACTCGCGGTCGAACTCGCCGCTCGACGCGTCATTCAGGCGTCGATACGCGCGGTCCTTGGTCACGTCGTCCTTGTCGAGTTCGACGTTCTTCGCGGACGCGATGGTCATCAGCTTCTGGTTCGCCTTGGTGTGATCCTGGATCAGCTGCTGCGCGAACTGCTTCACGTCGGGATTCTGCGCCTTCTGCGCTGCGAGCTGCGCGACCTGAAGTTCGAGCATGCCGCTGTCGGCCGCCTTCGTGATGAAGCGCTTGTCGCCCCAGCCGAGTTTCTTGCCCTGCGACGAGCTGCTGCTGGCCGACATGCCGGCCGTGTCCTGCTGATGGGAGCCGCTGCTGTGCGACGAGCTGCCCTGGTTGTACGAGGAGCCCGTCTGACTGGAGCTGCCGTATTGCGACGACTGCGACGAGCCGGACTGGCTGCCGGACTGTGCCCGATTCGGCGAGGACGAGGAACTGCGCGAGGTGCCCGACTGGCTGGTGGAGTCCGCATACGCGGCGCCGCTGGCGAGCACGACCGCGGCGGCGATGACCGCGCGGCGGATGAAGAATGGGTGGGAGGATTTCATTGCGCCGGCACTATATTCTCGGCCGGGGGCCCCGCCATGGGTGGGCGCCCCGATTCCGCCACCGGCTCCTTTCCCTCAGACCCGTCGGGAGCAAAGGCCCGGCGGCCCTCTACTTCCGCAGTTCCGACCGGAGTTTCTCCGCTGTCTCGATGTGACCGCGGAGCACCTCCGCGTGTTGGTTCGCAAATTCGCGGACGCGGTCGTCCTTGGCGGTCCGCGCCGCCACCTCGACCCGCTTGAGCGAGCGCCGATGCCGCTCCAGCACGACGTCGACGAACTCGCGGTCAAAGCCGTTCTTCTCGCGCTTGAGGTTGCGAAACTCGCGACTGGCCTTGAGGTCGTTGCCCACCGGGACATCCGCTGCCTGCGCCAGGCCGGTGACGTGCTCGCGCGTCTCCGCATGCGCCGATTCGAGCCGCTGCGCGAACTCCTTCACCCGCTGGTCCGACGCACGCTCGGCGCCCAGCTGGGCAATGGCGACCTCCGCTTGCGCCTCGCCCGCAATTTTTTCCACAAAATCCCGATCGGCGCGATCCAGCGTGACGGACGCGGAATTGGGATCCTTCCCGCCGTAAGCGCCCGTGCTGCCGCGCGGCGCCCCCGTTCCGAACCCTGGATGTCCCTGCGCGTCCTTGGGGTCTCCCGGCTGCACCGTCGGCCCCGAGACGGTGGCCGGCGCTCCGGCGGTGTGTGCTTTCTGGTTCGCGGCGCCGGGCTGCGGCGGTGGGTTTTGCGGTTTGGTCGTGGTCTCGGCCGCAACGGCGGCGGACAACAGCAGGGAGCCGCAGAACATCCATCGGGACAGCCGGGCGCGGGGAGAGGTGGGCATGGCGACACGATACACGCCGGCTCTCCCGCCGGACTATCAGGATGTTTCCCGGTGCGGCCATCCGGAGAGGAGGAACGTCGGGACCTTCGCACCGCTTCGCGACCTTCGCGGGTCATCGGTCTGCGACGATCCGACTTGGCGGCGCGGGTTCCGGCCTTGGCAGGGGCCCGCACCTGCCTTTCCTCGGGGGCATGCGTTTTCTCATGGCCGTGCTGGCGGGCGTTGCGGGGGTGATGGCGGCTGCTCCGGGGCCGCAGATCACGGTGCGCGCACGGAACGTGCCGGTGGAGGGCGTTGCCGCCGCGCCCAGCCTGGCGACGGGTTCGGAAGGTACGGTCTGGCTGAGTTGGATCGAGACGACGCCAGCGGGACCTGCGGACGGGTTGACGTCCCCCGCTCACGGTCACGGCAAACCCGCCCCTGCGGCCCGGCTTCGGCTGGCGCGGCTCGACGACGATTGCGCGGTCCGCGCGGTTGCGCCGCTGCCGGCGGAGGGCTCGCAGGCGCCCAGCCTGGCCGAGGTGCCCCCGCTGGCCGTCGGAGGGGACGGGCGCGTCCATGTCGTGTGGCTCGACGGGGAGATGAAGGCGCAGCGCGCCGTCTTCGATCCTCTGGCACCAGCGAAGACGGCGCCGGACGCCGGCAGCTGGTCACAGCCGGAGCCGTTCACCCGCGCGCCCGGCGACCGGGAACGTTTTGCGCTCGCCCGGCTGGAGGACGGTCGCGTGCTCGCGGCCTGGCTCGACGGTCGTGATTACGCCCGCACGCGGGAGCAGACCCTGCGGGCGCGGATCGTCGATGCTCCGGACGACGCTGAACAGGTGGTCGCGCCGCGGGTGTGCGAGTGCTGCGAAACGTCCCTGACGCCGCTGCGCGACGGCGGAGCCCTGCTGGCGTTCCGGGGCCGGGATGACCAGGAGGTGCGCGACATCCACGTCGCACGATGGCGGGACGGTGCCTGGAGCAAGCCACAGGTCGTCAATCCCGACGGCTGGCGGATCAAGGGCTGTCCGGTCAACGGCCCCCGCGTCCATGGCGACGGGAGCCGGGCGGCGCTGGCGTGGTTCACGGCGGCGAACGGCGCCGCGCGCGTCCTGGCGTCCGTGACGCCCGATGCCGCCGGTCAATGGCTGATGCCGCTGCGCGTGGACGAAGGCGAGCCCGCCGGCCACGTCGACACCGTGCGGCTGCAGGACGGCGCCGTGCTGGTGACGTGGCTGCGGACGGATGGGTCGCTCTGGCTGCGCCGGCTCAAGCCCGAGCATGCGGCGGGAGCGGTGGTGCGCCTGACGCCGGCGGGCGGCGTGGCCCCCCGCACGGCACCGCGAATCGTGTTGCGGCAGGATTATGCGGGGGGCGACACGGAAGCCGTCGTGCTCGTGGCGCATCAACGACCCGCCGGGGGCCTCGGACTGCTCGAGGTGCGGGTCCCGGAAGGGGCGCTGCGCCGGCAGGAGCTGGACTGCGGGTGCGCGCCGGCCGCGGATGAGCTGCGCGGGTATCCCGTGCGCGGGCGGGTGCTGGACGGGGCCGCGGCCGGGCGTATCCGCATTGTTCACACCGAGGTGCCGGGGGTGCTCCCGGCCGGCCGCCGGGAGTGTGCCATCGACCCCGCGGACCGGCTGGCGCTGGCCGGTCACGCCGAATTCCTGGGCCGGATCGAGGCCGACGGCGGCGGATGGAAACTCTTCGCGGTCAAGGCCCTCGCGGCCCCCCTCCGCTGATGTCAGGCGAAAAAACTTGAAACACCCGCGTCGGGCGTGCGTCGAAAGTCGGATGCGAGTGGGAATTTGGTCCGGTTTCGCCTTCGTGCTGGCACTGTCGTGTGCCGTCCTGGCCCGCGCCCAGACGGCGCCCGAGGGCGCGGAGACCCAGCGGGACACCCTGGTGTACAAGGACGGCGACCGGGTGCACGGGACCCTGCTCGAGCAGAATGCCACGACGATCGTGTTTCGCTCCGAGCGTTTCGGGGAGCTGCGCGTTGCCGCGGATGATGCGGTCGTGATCAAGGCCGTGCCGCAGCCGGCGGAGCCGCCGGCGAAGCAGGTCGTCGCCCAGGGGATCCACCCGGAGCCGCCGGCCACGCCGGTGGAGGCGGCCGAACAGGCGGCGGAAAAGGCCGAGCAGCGGGCGGACGCCGAGAAGGCCCGCGTCTGGGATGTTTTTTCTCCGGCGGTGCTGACGGCGAAGGTGCGCCAGTTCTTCGGCCCCTGGGGCGGCCGGATTGCCTTTTCGAACGAGTTGCTGACCGACGCCGCCCAGAGGCAGAACGTCGCGTTCGACGTGAAACTGAGCCGCAAATTCAAGCGCGACTCGGTCGACCTGAACGCCCGGTACGACTACAGCAAGACCGACGAGCTGGTGACGATGGACGTGTTCAAGGGCGGCGCCTCCTGGCGGCACGATTTCTCGAAGAAACGGATGTTCAGCCAGTATCGCCCCACCGTGGAATGGAATCGCGTGAACGTGAAGAAGCGCGAGGAGGGTGAATACACGCTTCTGCAGCAGGAAATCGGCTTCGGTGTGAACCTGTGGACGAAGCCGACCCGCACCGTCCGCGTCGGCGTGTCGGAGAACTTGTTCGACATCTGGAGCGAAGGGTTGGGCCATGGCAGCCGGGCGGTGGCCTCGCTGTTCGATGAAGTGGAGATTTCGCTGCCCTGGCGGATGAAGCTGACGCAGCGCGGCGTTTGGTATCCCGAGACCGAGCGCTCGTGGGAAAACCAGGTGGAGCTCAACAAGAAGCTGACCGAAACGTTGAGCCTCGCGCTCCGGCATGAGTTGCGCCGCAACAATCCCGACGGCGCCTCCCTGGATTACACGCGGCTGCGGTTGTTGATCGGGTTGGATTTCTGAGCAAAGCGCCAGGCGGTAAGCGGTAAGCGATAAGCGGTAGGCGGTAAGCGGTAAGCGGTAAGCGGACAGTGCAGGCCGGTAAGGCAATCGGCCGAGCATCGCACGCGGAAGATTTTTGCGCCTTCTTGAGCCTTCTTGCGGCTATTCCCCGTCGCTCGGTACTGCCCGCCTCTCGCCTCTCGCCTCTCGCCTCTAGCCTCTAGCCTACTGCTCGCACTTCAGGACGTACACGGCCCCCTTCTCCGTGCCGATGGCGAGGTGGCGGTCGTCGGGAGACCACGCGAGTTGAGTGGCCGGGGTGGGCATTTTGACCGTGGCACGCAGCGGCTTTTCGCGATCCGGGCTCCAGAGTTGCACGACGCCATCCTGCGCGGCGGTCGCGAGGAGGCCGTGAGACGCTTGAAAACGCACGGACGTCAGCGGGGCGTCGTGGGGCAGCATCGCGGGCTCGCGGCCTTCCGGACCCGCACCGCTGCAATCCCAGACGCAGGCATCGCGGCCGCCGCTCGTCGCCAGCCAGCGGGACGTGCGGTCAAAGGAGAGGTGCTTCACCTTGCCCTCGTAGCCACTCATGTGGAGTTCGGTGTCGCTTTCGGGGATCCAAAGGTGAACGGACGGATCCTGGTTGCCGGAGACAAGCCAGCGACCGTCCGGCGACCAAACCAAGGCGTGGATCCCGTTCCCGTAGGCATATTCCTTCTGCGCGACGTGGTCGTCCGCATCCCACAGGCAGACGCCGCCAAAATACGCGGCCGCGACGGCGCCGCCGCCGGGATGCCACGCGAGGGCGGACAGGGTCTTGGGCGCGGGCTTGAAGCGGTGGCGGATGGTCGCGTCGGGATTCAACAGCACCAGCTCCCGTCCCACGCCGGCAGCGATTGAAGTCCCACGGCCGCCGAGGTCCGGCGCGTCCGCTTCGCCGCCGACCGGCTTGGGGCGCCACGCGAGGTGCTCCACCCAGCCGTGGCCAAGTTCCGCCGTTGCGGTGTGCTGGCCGGTGGCGGCGTCCCACAACTTGACGCGCCCGTCCTGTCCTCCGGTGGCCAGCGTGGGGCCGCTCGGAGACCAGGCGAGCACGTTGGTCCCGTCGTCATGTCCGGGCAGGGTGTGCAGCCGGGCGCCGCTGTCGGCGGCGAAAATCGCGACGGGCCCCGCGGCCGAGGCCGCCGCGAGCAGGGTGCCATCGGCGCTCCAGCCGAGGTCGATGACGTAGTCGTCGAGTTGTCCGGCCCAGTGTTTGGTCAGTTGCATCGCGGAAAGGGAGCAGGGGAGGAAGGGACTGAGGGAGTGAGGGGCGGTTATCTGAGCCGGACCTGTTCGGCGCGGAGCGGTTGGCCCAGGAGCCGCTCGCCGCGTTCGGCAAACCAGAGGGCGTCGTCGGTCGTGGCAAAACGCCGTCCGCCGTTCCGGGAGAGCCGGCGCTCATGGTCGCTGTGGCGTTGGAGCCAGTCCGCCAGTCGCGTGGCGACGATCTCGGCCTGGTCGAGAATCTCCACCGTGGGCGGAAGGTGCTGCCGGACCACGGGCAGCAGCAAGGGGTAATGGGTGCAGCCCAGCAGGACCTTTTCGGGAGGCGGTTGGTGCCGGATCACCGGATCGAGCGACTGGCGGACGAACCATTCGGCGCCCGGCCCGTGCAACTCGCCGGCTTCGACCAGCGGCACCCACATGGGGCACGCCTGCTGGATGAGGCGGATGCCCGGCGCCAGCTTGCGGAGTTCGAGCCCGTAGGAATCCGAGGCGATGGTGCTCTGCGTGCCGAGGACGGCCACCGTTCCCACCTGTCGGGAGGGCGTGGTGGTGCCGGGAATGGCGCCCGGAGGCAGTCCCGCCAGCGCCTCGACGGAGGGACGCACGACCCCCAGCACGCGCCGATCGGGTCGATGCGCCGGAAGGTGGAGCTGCTGGATATTGCGCAGGGCGCGCGCCGAAGCGGTATTGCACGCCAGCACGACGACCGTGCAGCCGGCATTGAAGAGCCACTCGACCGACTCCAGCGTGAATTCGTTGACCACCTCGGGGCTGCGGGCGCCGTAGGGGGCGCGGGCGCTGTCTGCCAGGAAAAGGTAATCGTACTGCGGGAGATGTCGCAGCAGCGAGGCGAGCACCGTGAGGCCGCCGAAGCCGGAGTCGAAGACACCGATCATCGGGGGAGGGATGCGTGCGCGGGCCTGCGGGCGGCAGTCGTCACGCCAGGCATGCGTTGAATTCCTCGAGCAGCGCGGCCCGGTCGAGATTCTTGCCGATGAACACGAGCGTGTTCTGGCGGGCGTCGGTGCCCCATTCGCGGTCGAACTTGGCGTCGAAGAGCATGTGCACGCCCTGGAAAACCAGCCGTTTGTTCGAGCCCTTCACGGCAAGCACGCCTTTCATGCGGTAAATGTCGCCGCCTTTCACCCGAAGCAGGGTGCTGATCCAGTCGTTGAGCCGCTTGCCGTCGAGTTCGCCGACCTGGCTGATGCCGACGGAGGTGACCGCCTCGTTGTGATGGTGGGCGGCGTGGTAATCCTCCTGCCAGACCGGCTTCACGACCTCACCGGCCACGTGCAGGTGGAGCGGGTCCTCGCCGCAGCCTTCGAACACGACGTACTTCCCGTCGAAGGGAATTTCGAGCGGGTAATGGCCATGGCCATCCTTCAGCAGCAGCCGGTGCAGGGTTGCCCCGGGCGCGACGGTATCGCCCTCCTTCACGCGTGATTCCCAGTCGGAAAAGGTCGTGACGGCGGCTTCGCGCGCGGCGGCGAGGTCTTTCTCCTCGAGCGACTTCACCGGCAGGATCACCACGTCGAGTTCGTTCGGATTGCCATGATGGTGATGGTGCGCGTGGTCACCCTCATGGCTGTGTCCGTGCTCGTGGTCGTGCGCCGCGTCGTGATCGTGATCGCAGTGACCGATGACGAGTTCATGGCGCCCTTTCGGCAACGGATACGCGCCCGCCCACTCGAAGGGATACTCGGCCTCGAGGAACTGGGGATCCATCTCCGTCGCCCGGCTCAGGTTGAAGCCGCCCACGTCGAGCACGTGTTCGAGCGCCACGTCGCAATTGTTGGTGCGGTGGACTTTCGCGACCGCGTTGATCCGGCGGATCCGCGCCTCCACCTCCTCGAGTTCGGCGGGGGTGACCAGATCGGTCTTGTTGAGCAGGATCACATCGGCGAACGCCACCTGCTTGACGGATTCGTCGTCGGCCGCGAGGTGCTGGCTGACGTGCTTCGCGTCGACGACGGTGACGATGGCGTCGAGGCGGAACGCCTGCTTCATCTCGTCGTCGGTGAAGAAAGTCTGGGCGACGGGGGCCGGGTTCGCGAGCCCGGTGGTCTCGATCAGGATCCCGTCGAGCCGGTCCTTGCGTTTGAGCAGTCGGCCGAGAATGCGGATCAGGTCGCCGCGAACGCTGCAGCAGATGCAGCCGTTGTTCATCTCGAACAGCTCTTCCTCGCTCTGGATCACCAGCTGGTGATCAACCCCGACCTCGCCGAACTCGTTTTCGATCACCGCCAGCTTCTTGCCGTGGTGTTCGGTGAGGATGCGATTCAATAACGTGGTTTTGCCGGCGCCGAGAAAGCCGGTGAGAACGGTGACGGGAATCATGTGCGGGGGAAGAGCCTATGCGCCCGCGGCGCGGGATTTCAAATTTCAGATTTCAAATTTCAGATTAATTGTCGCCGGGTACGGACGCCGGGTGAGCCACCACGGCGTCAAATTCCCGGGTCTCCGCGGCTTGGCGGGGCTCGAAATGAGAGGCCCGTTCTGAAATCTGAAATCAGTAGCGTCCCACAGGGTGGGGAAATAAAGAGGCTCGGCGGGCTGTTTTGAACCTGCGAAAGCAGGGTGTGAAAAAACAAAACCCGATCCGCCGAGCCGGGAAACTGGCTACCGT
>JAEWKR010000009.1 GCA_023457715.1 Verrucomicrobiota bacterium
CTGCCGCCGCGTGCGGTCCCGGCGCCGAACGCCCCGAAGGCGCCCGCGCTGCCGGTGAGCAGCCCGGCGCCGACGCCGAGCCTGCCGGCCACCGTGTCCAACGCGCCCTCGCCGACCGCGCCGGGTGACGTCAAGATTCTCCACCTCAAGCCGCCGATCGTCGTCCGCGATTTCGCCGTGGCGCTGGGGCTCAAGCCGTTCAAGCTGATCTCCGAGCTCAACCAGCTCGTCGGCTTCGCGGCGATGAACTCCACCATCGAGGAGCCCGTGGCGCAAAAAGTCGCCGAGAAGTACGGGTTCATGCTCGAGATCAAGCACCGTGGCGACGCCGCGGCGCAGCAGGCGGCCAAGGAAAAGGTGAAGGAGAAGAAGCCCGACGAGGACGAGTCCAAGCATCTCGTGGCCCGTCCGCCGGTGGTCTGCATTCTCGGCCACGTCGACCACGGCAAGACCTCCCTGCTGGATGCGATCCGCAAGGCGAACGTCGCCGCCGGCGAGGCGGGCGGCATCACGCAGCACATCGGCGCCTACCAGATCGAGTTCAACAACCGGAAGATCACCTTCCTGGATACGCCCGGTCACGCGGCGTTCACCAAGATGCGCGCCCGTGGCGCCAGCGTCACCGATGTCGCCATCCTCGTGGTGGCGGCGGACGACGGTTTCATGCCGCAGACCGATGAGGCGCTGAAGATCGCGCTGGCCGAAAAGGAGCAGCATCCCGACCGTTTCGCGCTGCTCGTGGCCGTCAACAAGATGGACGTCAAGGGCGCCAACCTCGAGCAGGTGAAGGCGCAGATGCAGCAGCGCGGGATCGCGCCCGAAGACTGGGGCGGGGAAACCGTCACGGTGCCGGTGTCGGCGATCAAGGGCCAGGGCATCAACGAACTGCTGGAGATGGTCCTCCTGCAAGCGGATGTGCTGGAGCTGAAGGCCAATCCGAAGGCGGAGGCCAGCGGCATCGTCATTGAGTCCGAGATCGATTTCGGGCGCGGGCCCCTCGCCACCGTCATTGTGCAGCGCGGAACCCTGCGCGTCGGTGACGCGATCGTGTGCGGACCCAACTATGCGAAGGTGCGCGCGATCTTCGACGACAAGGGAGCCAACTTGAAGGAGGCGCCGCCGGCCATGCCGGTCCGCGTCATCGGCTGGAGTGGCACCCCGGACAGCGGCTCGACCTTCAAGGTCGTGAAGAACGCCCGCGAAGCCGAGAAGCTCGCCGAAGAGGAGCAACTGCGGCTCAAGAAGATGGCGACGACCGCGGCCGCCGCGCCGAAGGAAGTCTCCGTCGAGCAGCTGTTCGCCAACATTGCGGCCACGCAGCAGAAGACGCTCAAGGTCATCATCAAGACCGACGTGTTTGGTTCCTCCGAGGCCGTGCGCAACGTGCTCGAGGGCATCAAGAGCTCCAAGGTCTCGCTCGAGATCGTGGCGATCGAAGTGGGTCTGGTGACGAAGAACGACATCCTCATGGCGAGCGCCGCGGGTGCCGTCGTCATCGGCTTCCACACCCGGCTCGAGAACGGCGTGACGCCGCTCGCGAAGCATCACGGTGTCCGCATCGAGACCTACGAGATCATCTACGAACTGGGCGACAAGGTCCGCGAGATGATGGCCGACCTGCTCGATCCCGACACCAAGGAGATCAAGACCGGCGCCGCCGAAGTGCGTCAGGTGTTCCCGCTGGCCAAGGGCTTTGTCGCCGGCTGTCTGGTCACCGAGGGCAAGATCATCCGCAACGCCGCCGCGCGCCTGCGCCGCGGTCGCGAGATCGTGTACGAGGGCAAGATCAACACGCTCAAGCGTTTCAAGGACGACGCGAACGAGGTTCGCGCCGGTCTGGAGTGCGGCATGAAGCTCGACGATTTCAACGGTTACCAGCCGGGCGACGTCATCGAGTCCTTCGAGATCCAGAAGGTCCGGGCCTCGCTCTGATCATTTATGATTTATGATTGATGATTGATGATTTGCGACCCGCGGTCGCCGGCCGGATCAATCATAAATCATAAATCGTAAATCATAAATTCATCCGCCATGTCCAACCGCACGGTCCGCGTCAATGAACTCGTCCAGCGCGAGCTGAGCGATATCCTGCGCAAGCGGTACCAGTCCGAGGCGGTCGCGATGACCATCACGGAGGTGCGGGTTGCGCCTGATCTGCGGGATGCGCGCGTCTTCGTCGGCGTCGTGGGGTCGGAGGAGTTTGCGGCGGAGCGGCTCGCCTGGATCCGGCAGAAGGCGCCGGAGATCCGCGAGGAACTTGCGCGCCGCATTGTCCTGAAATACCTCCCGAAATTCGAATACGCGCTGGATCGCACCGCCGCCCGAGGCGCGCGCATCCTGCAGGTCCTCGATGAGATCGAGCACCCCCGTCCCAGGGCGGAGGCGGATGACGAACCCGCTCCGTGACGATGGAGAGGTTTTATCCATCGCTCGCGGCTGACTTTGGCCGGATGCTGGACGCCGTGGTGGGGCAGCGGGTGGCCATTCTCGGCCATGCCCGGCCCGATGGCGACTGCATTGGCGCGCAGGTTGCGCTCGCCCGCGTGCTCGCGACGCGCGGCGTGGACGTGATCTGCGTGAATCCCGATCCGATTCCCCGCCGGCTGCAGTTTCTTGTCGAGGGCATGCGGTTTTTCCGCACCGACGAGGTCCTGAACGATGGCCAGGACCGCCAGTCGATTTTCGTGGATTGTGCCGACCATGCGCGCGCGGGAGACCGCTTGAAGGGGCGGTATCCGTCGCCGCTGGCCGTGATCGATCACCATCTCTCCAACGTGGGTTATGCCCGCTTCAATCTGGTCGACAGCGCGTCGGCGGCGACCTGCGAGATGCTGGCGGGCCTCTTCTTCGATCACGACCTTCCCGTCGATGGCCAGACCGCGCAGGCGTTGTACACGGGAATCATGACCGACACCGGCCAGTTCCGCTTCGCGTCCACCTCCCGGCGCTGCTTCCTGCTGGCGGGCGAACTCGTGGCGCGGGGCGCCTCGCCGACGGAGGCAGGCTACGAGCTCTACGAGCGTGAGTCCGAGGGCAAGCTCCGCCTGTTGCAGCGGTTTCTCGCCTCGCTGAAGATCGAGTGCGGGGGGCGCGTCTGCATCGGCGTGCTGCCGTCCGGAATCTTCGCGGAAACCGGCTCGACCACCGAGGACACCGAGGGCCTCGTGGACTACGCCCGGAGTATCGACGGCGTGGATATCGGGGCGCTGATCGAGGAGCGGCCCGATGGCTCGGTCAAGGCGAGCCTGCGGGCGAAGGACCCGGCCTATCGGCTGGATGCCGTCGCCGCCCGGTTCAATGGCGGTGGCCACGCCTGCGCCGCCGGCCTCAACCTGAAGACCGGCACGGAGAACTTCTACCAGCGCCTCGTTGCCGCGTTTGCCGAACGACTGGCTGCGGTGGATGCGGCGGCGAAGGCCGGCTGAAGCGCCGTCCTCCTTCAGCCGCGGCAGTCGGAGAGGAGGACCGGCTTCAGCCCGCCACGCTTGCTCCGTCGCGCGCGAACCGCCACTCTCACTTTAACCGGAACTATGCAGACGGATTAACCACGAATGCACACGAATGAACACGAATAGGAGAGGAAACTCGAATGCAGCCCGTCCGTAGTCCCGCTCACTGTTTTGTGCCTGCGCGGAAGTGATGATTTTCCCAGGTCTTCATTTGTGTCGATTCGTGTCCATTCGTGGTTAACTGAATCGTTCCGGTTTAACTCTCACTTTCACTTTCCCTCTCCCTTTCCGTGCTCGTACCGGCCAAAGAACTCGAAGGCATCCTCTTGATCGACAAACCGCGCGACCACACGTCGCACGATGTGGTGGCGCGGCTGCGCGGCATCCTGAAGATGAAGCGGGTGGGACACGCGGGGACCCTCGATCCGATGGCGACCGGGCTGCTCATCGTCCTGCTCGGGAAGGCGACGAAGGTGTCCCAGTACCTCATCAGCCTCGACAAGGAGTACGAGGGCACCGTCGAGCTGGGCAAGGTGACCGACACCCAGGATGCGGATGGTGAAATGATGGAGACGCGCCCGGTGCCGCCACTCACCGCCGAGCAGATCCAGGGTGCGCTGAATGGCTTCCTGGGTGATCAGTACCAGACTCCGCCGATGTACTCGGCCATCAAGATCGATGGTGTTCCGCTCTACAAATCCGCCCGCAAGGGCGAGGAGGTCGAGCGGGAGCCGCGGTTCATTCGGGTGATGAGCTGGGAGATGACGCGGTTCGGCGTCCCGCAGTTTGATTTTCGGCTGCGGTGCACCAAAGGCACCTATGTCCGGACGCTCGCCCATGACCTGGGACAGCGGCTCGGTTGCGGTGCTCATCTCGCCGCCCTGCGCCGCACGGCGACCGCAAATTTCCACGTGTCGCAGGCGCTCACGCTCGAGCAGCTGCAGACCATGTCATCGCCCGAAATCCAGGCGAAGCTGATCGCGGCCCGCGATGCGGTGCCGACGTTCGTCCTCTGATCCCGGCCATGGCCGCCGCGACGTTTTCCGGCCTGGCGTCCGCGCACCTGCCTCCCGGGCCGGTTCACCTCGCCATCGGGATGTTCGATGGCGTGCACCAGGGGCACCGCGCCGTGATCGAACCTGCGGTGCTGGCCGCGGGCGCGTCGCGGGGCACACCCGCGGTGCTGACGTTCTGGCCGCACCCCAGCACGCTCTTCCGTCCGGACAATCCGACGCGGCTGATCCTGCCGCCCGGAATCAAGGCGGACCTGTTGTCCGAGCTCGGCATTCGGGTCGTGATTTCCGAACCGTTCACACGGGAACTCGCCGCACTTCCCGCGGACGATTTTCTGCCGTGGCTGAAGCGTCAGGTGCCCGCACTGGCTGCCGTCTATGTCGGAGAGAATTTCCGCTTCGGCCAGAGGCGCGCCGGTGACGTCGCGTTGCTGGAACGCGTCGGCGCCGCGATGGGGCTGGCGGTCGTAAGCGCGCCGCGGGTGTCGGCCGGGGGGGAGCTGGTCAGCAGCACGCGGATCCGCGCGCATCTCGCGGCGGGGGAGATCGAAGCGGCGAATGCCCTGCTGGGGTACTCGTATTTTTCGGCGGGACCGGCGCAAACCGGCAAACGGCTCGGCCGCACGATCGGGTTTCCCACCCTGAATCAGCACTGGTCGCCGGACCTCCGCCCGGCCCTGGGGGTGTACGGGGTGCGGGTGCGCGGGACGAAGGCGCCGACGGCCTTGGCCGGGGTCGCCAACTACGGTCTGCGTCCCACCGTCGAAAACGCGACGGAGCCCAAATTGGAGATCCACGTGCTGGGCGCGTGTCCCTATGACGCCGGCGACGAACTGAAGGTCGAGTGGCTGAAGTTCCTCCGGCCAGAGCGGAAATTCGCCAGCCTCGAGGCGCTGCGCGCGCAGATCGCCGCGGATCGCGCGGCGGCGGAGCGTTTCTTCGGGTAGGTGGCGGCAGGTCTCCCGGGCGGACGACGGATTGATCCGCGTTGCTTCACATCGGTCCGGGCGCACGCTCGCGTCACCCCTCCTCAAGATCATGACGCGCTTTGCTGTCCTTCTGGCCGCCGTGCTGGTATCCGTCTCCGGTCGTGCTTTGGCGACGACCCCGCCCGTGCACCGGGCCGAACTGCCGTTTCGGCAGGTGCACCTGGATTTTCATACCAGCGGGAAGATTCCCGATGTGGGCGTCGATTTCGATCGCGCCCGTTTCCAGGCGGCGCTCAAGGCGGCCCGCGTGAATTCGGTCACGCTGTTCGCCAAGGATCACCACGGATACAGTTACCATCCCACCAAGGTCGGGCGGATGCATCCGCACCTGAAACGCAATCTGCTCGCCGAGCAGATCGCCGCCTGTCGTGAGATCGGCGTGCGGTGCCCGATCTATGTGTCGACGGGCCTCGACGAGCTCATGGCCATGGAGCATCCGGAGTGGGTGGTTAAGAACCGGGACGGCTCCACCTACCGACCGCTCGAGGTGGGCTGGTTCAAACTCATGCGGTTCAACTCGCCGTACCTGGATTATGTGTGCGCCCAGATCGAGGAGTTGAACGAGCTGTTTCCGGACAATGACGGCTTCTTTCTCGATATCGTGTCACCGCGGATGGACTACAGCGAAGGGGCGCTGCAGGAGATGCAGGCGCTCAAGCTCGACCCCGAGAAGCTGCCGGATGTGGAACGGTACGGCGACCTGGTGCTCCAACGCTACCTGGAACGGAGCACCGCTGCGGCGCGCAGCCGGAATCCCCACAACGGGGTCTTCCACAATTCCGGCAACCTCTCGATCGGTGCCCGCGAGATGCTCGCGTACAACAGTCACCTGGAACTGGAGTCGCTGCCGACGGGCGGGTGGGGATGGGATCACTTTCCCCTCACGGGGCGCTACGCCCAGACCACCGGCTTCGATCTTCTCGGGATGACCGGGAAATTTCACACGATGTGGGGCGAATTCGACGGCTTCAAACGCGCCGCCTCGCTGCGCTACGAATGCGCGACCATGCTGGCGCTCGGGGCCAAATGCTCCATCGGCGATCAGCTGCATCCTTCCGGGGCCATGAACGAGGACACCTATGCCCTCATCGGGGCGGCCTATGCCGAGGTGGAGCGAAAGGAGCCCTGGTGCACCGGGGCGCGCCCGCTGGCCCGGATCGCGCTGGTCAGCTCGGCCCGCCAGCAGCATCGCATCCGTGGCAACGAAGACACCCCCCACGACGACGAAGGAATCGCCCGGATGCTGCTCGAATTGCACCTGCCGTTCCAGGTGCTCGACGCGCGCACGCCGTGGACGGGGTACGACGTCATCGTCCTCGGGGACAAAGTGTGGCTGACGCCGGAGTTGCTGGCGGAGGCGCGGGCCCATCTAGGGCGCGGCGGGCGCCTCATCGCCGCGGGGCAGAGCCTCCTGAACCCCGAGCAGAATGCCTTCGCCCTCGACCCCGGCGCCCGGCTGGTCGGACGCGGTGAACTCGATCCGGATTACCTCGTCGCCGCGCCGCTCGCGGGTGACGTGCCCGTCCGCAGCCCGGTTGTCATTCATGGGAAGGCCTGGAACGCTGAACCCACGGAGGGAACGGCGCTGCTGGCCAGCCGCGCGGATTCGTACTTCAACCGTACCTGGCGGCATTTCAGCAGCCACCAGCATGCGCCGGACGCCGGCGCCTCGCCGTACCCTGGTGCGATTCTGAACCGCGACCGCACCATCGTGTGGTTTGCGCACGATCTGTTCACCCGGTACCGCGCGTATGGTCAGCCCTTGTACCGCGACTTTTTCCGCGCCGCCCTGAAGCAGGTGTTCCCGCAGGGCCTGCCGATGGAGACCAGCCTGCCCGTGGCCGGCCGAACCTCGCTGATGGAGCAGGAGAGGGAGGGTCGCTTCGTGGTCCATCTGCTTTACGCGACGCCCACCGCGGTCGGCGCGCCCAGCCCGGCCACCCGGAATCAAGCGATCCAGATCGTCGAGGACTTCGTGCCGCTGCACCAGGTGAAGTGCCGCGTGCAACTCCCGAAGGCGGTCAAGGCTGCGCGTTTGGTGCCGGGCGGCGAGACGATCGCTTTCACCCAGCACCCCGGAGCGGTTGAGTTCGTCGTTCCGAGGGTCGAGTGCCACCAGATGGTGGAGCTGAGCTACCGCTGATGGTGGGCCGATCCCGTTTGAGCAGGTATTCCCGCGTTTACGCGGAATGCGTGGCGTGGGATCTGAAACGAAAAAGCCGCTCTCAATGAGCGGCTTACGGCGGGATGGTGGACCCTACTGGACTCGAACCAGTGACCTTTTCCATGTCAAGGAAACGCTCTAACCAACTGAGCTAAGGGTCCGGAAAAGTTGAGTCGCGAACTAAGCACGACGCGCCGGGGGCTCCGCAAGAAAAAAGATGTGGGGAGTGAGTCGGCGTTGAGAGGGGTCGCGCTGGGGTGCGGGCGAGCCGCCCGCGGTCCAGGGAGCGCGGAGACGGGCGAGGGGTGGGGCATGGTGCGGGCGGGCCGCCCGCGGTCCACGGAGTGCGGAGACGGGCGAGGGGTGGGGCATGGTGCGGGCGAGCCGCCCGCGGTCCAGGGAGTGCGCGAGTTTATGGACCGCGGGCGGCCCGCCCGCACCGGCCGGCGTTTTCGCGTTTTTCGTGGCCCACTCTTGATCCGGTCCGCGCGATTCGCTGACCTCGTTGCACACCATGCTGCAAACGCTGCGAATCCGCAATCTCGCGCTGTTGGAGGAGGTCTCACTCGACTTCGAAGCGGGCTTCACCGCGGTGACGGGCGAAACCGGCGCGGGGAAGAGCATTCTGCTCGGCGCCCTGAGTCTGCTGGCCGGCGAGCGGGCGGATAAGACGATCATCCGCCAGGGCGCGCCGGCTTGTGACGTCGAGGCCGCTCTGTTTTTCGCCGATGCGAAGAAGATCGACGCCGTTCTGGCCGATCTGGAGCTGCCGCCTTCAGAGGAAGGGCTCGTCATCCTCAAGCGCAGCCTGCCCCGCGAGAAGGCGCCGAAGATCAGCGTGAACGGCAGCCTCGCAACGCTCGCTTCGTTGCAGCGCCTGGGCGAGCATTGGATCGATTTCCACGGTCCGAGCGAGCCGCGGCGACTCCTGAAAGGCAGTTGTCAGCTGGAACTGCTGGACCTGTTTGCCCGCGCGGTTGAACCGCTGGTCGCGTATCGCGCGGCGTACGACATCTGGCGCCAGCGCGTGAACGAACGCCAGCGGATCGCCCAGGAAACCAAGCTCTCACCCGACCAGATCGAGTTTCTCCGGGCCCAACTCGGGCACATCGACGCCTTGGAACTGACCGATGAGGCGATCGATGCGCTGGAGCGCGATTTTCAGCGCATGACCCGCGCGCAGGAATTGATCGAGCTGAGCAGCCAGCTGGCAGGCGGGCTCGCCGGCGACGAAGGAGTGCAGGCCCGGGTGGGCGCGTTGCTGCGCGATGCCCGCCATCTGGAGTCGATCGATGCCGCGAGCAAGCCGCTGGCCGACCGCCTCGCCTCGGTGGCCGTCGAACTCAACGACCTCGGGGCTGAATTCTCGGGCCTGAGCCAGCAGCTGCAGTTTGACCCCGAACAGGCGGATGCGCTGGCCGCCAGGATGAACACGTGGCTGGAACTGAAGCGGAAGCACGGCCGCGAGCTGCGTCTGGTGGTCGCGGCGCGGGACGACATGCGCCGCCGCCTCGACGTGCAGGGCGATCTGGAAGGCACGCTCACGCGGCTCGACCAGGAGATCGTTGAGGCGGAGAAGGTCGCCCGGCGGCACGCGCAGACCTTGCGCGGGCTGCGTGAAAAGGCGGCTCGCGAGCTCTCCCGGACCGCCGCGCGCAGCATGGCCCAGCTGGGCTTCAAGAAGGCGGATTTCCACGTGCGGATCGTCCCGTTGTCGCAGCTCGGGCCGGCGGGCGACTGCGAGGTGGAGTTCCTGTTTTCGCCGAACGTGGGTGAAGCGCCGCTGCCTCTCCAGCGGATCGCGTCGAGCGGCGAACTCGCGCGCGTGATGCTCGCATTGAAAACCGTGCTGGCCGACTTGGATGACGTGCCGCTGCTCGTGTTCGACGAGGTTGACGCCAACGTGGGCGGCGAGATCGGCCGCGTCGTCGGCGAGAAAATGGCCGGGATTGCGCGCCACCACCAGGTCCTGTGCGTCACCCATCTGCCGCAGGTGGCGGCGCAGGCCACGTGTCACCTTGTCGTGCAAAAGGATCAGTCCCGGGATAGGGCCGTCGTCTCGATCGAGGCGATCCAGGCCAGTCGCAGGGCGCGCGTCAGCGAACTCGCCCGCATGCTGGGGGACCGGACCGCGAAGAGCGCGCTGGCGCATGCGGAGGAGTTGCTGGGTTAGGGGACGCGGCAAATCCCAAACGTCCAAACGTCCAAATCCCAAAAAAATCCCAATGCCCAAAATTCAAAACGGGCACGGAGAGACACTGGGTATTGTGATTTGAGATTTCTTTGGGATTTGGGCGCTTGGACTTTTGGGATTTCCCCGCCCCGGGGTTGGTCCAATGAATGACCGGTTTTCCCATTGAACGCCCGCCTACGATCCAGGCACCCTCCCTTTTCGCTTTCCTCCAACATGTCTCTCTTCATCGGCATCGATTCCGGCACACAAAGCGTCAAGGCAGTCGTCCTTGATCTTGAAACGCGGCGCGTGGTCGCGGAGGCGCGAGCCCCGCACACCTTGATCGCAGGACTGCCCGTCGGGCACATGGAGCAGAATCCCCAGGAGTGGGCTGACGCCATGGATCGCGTGATCATGGAGGTCGCGCAAAAGATCGATCGTTCCCGCGTGCGCGGCATCGGCGTGTCCGGCCAGCAGCACGGTTTCGTGCCGCTCGACGCCCAGGGCCAGGTGATCCGGGCGGCCAAGCTGTGGTGCGATACCAGCACCGCGCCGGAATGCGCGATCATCACCAAAAAGCTCGGGGGGCCGAAGGCGGCGATCCGGAAGACCGGGAATCTCATTTTGCCCGGCTTCACCGCCGCCAAGATCCTCTGGCTCAAGCGTCACGAACCCGCGAACTACCGGCGCCTGCGCCACGTCCTGCTGCCGCACGATTTCCTGAATTTTCACCTCACCGGCAACACCTTCATGGAGTACGGTGATGCCTCCGGAACCGCCCTGATGGACGTCAAGACCCGCAAGTGGTCAAAGGACGTGATTCAAGCCATCGACAAGAATCTGGCGGACTGGCTTCCGGCGATCAGCGGTTCGGACCGTGCCGCGGGAACCCTTCGTCCGCAGCTTGCGGAACGCTATGGGCTCTCGGCGGACGTGGTCGTCAGCGCCGGCGGCGGCGACAACATGATGGGCGCCATCGGCACGGGCAACGTCAGCGCGGGCGTGGTCACCGCCAGCTTCGGCACCAGCGGGACCATCTACGCGTATGCCGCCAAGCCGGTGATTGATCCCCAGGGCGAGATCGCCGCGTTCTGCTCGTCGACCGGCGGCTGGTTGCCGCTCCTCTGCACGATGAATGTCACCACCGTGACCGAGCAGATCCGCTCCCTCTTCGGTTACGACCATGGCGCGCTGGAGGCCGCGGTGAATGGGGCGCCGGTGGGTGCGAACGGCCTCACGCTGCTCCCGTACTTCGCGGGCGAACGGACGCCCAACGTGCCGGACGGTTCGGGCGTCTGGCTTGGGCTCAACCAGACCACGCTCACCCGCGGTCACATGGCGCGCAGCGCGATGGAAGGCGTGACCATGGGCATGAACTATGGATTGCGCCGGCTCGCCGATCTCGGCGTGAAGCCGAAGGAAATCCGGGTCACCGGCGGTGGCGCCAAGTCGGCCGGCTGGCGTCAGATCATGGCTGACATCTTCGGCGTGCCCGTCGTCGGCATGGTCGAGGATGAAGGCGCCGCCCTGGGCGGCGCGCTTCAGGCGGCGTGGTGCGTGGCGCGACGCGACAACGCGAAAGCCGCCATCACCGACTTCACCAATGGCACGGTCGCGTTGAAGGAAGAGTCCCGTTGTGTGCCGAACAAGGCCAACGTCGCCCGGTACCGCGAACTCCAGGCACTGCAGGACAAGCTGAGCCTGAGCCTGCGCGAGGTCTTCGTCGCGCAGCGCAAGTTTGCGGCGAAAGCCTGAGGTAAGTTGTCCCGCCTTTAGGCGGAATGCCTTTCCTCACGCGCCCGGACCCGCTTGATACCGCGGCCGCACGAAGGTGTTCGTGCGGCCGTTTTTCTGGCGGGGAGGCTTCCACGTCGGAAGCGTTCCGTTTGAGCCCCGAAGGCCGCGATGGCTCGTGAAGACAACGGAGGCGGGCGGGCCGCCCGCGGTCCAGTTTGCGGGCAGCTCGCCCGCATTCCGCTTATCCGCGTCGGGCGAGCAGCTGGCGCGCGACGGTCGTGGGGTCGAAGCTGGCGGGGCCCACGGCGGTGCCGACGGTTGGCTCGTACAGCGCGAGTTCACCTTCGGGGGTAAGCCACGTCAGGACCTCGGCCACGCCGTCGCGCACGGGGACACACAGAATCCGGGGCCGCGCCTCGGCCACCAATGCGGCCACCGCCTGGATCGCTTGCGCGCGCTCGACGGCGGTAGCGGTCGGGGAAGGTTCGAAGCCATGCCGCCCGCCGGAAGCGGTCCACCGCGCGAGTGCGCGATCGAACCCCTCCTGCACGCCGGCGTGGATCGGAAAGACGCCAATGAACAGATCGCGGCCGAAGTTGCGGTGGCGCCACCGCACCACCGCGATGGTGTGCCGGGCCCCCGACGGAAGTCGTACTGTCGCAGCGCGCGCGACCACTCCGGGAAAGGTCTGCCGCAGCTTCTGGAGGTACGCCGCTGTGCTCGGATAACAGCCGTTCGCGACGTAACGGTCGTCCGGCCACCAAGGAGGCCGCGGGTCGGTGTGCGTCCCCTCGCCACGAACGGCGGTCACCGCGCCCAGGACGAGGAGGAAGGGAAGGACGGTCGCGAGCAAGGCGTGCAAGTTCATGCTCGCAGCGTACGCTGAAGTTGCTCTCCCATGTAGGCCCACTCCCGTCAAAACGATGGTACCACTTTCCGCCCTGCCCGGGACCCGCGGGCTGCCGCCGGCAACCCTCAGCCTGCTGCGGCTGGATGCGCGGGCGGCAAAGCCGCTGCAGCAGCAGTTGCTGGAGCAGCTCCGGGGGGCGATTCTCGATCAGTCCCTCCGCCCGCGGCAGCAACTGCCGTCCTCGCGAGCCCTTGCCGCCCAGCTCGGCGTGTCGCGCAACACCGTGCTCGCCGTATTCGACCAGCTCATCAGCGAGGGTTACCTGCAGGGATCACGCGGATCGGGAACGTATATCTCAGCGGAGTTGCCGGAGACGTTCATGCGGCCGGTTGGCCGGTCTGTCCCGGTGGCGCCCGTCCGGGCAGCGGCGGTGCCACCTCCCTCACTCGTGCCCCGTCCATTTCGGCCGTGCATGCCGTCCGTGGCTGAGTTTCCCCTTGAAACGTGGGAACGGCTGCGTCGGCGCGTCCTGAATCGCAAGGGCTCGCGGCTGCTGATGTACTGCTCTCCGGCGGGGGATGAACAGCTGCGGGAGCAGATTGCCCTTTATCTCCGGGATCATCGCGGTGTTCGGTGCGATCCTGCGCAGGTGATCGTCACCGCCGGCGCGCAGCAGGCGTTCGGGCTTATCGGCCGGGCCATGGCGCGGCGCGGCCAGGCGATCTGGTTCGAGGATCCCGGCTATATCGAGGCCCGCCTCGCGTTCGAGAACAGCGGGCTTGTGATCGTGCCTCAGGCGGTCGATTCGGAAGGTCTCACGGTCCCGACCTGGACGACCGGTGCGCCGCAACTCGTCTACACGACGCCCTCCCGCCAGTTCCCGCTCGGTCACACCATGTCGCTGGCCCGCCGGATGGCGTGGCTGCGGTTCGCCGCCGAGCATCAGGCGTGGATCGTGGAGGACGACTATGACAGCGAGTTTCGCTATGAAGGACGCCCGTTGCCCTCGTTGCAGGGCCTGCTGCCCGAGGCGCGGGTGATTTACGTGGGCACGTTCAGCAAGGCCTTGTTCCCTTCGTTGCGCATGGGCTACGTCGTCGCGCCGATCGAGCGGCTGCGGGCATTCTGGGAAGCGAAAGAAACGGCGGACCTCCACGCGCCGGCGATCGATCAGGCCGTCGTGGCGGCCTTCATGCGCGAGGGCCATTTTGTCCGGCACCTGCGCGCGATGCGGACGCTTTATGCGGAACGAGCGGAGGTGTTCGCCGAGGCGGCCAGAAAGGAATGGCGCGGCCTCGTGACGCTCGACTCCATCGGCGCCGGATTGAACGTGGCCGGATGGGTCGACGAGGACCGGGTGGAACGACTTTCGGAGGCGGCGCGCGCCCGCGGGTATGAGGCGATCCCGGTGAGCCGTTACGCCGTCACCGCCAAGGTGCGCCCCGGCTTCTTCTTTGGTTTCGGGGCCTATCCCCCGGCCCTGATCCGCCGAAGCGCGCACGAACTCGGGCGCTTTTGGCGGAGCGCTTGACCGCACCGACCGCCGGGCCCGGGGTCTAGGTGCCATGGCCCGACGAATTGCTGATGTGATTGTGGTGGGCGCCGGCGTTGCCGGACTGAGCGTCGCCGCGGAACTCAGTCGGCGGGGGCTCACCGTCATTCTGCTCGAGGCGCGGGAACGCCTGGGCGGTCGGGTGCACACGGAGCGGCCCCGCGGGTGGCGCGAACCGGTGGAGTTGGGCGCGCAGTTTGTGCACGAAGGGAATGAAGCTTTTTGCGGCTTCCTGCGCCAGCACGGCATCAGGACCGTCACCGCCCCGGGCAGGCATTGGCGCCTCGCAGACGGGGTCTGGGCGCCCGTTGACATCACGCGCCGGGTGGCTGCGGTCACCGCGCAGATACCCGAGCGCACGCCGGCGTCGTTTGCCGGCTTTCTGCGCCGTCGGGGAAAGAAGCTGGATCCCGTTGATCGGGAGATGGCGGTCGGTTTCGTGGAGGAGTTCAACGGCGCCCCGCTGGCCGACATGAGTGCCGCGGCGGTGGCGGGGGCGACCCTGGATGACGACGGACAGTATATCGTGCCCGACGGGTACGATCGCTTCGTGTACGCACTGGCCTCGACGATCCATCTGCCGCGGACGCGAATATTCCTCGAGGCGCCGGTCAAACGGATCGCGTGGGCGAAGCGCGAGGTCCGGGTGCAGACGGCACGGCGCACGTTTGTCGCGGCGGCGGCCGTCATCACCGTCCCGGCTGGGGTGCTGCAGGCTGGTCCCGGCAAGGCGGGCGGCATCGCGTTTGCTCCGGATATCCCCGGCGTCCTCAAGCGGGTGAGGGGAATCGGCATCGGCCATGTGATCCGCCTCTCGTTTCGCTTTGACCGCCGGCAGTGGCCGCGACTGTTTCCCCCGGCGTTGCGGGAGGCGGCCGCGGGAGGATTCGGTTTTCTGCACACGCAGACCGACGGCGTCCCGGTGTGGTGGTCGCTCTCTCAAGAGCCCACCCTGACCGGTTGGGCTGGCGGTCCGCGCGCGGAGCAGCTCGCACGCCGCAACGACGCGGCGCTTGCGAAGATCGCGCTCGACTCGGCGGCGGCCTGCTTCGGGCAGCCCCGGAACGCGTTTGCAGCGGCTCTTCGCGGGGTGGTGACGCACAACTGGTCGCGGGATCCGTACAGCCGAGGTGGATACAGCTATATCCGGGTGGGTAACGACGATGCCGCCCGCGAGTTCCGCCAGCCGGTGAAGGACACGCTTTTCTTTGCCGGCGAGGCGACCGCGGAGGGAGACGAGGTCGGCACCGTGCATGGCGCGTATGCCAGCGGCCTGAGGGTGGCCAGCGAAGTCTGCGCCGCGGTGTGAGGGGGGAAGGAAGGGAATGAGGGAGTGAGGGAGTGAGGGTCGATCCCTCAATCCCTAACTCCCTGACTCCCTCAATCCCTCAATCCCTCATTCCCTCCCTCCCTCATTCCCTCCATCCCTCATTCCCTCCATCCCTCCCTCACCGCGCGAAGAACGGATTGTGCGTTTTTTCCTGCACCAGCGTTGTGAGCGGACCATGCCCGCACGCGAACACGGTGTCGCGCGGGAGGCTCATCAGCTTCACCTGGTTGTTGCGGTATTGTTCCTTGTAGGCCGCCGGGGTGGGGGCGCCACCCATGGACGAGGAGAAGAGAGAGTCGCCCACGACCGCCATCGGCCAGCTGAGCCCGGTGATGAAATAGCTCGTCTGCCCCGGCGAGTGACCGGGCGTATACAACGTCTTGATGGCGACCACGCCGAGGTGGAAGTGGGCGTTCTCCTTGAAGGTCTTCGCGCCGGGATGGGAGACGGGCTCGACCTCGCTCGACCACACCTCGGCCTTGGTGCTGTCGGCGAGTCGCGCCAGGTCGGCGACATGGTCCTCGTGGGTGTGGGTGATGAAGAGGTAGCGCAGGGTCAGGCCTTCCGCGGCGATGAGATCGAGCATGGGTTCCGCACTCGGTCCGGTGTCAAAGGCCGCTGCGATGCGTTCGCGGGGATCCCAGATCAGGTAGCTGTTAACCGTCATGTCGCCATAGGCGCCGTTGAACGCGGCGAACGCTCGCGGGAAGACCGGCTGCTGCGGATACCACCGTTTGTGCGCGAGATCCTCCAGCGCGTTGGGCGAAAGTCGGAGATGACGCGCGACCCGCCTCAGGACAGCGTCCAACGGTTTGCCCGCCTTGATGGCGTTCAGGTCCTCCAGCGAAACCTCCGCCCGTTTGGCGAGGTCTGCGTCGGCGATCCCCATGCCCCGTTGGGCCTTGTTGATGACGTCGTTGAAATTGTCTTCGAGCGGGATGCGCGGCATTCGCTGAACATCCAACATCGAACGTCGAACGTCCAACATCGAATGGCTGAACATCGGACATTGCACATCCAACATCCAATCGAACATCGAACATCGAACATCGAACATCGAACATCGAACATCGAACGAGTCCGCGGCTATCCGAACGTAGCGAAGAGCGCCAGCGATTCGACGGCTGACCTCCAAAGCCCCGACAAATAAACCGGTCTGGCGCGAGGACCCAGGCCTCTGTGCTCTCTGTGGCTACTTCGGAATCCAGGTCCAACATTCAACATCCAACCTTTACTTCGATGTTCGATGTTCAGCGCTCGATGTTCGAGTTGAACGTTGAGTATTGGATGTTGGACGTTGTTCTTGCCTCATGCTGATCAAAGGAATCCTCAACCCCGCCGTGTTGTCCTTGCTGGCGCGGGTCCGACACACAAACGCGTTGGTGATTGCGGATCGGGGGTTTCCTTCCTGGCACGGGTTGGAGACGGTCGACCTTTCGCTGGTCGATGACGTGCCGACGGTGCTGCAGGTGCTGGCGGCGGTGCGGGCGAACTTCACCGTCGCCGAAGCGTGCATGGCCGAGGAGTTCCTGAAGGCGAATACCGATCAGACGCGCCAGAAGTTCGCGGCCGCGCTCGCCGGGGTGAAACTGACCCATGAGCCGCACGTCGCTTTCAAGCGGCGGGTGCCGCTGGCCGTCGGTCTCATCCGTACCGGCGACACGACCCAATACGCGAACCTGATCCTGATCTCGGGCTGAGGGATTTATGATTTACGATTCGTGATTGGAACGGTGTTCGCCGCTCCCTCTGGAGGCCGGCTCGAATCATAAATCAAAATTCGAAAATATAAATCCCCAGAGGACACGTGTCCTTGTTTTGCGGTTGCCAGCACCCCGGGCGTGCGCATTTGTGCGTCATCCTCATGAGCAACCCCACCGACTATCTCACCTCCCTGTATTCCCTCGCCGGCAAGGTCGCCGTTGTCATTGGCGGCACGGGCGAACTTTGCGGCGCGATGGCCGAAGGCATGGCGGGCGCCGGCGCGGAGGTGGTGCTGGTGGGCCGCAACGAGGAAAAGGCCCGGGTGCGGCTGGACCGGATCCAGGCCGCCGGGGGCAAGGCGTATTTTGTCTCCGCCGAGGCGAGCGAAAAGGCGTCGTTGGAGGCTTTGCTCCAGACCGTTCTCCAACGGTCGGGGAAGGTGGACATCGTCGTGAATGGCGCGGGTGTAAATTCCGCCACGCCGTTCCTCGACATCGCCGAGGATGAATTCGACCGCATCGTACGCATCAATCTCAAGGGGGTTTTTCTCGGGTCCCAGATCTTCGGCAAGTATCTCGTGGAACGCGGTGAGGGCGGATCGATCATCAACCTCGGTTCCATGTCGGGCATTGTCCCGCTGTCCCGGGTGTTCACGTACTCGGCGACGAAGGCCGCCGTGCACAATCTGTCGAAGAATCTCGCGCGGGAATGGGCGCCGAAAAAGGTGCGGGTCAACACCCTCGTCCCCGGATTCTTCCCGGCCGAACAGAACCGCAAGGTGCTGACGCCCGACCGGGTGGCCTCCATCATGGGGCACACGCCGATGAAGCGGTTCGGTGAGGCGCGTGAGTTGATTGGCGCCACGCTGCTGCTGGCCAGCGACGGTGCCGGCGGCTTTATTACCGGTTCAGAGATCGTTGTAGACGGTGGTTATCACGCGATGACGATCTGAGCCCGGCGCCATGCCGCGCTGGCGCGCGGCGGGGCGGTGTCGGTGCCGTGCGCTGTAGTTTGCGCCCGGTTGAGCAATAATCCCCGCTTGCTATAGAGACTCTCTATTGCAGTGTAGAGATCTATGCCCAATACTGTGTCGACGAAATTGAAGGAACTGGAAGCGGCCCGCGCCAAACTCGCCAGCCTCGAGGAGGCGGTGCGCGATGAGATGAAACAGGAACTGGCCAGCCTGCCGCAGAAGTATGGCTTCGACACGGTGGAGGCGTTCCTGGCTGCGGTGCGGGACGCGGCGGGCGGCCGGCGGGGCCGGCGCAAGGGCGCCAAGGCGGCGGCGCGCACCGGCGGCCGTCGCCAGCGGGCGAAGATCACGGATGAGACGCGCGCGGAGGTGAAGAAGCTCGTCGAGTCCGGCAAGACCGGCGGTGAGATCGCGAGTTCGCTCGGCATCTCTCTTCCCAGCGTCCAGAATATCAAGAAGGCGCTCGGGCTGGTGAAGAAGCGCTGAGGCGCTGTATATATATTCCCGTCCGGCGGTGAAAGCGCGGGCGCCTTCCGGCGTCCACGCCTCCGCCCGGTGTGCGGGGGCGCGAATCATTGCACCCGGTTCGTTGCCGCCGCCCTCTACGGCCGCCTTTTCTGGCATGCGATTTCTCGGTATCGACTACGGCGATCGCCGCATTGGCTTGAGCTACGGAGACGAACTGGGCGTGGCCACGCCCTTGCCGGCCATCACCGTTCCGGAGGAGCCGAAGCGCCGCGCGGCTCTGGCCGCGGTGATTCGGGAGCGGCGCATTCAGGAGATTGTGATCGGGCATCCGTTGAACATGGATGACACGGTCGGGCCCAAGGCGAAGCAGATCGAAGGCGTGGCGGCGCGGCTCCGCGAGGAATTCAAACTGCCGGTGCATCTGGTGGACGAGCGGCTGACGAGCTACGAGGCCGAGGCGACCATCGCGAAAGCGAAGCGGCGCGACATCCGAGCCTCCGGCATCATCGATTCGCGCGCCGCGACCCTGATCCTTCAGGACTACCTCGACACCCGGTTTCCGCCGCCGCTGCCGGAGGGCGAAGGGTTGTAGTCAGGCTCCATCGCAGGAGTTCTACCGGCATGGACCGCGGGCGGCCCGCCCGCCTTTCCGGCCTTCGGTGCGGGCGGGCCGCTCGCGGTCCATGGAGCATGGGCGCTGTGCCGAACCTCATCCGTTTGCGGCTTCGGTGCGGGCGGCCCGCCCGCGGTCCATGGAGCTGTCCCGCTACAGCCGCAACTTCGACCGCAGCTCCGCCAGGTCCGCGGTCACGTTTTCGCTCCGGCGTGCCAGCCGGTCGAGCGGATGATGGCCATGCGCCACGAGCACGCAGCGGACGCCCATTGTCTCGGCGACGTCGAAGTCATGCAGCGTGTCGCCGATCATGATGACCTGACCCGGATCGATGCCGAGCCGCGCGAGCGAGGCGCGCCCGAGTGCCGATTTGCTCTCGGCGTAGATGTTGTCCAGCCCGCAGAGCTCGGTGAATCGATCGGTGAGACCGAAATGGCCGACGATCTCACACAGGGTCTCGTGCCGGTAGGCGGAAAGGATGGATTGGGTGCGGCCGCTCGAACGCACGGCGTCCAGCAACTCCCTGGCGCCGCGATGCAGCGTCGCCGTCCAGCGTCGGCGGTCATACTCGGCGATGAACTCCACGCTCAGCTCGCGGAAGCTCGCCTCCGTCGCGTCGAGCCCCAGCTGGGCGTAGTAATTGCGAACCGGAAAATCAAAGACGGCGTGGTACCGGGTCCGGTCCATGGTCGGCAACCCGCGTCGGCGCAGCATCCCATTCATGATTTCGATCGTGAGTTCGAGGTCATCGAGCAGGGTGCCGTTCCAATCCCAGATGAGGTGCTGATACTCCATGTGCGTGGCTGCGGTTTGAACCATGTACGTCGGTTCTCCGCACCAAAAAACCGGAACGCCGATCTTCGCTGATTCGCACTCAGTCGAGAGGGCTGAGATCAGGGTTCCCGTCCCTGCCGTCCTCGCGGTTTCTTCTGTTCGTTCGGCCGGCTGGCTCCCAAGATCCGGACCCACATGCCGGAAACGCCGTCGACGTCCCTCCAACGCTGGAAATGCGTGTGCGCCTACGACGGGACCCCCTTTCAGGGTTGGCAGAGCCAGGTTGGCGGTACGGGCATTCAGGACGTGATTGAAGCGCGGCTGCGGCAGATTCTCGGCGTCGAACTGCGCATCCACGGCAGCGGGCGGACGGATGCCGGGGTGCATGCGCATGAGCAGGTCTTTCATTTCGATGCGGCCTGGCGTCATGGGGCGGACAAATTGCTGGCCGCGCTCCGCGTCGGGCTGCCCCCGACGATCCAGGTGAAGAAGGCTGCCCGGGTACCGTCGGATTTTCACGCGCGCTTCTCCGTCCGCCGCAAGCGCTACGTGTATCATCTCCACGTCGGCGATCCGGACCCTTTTACCCGGCCCTATTGCTGGGCGATTTTCCACCCTCTGGACGTGGCGGCGATGCAGTCGGCCGCGGCGGTGCTGGTGGGTACGCATGACTTCAAGGCTTTCACCGCCGAAAACGGCAGCGAGCGCGAAGACAGCATTCGCACCCTGCAGCGCCTGGACGTCGTGAAGCGCGGACGCCGCGTGCAGATCATCGCGGAGGCCGATGGCTTCCTTTACAAAATGGTCCGAAGCCTTGCCGGTGTCCTGGTGGCGGTCGGGGCCGGCCGGCTCGCGGTGGCCGAGGTCGGCCCGCTGCTCGAAGGCAGGCGGCGTACGCCCGTCGTGCAAACGGCCCCGCCGCAGGGGCTGTTCCTCGCCAAGGTCGACTACCGATGAGCTTTCGATCTGTCGGTCGCCGCGTGTCGCCGGGGCTCCGCAGCTGGCTGCAGGGGGTCGGGGAGGTGCTGTTCCCCCCGGCATGCGTGCATTGCGGCGGTCTGGTGGAGCGCGACGCGTCAGGGTTTCGTCACCTGTGCTCCACGTGCGCCGGCCTCGTCGACTACGTGAAGCCCCCATGCTGCGGCGTGTGCGGCCATCCTTATTTCGGCGTGGTGGAAGGCGAGCGGATGTGTCCGCACTGCGAGGGGCTGGAACCGGCGTTCAATGCCGGTTGCACCGCGACCTTGTTTCGCGGACCGGTGCGCTCGCTCGTGATCGAACTGAAGTACCACCGGGGCGTGCATGTGGCCCACGACGCCGAGGCCATCTTCCGGCGCAGCGACCATGTGCTGGCTTTCGTGCAGGGGGCCCTTCTGGTCCCGGTGCCGCTGCACCCGAGGAAAGCGCGGGAAAGAACCTACAACCAATCGGTTCTGCTCGCCGAAGCGCTGGCGCGGGCCTCCGGCGGCTCAGCGCGGGTGCAGGAGCTGCTGCGGCGCGACGTCGACACGGCGACGCAGACGGCGTTCGACCGGCGGGCGCGGATGGGGAACCTAAAAAATGCCTTTGCACTGGCCCCCGGGGCGGCCATTAATCCGCCGTCCCATTATATCCTCGTCGATGATGTGTTCACCACGGGTTCCACACTCAACAGCTGCGCGCGCGTTCTGCGGCGTGCGGGAGCGTTGAACCTCGGGGTGGTCACATTGGGTCACGGCTGAATTCCCTCATGCATTTCGACAAACCGACCTACACGGTTCGCAAGGCGCGGAAGAAGGACATCCCCAAGGGGCTGTACACGAAGGATCCCGTCACGGGAGAGATTCTTTTCAACAAGGAGATCGAGGACAACCAGATGGTGGTCCCGAAGAGCGGTCACCATTTCCCGATCGGCGCCCGCGCCCGCATCGCCGCGCTGTTCGATTCCGGCACCTTCCAGGAAAGTGACGCGGCGGTGAAGTCGAGCGATCCGCTCAAGTTCGTCGATTCGCAGCCATACCCGGATCGGATCAAGCGCTACGAGAAGGACAGCGGGCTGCCTGAAGCCGTCATCAGCGGGGTGGGGAAGATCCATGGCATCGAGGTTTCCGTCGCGGTGATGGACTTCCGTTTCTGTGGCGGTGCGATGGGTGCGGCCGCGGGCGAAAAGATCACGCGCAGCATCGAGACGGCGCTGCACCGGCGTATTCCGTGCATCGTTTTCAGCGCCTCCGGCGGGGCCCGCATGCAGGAGGGCATCTACTCCCTGATGCAGATGGCGAAGACCAGCGCCGCGCTCGGACGCCTCTCGCAGGCCGGCCTGCCCTTCGTCTCCGTGCTGACTCATCCCACGATGGGTGGCGTGACCGCCAGCTTTGCGACTTTGGGCGATGTCATTCTCGCCGAGCCCGGCGCCCTGGTCGGGTTCGCAGGCGCGCGCGTCATCAAGGACACGACCAAGCAGACGCTGCCGGCTGGCTTTCAGACCGCGGAGTTCCTGCTCAAGCGCGGCCTGATCGACCAGATCGTGAGCCGGCTGGAACTGCGCGATCGTCTCCGCGATTTGCTCGGCGCCTTTTACCTGCGGAAGAAGCCGGCTGAGTCCTGAGGGCCGCTTCGAAGGGGCCCTGGACTCTGCGGAATCCATGCGTGGAAGTGCAGGTGCATCGTGAAGGGATCCTTCGCCAGGCCTCAGGATGACAGGCGACGGGGAATGGTGGCGGAGGAAGCTGAATAGCATGCCAGTCCCTCCGCCCGCCTCCGACTTCGCCGCCACGCGCGACTATCTCTTCTCGCTCAAGGCGGGCGGCCCGCGGTTCGGCATCGAACGGATGGCCCGGTTCGCGGCGGAGCTTGGTCATCCCGAACGCGCGGTGCCGTGTATCCATATCGCGGGCACGAATGGCAAGGGCTCGGTGGCCGCCCTCCTGGAGTCCATGCTGCGCGCGGCGGGGCATCGGGTGGGGCTCTATACCTCGCCCCACCTGGTGCACGTCGGCGAACGGGTTCAGGTCGACCGGCGTCCGTTGTCCGACCGGCAGATCGTCGAGTATGTTCGCGAACTCCGGCCCGTGGCGGACCGGATCGCACGCGGCACCCCCGATCTCGCGCCCACATTTTTCGAGTACCTCACGGCCATGGCGTGGCTCGAGTTTGGCCGGTCGGGTTGCGCCATTGCGGTGCTGGAGACGGGCCTCGGGGGGCGGCTCGATGCGACGAACATCGTCACCCCGCTGGTGACGGCGATCACGTCGATCGGACTGGATCACGCGGAGTACCTGGGGGACACGATCGAACGGATCGCCACGGAGAAGGCGGGCATCATCAAGCCGCGGATTCCCGTGGTGGTGGGGCGCATGCCCGCCGCAGCGGAAAGCGTCATCCGCGCGCGGGCGGCGGAGCTCGGTGCCGGGGTGAGCGCGGTGTCCGCAACGTTCGCGGGAGAGGGTGGGACGGCCCGGCCGCTTCCCGTGACCCAGCTGGAGGGTGAGTACCAGCGTTGGAATGCCGCGACGGCAACCTTGGTCGCCGAGCAGCTTCCGGCCCGGTTTCGCGTGGACGCGCGGGCCGTGGCGGCCGGGCTGGCCCAGGCGAGGTGGCCCGGTCGCTGGGAGACCCGGCGTCTCGGCGGTCGGACGCTGGTGCTGGATGCCTCGCATAATCCCGAGGGCGCGGAGACGCTCGCCGAGAATCTCGCGGCGCTGGAACGGAAACTCGGACGGAAACCCGTGGTCCTGACCGCGGTGCTCGGCGCGGAGCGCGCCAAACCCTTGCTGGACGTGATCAGCCGGCACGCGACCGAGATCCATCTCACGACCGTTCCTGACCCGCGGGCCTGTGCCGTTGCCGAGCTGGCACGGCTGGTTCCGACCTCCTTTGCCGGCCGGCTCTCCATGACGCGCATCGAAGAGGCGTTTCCGGCGCCCGGAACCTGCACGCTCGGCGCCCCCGACGGGGTCGTGGTCGTCACGGGATCCATCTACTTGCTGGGCGAAGTGTTGCGGCGTCTGGGCGTCCCAGCCGCATCGGCGGCACCCGAATCGCAAAACCCAAAACCCGGACCCCGAAACTCTTGACAAGCGTCTCCGCGGCCGGTCTTGTGCTCAGCTTTTATAGGCAAGAACTGCTCCGATTTCATCAGACATGGCACTCAAAATCCGTCTCACCAAGGTTGGCTCCGTTCACCAGCCGCTGTATCGCGTCGTGGTCGCTGAAGCGCGTTCCCGTCGCGATGGCGCTGCGGTCGAAAACCTCGGTACGTACCGCCCCGGCGACAAGGGCAGCCCGATCAACATCGACATGGCCCGGGTGGACTACTGGCTGAGCAAGGGCGCGACCCCGACCGATACGATGCATGCCATGATCAAGAAGGCGCGCCGCGCCGCCGCCGCCAAGACCGAGGCGACTGCCTGATTTTGCCCGTCCCGGCGTTTCGCCGGGTTGACGAGCCTCGGATGAACCCGGGGCTTTTTTATTCCGCACCTTGGGATTCCCAGGGTGTGAGGCCGACAAGGCTTTCTTTTCAATGCCGCTCAAGATTGATGTGCTCACGCTCTTCCCGCGTATGCTCGATGGCTTTCTCAACGAAAGCATCCTGGGCAAGGGAATCGCGGCTGGACTCTTGACGGTGAACGTCCACGACCTGCGGGCGTGGTCGACGGACAAGCATCGCACCGCGGACGACCGGCCGTTCGGCGGCGGCGCCGGGATGGTATTGAAGCCGGAGCCCGTGTTCGCGGCGATCGAACAGGTGCAGTCGCCGGGTTGCCGGCGCATTTATCTCACTCCCGATGGCGTGCCGCTTTCTCCCGCGATCGCGCGCGAACTTTCGGAGCAGGACCATCTCGTGCTGCTGAGTGGTCATTATGAAGGCATCGACCAGCGGATCCGTGACACGGTCATCGATCAGGAGCTGTCGATCGGCGACTATGTGCTCACCAATGGCACGCTGGCGGCCGCCGTCGTGATCGACGCGCTCAGCCGTTTCATCCCCGGGGTGCTGGGGGAGGAAAAGTCGTTGACCCACGAATCCTTCAGCAGCAAGTTGCTCGACTTTCCTCAATACACGCGTCCCGCCGAATTTCGGGGCATGTCCGTTCCCGATGTTCTCTTGTCGGGCAACCATGCCGAAATCGAGAAGTGGCGGCACACGCGTGCCTTGGAAAAAACCCGCCAAGTGCGACCAGATTTACTCGAATAAATCACTGCCATGAACCCGATCATCCAGGAAATTACCGCCGCTCAGGTGAAGAAAGACACGACGCCGTTCAAAGTCGGCGACGGTGTGCGCGTGCACACGAAAGTCCGTGAAGGCGATAAGGAGCGCGTGCAGGTCTTCGCCGGCATCGTGATCGCCCGCAAGGGTTCCGGCATTCACGAGACGTTCACCGTGCGCCGCCTCAGCTACGGCGAGGGCGTCGAGCGCGTGTTCCCGGTCAACTCCCCGAACATCGAGAAGATCGAGGTCGAGCGCGAGTCCGAGGCCATGAAGGCCCGCCTTTATTATCTCCGCCGCCGCACCGGCAAGGCCGCCGTCGCCATCAAGGAGAAGGATCGCGCCGCCGAGATCCACGCCGAGAAGCTCGCCGCCGCCGCGAAGAACGCGCCGGCCGAGAAGCCCGCCTCCGCGCAGCCTGCTGGCGCCTGAGCGCACCTTCAGCCGACCCCCTTTCGGGCGGGCTCCTCGTGAGCCCGCCTTTTTTTGTCCCTGGTCTGGTCCTCGGTCCCTCGTCCCGCCCCGTAGGCCAACGTTGGACTAGAGTGAGGATTCCGTCCTTCGCCGTTTGCCGGTTCGTTAACGCCTCCTATTGATAGGATGAACGGGTTTCATCCGACATGACGGACTCCTCCGCACTTCTGCCTTTCCGGAGTTGCCCGTGCCCGCTACTTAGTTGGCCGATTTTTATCTCTCCATGACGCTCCAAACTCACCTCCTCGCGAAAGCGGCTAACCAAGCTCGCGGCCTGGCGATCGACGCCGTGCATGCGTGCTCCTCGGGCCACCTCGGCCTGCCCCTCGGTTGCGCCGACATCGGTGCGGTCCTTTTCGGGCACGCGCTGGCGCACAACCCGGAGCGTCCGCGTTGGATCAACCGCGATCGGTTCGTGCTTTCGGCCGGTCATGGCTCGATGTTCCTGTACAGCTGGCTGCACCTCAGCGGCTATGATGTTCCGCTCGAACAGGTGAAGAAGTTTCGCGTGCTGGGCAGCGTGACGCCCGGGCATCCGGAGTATCACGAAACTCCCGGGGTGGAGTGCACCACCGGGCCGCTGGGCCAGGGCGTGGGCAACGCCGTCGGCATGGCGCTGGCGGGCCAGATGGCCGCGGCGCGCTTCAACACCGCCGAGCATCCGCTCTTCGACTACCACGTGGTGTGCCTCGCCGGCGACGGCTGCATGCAGGAAGGTGTCGCGATGGAGGCGGTGTCCTTCGCCGGCCACCAGAAGCTGGACAACCTGATTCTGATTTACGACGCCAACGAGGTCACCCTCGATGCGATGGCGGACAAGACGCAGAGCGAGAACACCGCGCAGCGATTCAAGGCGATCGGCTGGGATGTGCAGTCGGTGGACGGCCACGACATGGCGGCGTTCCTGAAGGCTTTCCTCCGCGCGAAGAAGGCGAAGAGCGGCAAGCCCCAGCTGATCATTGCGAAGACGGTCATCGGCAAGGGCATTGCCGAAGTGCAGGGCACCGCCAAGGGCCACGGCGAGGGTGGGGCGAAGTTCGCCGATGCCGCGCGTCAAGGCCTGGCGCTCCCCGCGGACCAGCACTTCTTCGTCAGCGACGATGTGCGCGGCTACTTCGAGCAGCACAAGGCGGCCCTCGTTCGCCGATGCAATAAGTGGTCGAAGCTCTACAAAGCCTGGCGGGAGGCCAACCCGGAGAAGGCGGCGCTCCTGGATGCCGCGCAGACCGCCCCCGACGCGGCGGCGCTGCTGCAGAAGGTGCCGCATTTCCCGGCCGATGCGAAGCTTGCCACCCGGGCGGCCGGGCGCGACGTCCTCCAGCCGCTGGCGGCCGAGCTGCCGCTGCTGATCGGCGGGAGCGCCGACCTGTACGGTTCGACCCTCAACTATATTGCCGCAGACAAGGACTTCGACCCCGCCAATCGCCTCGGCCGCAATATCCGCTTCGGCATCCGCGAACACGGCATGGCCGCGATCGCGAACGGGGTCGCTTACGACGGCCTGTTCCGTCCGAGCGTCGCCACTTTCCTGGTGTTCGCGGACTACTCCCGGCCGTCGATGCGCCTCGCGGCGCTGTCGAAGCTCCCCGTCGTCTACATCTACACGCACGATTCGATCGGCGTGGGCGAGGACGGTCCGACGCACCAGCCGGTTGAAACCGTTTCCGGCCTGCGGGTGATTCCGCATCTCGACGTGGTCCGTCCGGCCGACCCCGAGGAAACCGCCGGCGCGTTTGCCGCCGCTCTCTCCCGCGTTGACGGACCGACCTTGATTGCCCTGACCCGTCAGGCGCTGCCCAATCTCAACGACGTTCCCGTCGAGACCCGCCGCCATGGCGCGATCCAGGGCGGTTATGTCGCCGTGCGCGAAACCGCACCGCTGGAGCGGATCCTCCTCGCGACCGGCAGCGAGCTCCAGCTCGCGATCGCCGCCGCGAAGACGCTTGGCGCCGGCACCCGCGTCGTATCGATGCCCTGCTTCGAGCGTTTTGACCGGCAATCCTCGGAGTATCGCGAAAGCGTGCTGCCGAACGGCTGCCGTCGCCGCGTGGCCGTCGAGGCCGGCGTATCCGGACTCTGGTACAAGTACGTCGGTCTGGACGGCAAGGTCGTCGGCATCGATCGTTTCGGCCTCAGCGCTCCGGCGCCCACGGTGTACAAGGAGCTCGGCGTCACGGTTGAGGCCGTGGTCGCCGCCGCTCAGTCCGTCTGATCCGCGCTCCCGATCGGTCTCTTCCCGCCCGGCCTTCTTTCGGGGGCCGGGCTTTTTGCGCCCCGCATCGTGCCGCGGGGCGTTCTCCCGGCATTTTCTGATGGAATTATCCGGAAGGCGACGGTGAGCCGGACGCCCGCATTGGGGTCAAAGGCCCCGCATGCTCTTCCTTGCCGCTCCCAACGTTCATCGCCACGCGCCGGCCCGAAGGCGCGGGGCGCCCACCGCATGAGGCGCGGCGCATCGGAAGGGGAGGGCGGCCCGGCCGTTCTCATCACCGGCGGGGCCGGTTTCATCGGAACCAACCTGGCCCACCGCATCCTGTCCTATGGCGGACGGGTCATCATCCTCGACAATCTGCAGCGCCCCAGGGTGGAGCGGAATCTCCGCTGGCTGCGGGCGCAACACGCGGAGCGGTTGACGGTGGTGGTGGCCGACGTGGGTGACGCGCGGGCCGTGGCCGGCGCAGTCCGGCAGAGCGGCCAGGTCTATCATCTGGCGGGGTCCGTCCCCGAGGCAGCCGGGCCGGCGCAGGCCGACGTGCGCGGGGCGTTGAATCTTTGCGAGGCTCTGCGCCAGCACGGGAACGACGTGCCGTGCGTCTTCGCGTCTTCGCGGCTGATTTACGGGCCGCTGACTCAGCTACCGCTACAGCCGACCGCGACCCGCTGGGCGCTCGCGGAAGGAAGTGATGAGTTCGGCGTGGACGAGACTCATCCGGTCGACGTTCGCAGTCCGCACGCCCGGGCGAAGGCCGCCGCGGAGGCGGTTTGTTTCCACTACGGCCGGCGCTTCGGGCTGGCCATCACCGTGCTTCGGCTCGGTTGCGTTTACGGTCCGCACCAGGGAGCGGACAGCGAGCAGGATTGGCTGTGCGGAATGGTCCTGGGCGCGCTGCGCGGCCAGCGCCTGAGGCTGCGGGGTGACGGGCGCGAGGTGACGGATGCGCTTTTTGTCGATGACCTGATTGACGGCCTTCTCTGCGCCCAGGCGAACGGACCGGCCGTGCGCGGGCAGGTCTTCAATGTCGGTGGTGGTCCGACGAATACGCTCAGCCCCCGGGAGCTGCTGCAGATCTTCGCCGAAATCGACGGCGACGCCCCCGACTGGACGACCGAAGGGGGCGCCCCGGTCCTGCAGCGGCACTTCGTGAGCGATGTACGCCGGTTCGCCGCGGCCACCGGGTGGAGGCCGCGCGTCGGGGTTGAGGAGGGTGTTCGCCGGCTGCAGCGGTGGCTGCTGGAACACCGGGTCGCGGTCGAGGAGGCGGAACGCATTGCCCCGCCATCGTTCCTGTCGGCGGAGGGACTGGATCTGGAAAGCCATATTCCGGAACGGGTTGGGTCGGCAAAGCGGTGAGTCGGCAGGTCGCCGGGGCGGGAGGACCCGCCGGCGTTCGCGTCAAACGCCCGGGTACAGTACCCGATTCCTTCACCAGCCGAGTGTCGGAATAATGTCGTATTTCGCCGCTTGCATTTGTGGTTAGGGCCCTAACTATCTGCGGTCCTTTTTGCCGATGCCGCTGCTGATGTTAAAGGATCTCCCGCGTTACGAGTGCCTCCTGGAGGCGGCGCGCCAGTTTCCCGATCTGGATCCTTCGGCCACGGAAGCGTTTCTGCACCTCCTGCGCGCCGGGGACGAAGCCTTCCGGACCGTCGAGCATCATTTGGGCGAGCACGACATCAGCCAGGGGCGTTTCGCGGTGCTGATGGCACTTTGGGGCCAGTGTCGAAAGCATCCGACCGGAATGTTGACGCCCGCTGAACTGGCCGAACACGCCGGAGTGACCCGCGCCACCATGAGTGGTCTGGTCGACACGCTGGTGCGGGACGAACTGGTCACCCGCGCTCCGCACCCCGAAGACCGCCGGATGATGTGTGTGGAGGTGACCCAGAAAGGCCGGGATCTCATCCGCGAAATCATGCCGCGGCATTTCCGGCTGATGGCATGGCTGCTGCAGCCGCTGCAGGAGGACGAGCGCAAGCAGCTGGTGACGCTGCTGAACAAGATCCTCCTGCGCGCGGCCGAGCGCCCCGGCCCCGCCTCCGGCGACCCCGCGCCCCATTAAACGCCCGCCCCCCATTTTCCGACCCAACTTCCTACCTCCCATGAGTTCGTTCCTTAAAGTCGTCCGCTATCTTCTTATCACCGCTTTGGTGATCGCGGTTTTCGCCGGGCCGCTGGTGCTCCTGAAACTGCAGCAGTTTCGCGCCATGGGCGCCGCCCAGGCCGGCATGGTGATGCCCGCCGAGACGGTGACCGCGGCCGAAGTGACCTCGCAGACCTGGGAGACCTTTGTGGCGTCCACCGGCACCGTCACCCCCGTGCAGGGCGTGACCGTCACCGCTGAGATGGGGGGCAAGATTGCGAAGATCGCCTTCGAGCCCGGCAGCGTGGTCAAGGCGGGCGACCTCCTGGTGCAGCTCGACACCGCGACGGAGGAAGCCCAGCTCCGGGCGGCCCAGGCGTCCGCGCAGCTGGCCAAGGCCAATCTCGAACGCGCCCGCGAGCTCCGCACGAGCAACACCAACTCGCCGGCCGAACTCGACGCCGCGGAAGCCCAGTCGCTCCAGGCCGCCGCCCAGGTGGACAGCATCCGCTCCGTCATCGCCAAGAAGACGGTTCGCGCTCCTTTCAGCGGCCGCCTCGGCCTGCGCAACGTCAACCTCGGCGAGATCATCGGCGACAACGATCCCATCACCACGCTGCAGACGCTGGACCCGATTTACGTCAACTTCTCGGTTCCGCAGCAGGAGCTCTCCCGCATGGTGGTTGATTCCCTCGTGCGGATCACCACCGATGCGGCCCCGGGCCAGGTCTTCGAGGGCAAGATCACGGCCGTGAACTCGGAAGTGGACCCGGTCACCCGCAATGTCCGTGTCCAGGCGACCATCGCCAACGCGGAGGAAAAACTCCGCTCCGGCATGTTCGCCCGGGTCCAGGTGGTGCTGCCGGAGAAGCTGGACGTTCTCGCCGTTCCCGCCACCGCCGTGCTCTACGCGCCGTATGGCGATTCGGTTTTCGTGATCGAGGAAAAGAAGGACGAAAAGTCCGGGGAGGTGCGGCAGGTGCTTCGCCAGCAATTCATCCGCCTCGGCAAGGCCCGCGGCGACTTCGTGGCCGTCACCGATGGTCTCAAGCCCGGCCAGAAGGTGGTGACGACCGGGGTCTTCAAGCTGCGCGGCGGAATGGCGGTCGTGATCGACAATGCGCTCGCGCCCGACGCGAAGCTCGAGCCGAAGCCCAACAACACCTGATCCGCCTGGAGCTGGATCGCCGGTCCGACGGGGCGCGCTTCGTGCCCGACCGGGCCGGCTGAACCTCCCACTCCCCGCACATGAAACCCGCCTTTACCGATCTTTTCATCCGGCGACCCGTCCTGGCGATCGTCGTCAATCTCGTGATTGTCATCGCCGGCCTGCAGGCCTGGCGCTCGCTCAATGTGCGGCAGTATCCGCGCAGCGAGAATTCGACCGTCACGGTCGCGACCGTTTACGTCGGCGCCAACGCGGAACTCGTCCGCGGCTTCGTGACCACGCCCCTTGAGCGGGCCATCGCGTCGGCCGACGGCATCGAATACGTGGAGTCCAAGAGCCTCCAGAACATGTCGATGATCAGCGCGCGCCTGAAGCTGAACTACGACCCCACCAAGGCGCTCGCCGAGATCACCTCCAAGGTGAACCAGGTGCGCAACGATCTCCCGCCCGAGGCCGAGGTGCCGTCGATCAGCGTGGAGTCCGCTGATTCCGAATTCGCGGCCGCCTACCTTGGCTTTTCGTCGACCATCCTCTCGCAGGCCGAGATCACCGATTATCTGACCCGGGTGGTGCAACCGCGACTCGGTGCCGTGCCCGGGGTGCAGCGGGCCGAGATCCTCGGCGCCCGGGTGTTCGCCATGCGCGTCTGGCTCAAGCCCGACCGGATGGCGGCGCTCAACATCAGCCCCGTGCAGGTCCGGCAGGCCCTGGCCGCCAACAACTATCTCGCGGCGGTTGGCAGCACCAAAGGCTCGCTCGTCCAGGTGAATCTGACGGCGAATACCGACCTCCACACCGTCGACGAATTCAAGCAGCTCGTGATCCGCCAGGAGAACGACACCACGGTGCGGCTCGCTGACATCGCCGACGTGGTGCTTGGCGCGGAGGACTACGACACCGAGGTGCGCTATTCCGGCCAGACCGCCGTCTTCATGGGCATCTTCCCGCTGCCCAACGCGAACACGATCGACGTCGTGAAGCGGGCCCGCGAGGAACTCGAACATCTCAAGCGCGACCTGCCCTCGGGCCTGGAGGCGACCATCGGGTACGACTCGTCCGAGTACATCAGCACGGCCATCGACGAGGTGGTGCACACGCTGGTCGACACCCTCCTGATCGTCATCGTCGTGATCTTCCTCTTCCTCGGCTCGATCCGTTCGGTGATCGTGCCGGTGATCGCCATTCCGGTCTCGCTGATCGGCGGCATCTTCATCATGCAGGCATTCGGGTTCACGCTGAACCTGCTGACGCTGCTGGCGATCGTGCTCTCCGTCGGTCTGGTCGTCGACGACGCCATCGTCGTGGTGGAGAACGTCGAGCGTCATCTGCGCGAGGGCCGAACTCCGCGGGAAGCGGCG
Organism: Verrucomicrobiota bacterium; assembly: GCA_023457715.1. Lineage (GTDB taxonomy): Bacteria > Verrucomicrobiota > Verrucomicrobiia > Opitutales > Opitutaceae > ER46. Next base: position 32,285 of record JAEWKR010000009.1, read on the forward strand.
CTCCTTGGCGCCCGCGAACTCGTGGGCCCGGTCATCGCCATGACCGTGACGCTCGCCGCGGTGTACGCCCCGATCGGCCTGCAGGGTGGTCTGACCGGCGCGCTGTTTCGCGAGTTCGCGCTGACGCTGGCCGGTGCGGTGACCATCTCGGGCATCGTCGCCCTGACGCTCTCCCCCATGATGTCCGCCCGGCTGCTGAAGAGCGCCGAGGACGAGGAGCGGGGATTCGCCGGGTGGGTAAATCATCGCTTTGATCGGCTGCGCCAGACTTACGGCCGTCTGCTCACGAAGACGCTGCAGCACCGCCCCGTCGTCTACATTGTATGGGTCGTGGTCGCGCTGCTGTCGGTGCCCATGTTCATGTTCTCGCCCAAGGAACTCGCGCCGAAGGAGGACCAGGGCGTGATCTTTGCCATCGTCAGCGCCCCCGCGAACGCCACCGCGGAACAGAAGAACCAGCAGGCCCGCGCGATCGAGAAGACCTTTCTCGAAACGCCGGAATGCGATCTGACCTTCATGATCATGCTGCCGCCGTCCGCCGGTGCCGCGGTTGGCGCCGACGGCTTCGCCGGCCTGGTCCTGAAGCCCTGGAAGAACCCCCGGACCCGCACCGTGAGCGAGGTGCTCCCCGAGGTGGCCGCCAAACTCGGCCAGATTCCCGGCCTGCAGGTCTTCCCCACCACGCCGGCCGCGCTGCCCGGCGGCAGCAACTTCCCCGTCGAGTTCATCGTCGCCTCCACCGGTGACACCAACTCGTTGCTGGAGGTCGCGCAGAGGATCCAGGCCAAGGCCATGGAGTCGGGCAAGTTCCCCTTCATGCAGCTGGACCTGAAGATCGACCAGCCGCAGGCGGAGGTGATCATCGACCGTGAGAAGGTGGCGGCCCTCGGGCTCAATCTTTCTCAGGTCGGCGCCGATCTGGCGTCGGCGTTGGGCGGCAATTTCGTCAACCGGTTCAACATCGCGGGCCGTAGCTACAAGGTCATCGCGCAGATCGAGCGCGCGGAGCGGCTCAATCCCGAACAGCTCACCAACATCTACATCAATGGGCCGCGCGGGGAGCTGATTCCGCTGAGCTCGGTCGCCCACATCGAGAACCGGGTCGTGCCGCGCTCGCTGAACCGCTTTCAGCAGCTGAATGCGGTGAAGATCTCCGGCGCCACCATGACCACGCTCGACGAGGCATTGAAGACCCTCGAGCAGATCGCGGCGGAGACCCTGCCGGGCGGCTACACCGTGGATTACACCGGGGAGTCGCGGCAGCTCCGTCAGGAAGGCAACAAGTTCATCCCGGCCTTCGTGCTCGCCGTGGTGCTGATCTTCCTGGCGCTCGCGGTGCAGTTCAACTCGTTCCGCGATCCCATCGTCATCCTGCTCGGCTCCGTGCCGCTGGCGATGTTCGGCGCCCTGGTCTTCACGTTCCTGAAGATCCCCAACCCCGACATGCCGTATTGGACGAACTCGTTCACCACGACGCTCAACATCTATGCGCAGGTCGGGCTCGTGACCCTCGTCGGCCTGATTGCGAAGAACGGCATTCTGGTGGTCGAGTGGGCGAACAAGCTGCAGGAGCAGGGCCACTCGAAGCTGGAGGCCGTGCACGAGGCGGCTTTAACCCGCCTTCGGCCCGTGCTGATGACCAGCGTGGCCACCATCGCCGGTCACTTCCCGCTGATCCTGGTCACGGGGGCCGGTGCCGCCGCGCGTAACGCCATCGGCCTGGTGCTGGTCGGCGGCATGACCATTGGCACCGTGTTCACCCTGTTCGTCATCCCCGCGGTGTACGTGCTTCTCGCGCGCGACCACCGTGCCGACGCGGCCTCCCGCCGCCTCGAAGATCCCGCGGCGGAACCGGTCGCGAGCCTAGTCAAATGAGGTCCACCATGAAATACGCCCGTCACTCCTACTCGCCCGTTCGCCCGCTGGCGGTGCTGCTGGCCAGCGCCGCCCTCCTCGTGGGCGTCGGCCGCGCCTCGGTCGCACCAACGGCCCCGGCGACCGCCACGCCCGTCCCCGACTCCCTCGATCTGCGGACGGCGATCCAGTTCGCCCTGGAGAACAACTTTGCGATCCGCCAGGCGCGCGAACGCATCCGCGAGCAGCAAGGCATCGTGCTCGAAGTCTCTTCCCGCCAGATCCCGAATGTCGGGGCGAACGGCGCCTATCAACTCAACGAGACGGCGATCAGCCAGTCGTTTCCTGCCAGCGATCGTTCGTGGCAGATCAATGTCACGGCGACGCAGGTGTTGTTCGCCGGGGGCGGGGTCCGTTCCGCAGTCCGCAGCACGCGACTGGCCGAGGAGGCGGCGATTCTCGAACTCCAGGCCACGATCAACGAGGCACTCCTGGAGGCGCGCACCGCCTTTTACCGGGTGCTGCTCGCCCGGGAGCAGGTGCAGGTGCAGGAGTCGAACCTGCAGCTGCTCCAGAGCCAGCTTCAGACCGCCACGGATCGGTATCGGGCGGGGACGGTGTCGAGCTTCGAACAACTGCGGGCGGAGGTGGCGGTGGCGAATGCCAAGGTGCCTCTGATCACCGCGCGCAACGACTACCGGCTCGCGATGGAAAGCCTTCGCCAGGTCACCGGGTTTACGTCCGCCGACCGTTCCACCCTGAACAAGGTGCCCGACTTTGAGGGCACCCTGGAGTTCACGCCCACGCAGTTCGAGCTTCAGTCGGCCTTCGAGGCAGCGCGGGCCAACCGCCCGGACCTCCAGCGGCTCGAGAAGCTCGTTGAGGCGGGCGAGGAGGGCATTGTGACCGCCCGCTCGGGTTATTACCCGACGATCTCCGCGTTCGGCGGCTGGGCGCTGCGCAAGGGCACGACCAGCGCGTTCCGCGATTCACCGGAGGGCTTCCTCGGCGGGGTGCAGGGGCAGTGGAATATCTTCGATGGGCGCGCCACCACCGGCCGCGTGCGGCAGGCGCGCTCCCGCGCGGAGCAGACCCGCCTCGCGCTCGAGGAGGCGCGACTGGCGGTCGACATCGACGTCCGGGCCGCGTTCTCGCGGTGGCAGGAGGCCAATGAGCTTGTGGAGTCGTCCCAACGCGTGGTCGAACAGGCGAACGAGGCCGTCCGGCTGGCCCAGGCGCGCTACTCGGCGGGCACGAGCACCCAGCTGGACGTGCTGCAGGCGCAGGTCGAATTGACCACGGCGCGCACCAACCAGCTGCAGGCGTTCTTCAGTTATAACGTGGCCGTGGCGCAGCTCCGCCGCGCCATGGGTCTGCCCGACGAATTCGTCACCCGCGGCTGAACCCGCCCGCCCGCCCGCCGTACTCACGGCTGCGCGCAGCGACGGCGCTGGGCTCGCCCGCCGAGAGGACGGGAGGGGCGGGCCCATCGTCCGACGCGGGAGGACTTGCACCCGGGCGAACCCAGCGCACCTTAGGCGTAATCTCCGACCCCGGATCATGCCACCCCCCGCTTTCCGCTTCCGTTGGTTGCTGATGGCTCTGGCCGTCGGGGTCACGATCGTGGCGATGGGCGGCATTCTGGCCTTCCACAGCGGAGTGCAAACCTGGACGGCGCAACGGTATCTGCGCGCGCATCCCGAACTCGGCGTGACCGTGGCGCGCGTCGACGCGGGGCTGAACCATGTGCGCCTTCAGGAGCTCACGGTGACTGAGGGCGGATATCGGGTGGCCATTCCCGAGGCCGAGGCGGAAGTGAGTCTCGTGGACTGGGTGGTCCGCGAACGACTGTCCATCCGGCGTTTGCGGGTGCGCGATTTTGTCGCCTCGGAACAGGGGCCGCCCGGCGCGGCGGCGTCTGCTTCGAGCGCAGCCGATGCGCCGGCCTTTGCCGGGATTTTCCCGCGCGAGCCGCTCCCTTTCGACCTGAGCGTCGACCAGGCGCAGCTCCAGGGCAGGCTTCGCGTGCGCGGCGCGGAGGCCACGGTGGACCTGTCGGGGGGCGGCTTGGGCGCCGGCCGCGAAGGCGCGTTTACGGTCAAGGTGAAGGCGTCGCTGCGCGGGCGCGACGTGCCTACCGTGTCGGCGGAGGGAACCGTTCGTCTGCGGATGGAGTCGGCTCGTTCCCTGGCGGCGGCCGGAGCCACGATCGAGGCCACGGCCGAGGGAGGCACCCTGGCGGAACCGGTGACCCTCCAGACCGGGTTCACCGCGGCCCGGGACGGCCGGGACGAGACGTACTCGATCAGCGTGGAGCAGGCCGGCCGGAAACTGGCTTCGATCGACGCGCGGCTTTCGACCGCCGCGACCACAGCGGTCGCGCGGCTGTCCGGCCAATGGACCCTCGATGTCCGGGACGGCGATCTGGTGCCGTTTGCCCTCGGGCGCGCGATTCCGGCGTTCGCGGCCACGGGTACCGGAAATTTTGATACCAAGGACGATCTTTCCGCCTGGAACCTCGCCGGCGTGGTCGATGGCCACGTGGAAAATCCGGGGGTGCTGCTGCCGAAGCTGGCGCCGGTCGGGCCCCTTCGGCTCGTCAGCGCCGTGGACATTGCCGTGGGCGCCGGCGTGGTGACGGTGTCGAAATTCGAGCTGTCTCTCGGTCGCGACAAACCCGTGGAGGGGGCCGTGGCCGTGGCCGTGCTGCGCGCCCTGCAACCGTTCGCCGTCGAGCCCCGGACCTGGGAGGTGCGGCCCTCCAATCCGGCAGTCGACCTCGTCTCGATCGCGCTCCAGCAGCTGCCGCTCGCGTGGGTGCGTCCGTTCCTCGGCGCCACGGAAATCGCCGGCGCCGACGCCACGGGAGAATGGCTCGTTTCGCCGCGCGCGGGTGGGATCACCTTTCGGACCCGGACGCCGCTGAAGCTCGGAAACCTGGCGGTCCATCATGCGGGTCGACCGCTGCTGCGCGAGTTGGATGTCGCCGTCACCGCGGCGGGGGATGTCACCCCGCGGGGGTGGCAGACGGAGCTGAATGCGGTGGCGGGGCAGGGGAGCGCGAAGAGCCTCTGGCTGCACGCGAAGGCGGGACGGCTCGCGGGCGCCGACGAACCGGTCAAGGCGACGGGGTTGGTGACACTGGATCTTGGCGCCGTGGCGGCGCAGCCGTTCGCGCGCGAGGTCATCGCGCTCCGGAGCGGCGATGCCTCGATCGAGTTCTCGGGCCACCTGGGCAGCTCCCAGCAGATCCAGGCGGTGATCGGCGTGGAAAATCTGGTCGCGTCCGGCCCGAACGCCCCTCCGCTTCCCGGTATGTCCACGACGCTGCGCGCGGAACGGAGGGCTGACGGACGAATCACGCTGTCGGCCCCCTTGTTGCTGCACGCGGGCGACCGTCGGTCCGATGTGACCCTGTCGGGCTGGCTGCAACCTGCCGGGGCCGGCGGCACCTTCGAGGTGACGCTCGGCAGCGACCGACTGGTGATGGAGGATGCGAAGGCGTATGCCGCGGTCCTGGTCCCCGCGACGCCCACGGTCGCAGCCGAGGGGCCGCCCGCCTGGGCGCATTGGAGCGGATCCCTGGCGTTGAACTGCAAATCGGTGCTGTATGCGGGCGCGTTTGAGATGACGAATCTCACCGGCACGATTCGACTGCAGGACGGGGCGGTGAAATTCGAGCAGGTGCGGGCCGCGGTTGGATCCGGCGAGGCGACCGCCGCAGCGACGCTCGCCGTCGAGCATGAAATCTACGAACCGTTCCGCCTCGATGCGGATTTCGCGCTGCGCGACTTCGACCCCGGTCCCCTGTTCCAGACGGTGAACCCCCGCCAGCCGCCGACCGTATCCGGCCGGTTTGCGCTCTCCACCAAGCTGCAGGCGCGCTCGCCGTCGCTCGCGGCGCTGCCGGATGCCGCCCTGGGGGACATTCAGGTTACCAGCCGCGGGGGCGTCTTCCGCGGACTGCCGGTCAATGTCGGCAACCTTGTGGAGAACTCGAGCAAACTGGCGGGCTGGCTCGCGGCGGCAGGCGATGCGATCAAATCGCCCTTCGTGGGCAAACGGGATTTCGAGGAGATCACGAGCCGATCGCAGGCCGCAAACGAACTGGCGCGGCTGCTTTCTGCCATCGAATACGATCAGCTCTCGCTGCGCATCGTGCAGGAGGGGCCATTTCACTCCCGGGTGAGGGAGTTCACGCTGATCTCGCCCGAACTCAGGCTGACCGGGACAGGTCTGCTGCGGCGGTCCCCCGGGGAGTCCCCGCTGACGGAGGTGGTCGAAATGGACCTGCGCTTGAGTGCCCGCGGTCGCGCCGCCGAGTTGATGAAGTATTTGGGAATTTTGGACGACGAGGCAGACGCCCTGGGTTACGCCGCCTGCACCCTTCCCATCCGGGTCGAAGGCGCCCTGGACCAGCTCGACACCACGCATCTCAGCAACCGGCTGGTCGCCCTCGCGGTCGAGAAGACGGGTCTGACCGAAAAGGCCCTCGATTGGATCAACCGCCTCCGCGGCAAGGGCGCGAACTGAGGGAGCGGCAAGGGGATGAGGGAAGGGAGGGACCACCCCTCACTCCCTCACTCCCTCATTCCTCCTACTGCCGCTGCGTAGCCGCCGCATGCCTCGCCGCAAGAAATGCTTTGAACAACAGCGTTCCGCACCAATAAACGGTGCATTGTTTTCATGCCCAGCCTCGCTTACCGCCGGCGCTCATCTCTCCCCGTCTGGATCGAAGCGGTCGCCGTGGCCATCGCTCGTCTCCTGTACCGGGTGCGATCGAGTGGCACCGAACATTTCCCCTCGACCGGCGGCGTCGTTCTGATCGCCAACCACCTGTCGTATGTGGACGTGGCGGTGCTGCAACTGGCCTGCCCGCGGCCGATTCGCTTCATCGGGTTCAAAGGGCTGCGGGATCACGGCTTCTTCAATTGGGTGTTCCGGGTCAGCGGCTGTATCGCCATCTCCCCGCGGCAGCCGGCGGAGGGATTCAAGCGGGCGGTGAAAGCGTTGCGGGCCGGAGAAGTGGTGTGTCTTTTCCCGGAAGGTCAGATCTCGCGCACGGGTCAGCTGATGCAGGTCAAGAAGGGCTTCGAGATCATGGCGCAGCAGGCCAAAGTGCCGGTCGTCGCTGCCGCGATCGACGGCCTTTGGGGCTCGGTGTTTTCGTTCGCCGGCAACAAGTACCTCTGGAAATCGCCGCGGCTGATGCCGACGTCCGTGTTCGTGGCGTTTGGTCGACCGCGCGCCTTCGACCAGGTCAACTGCGAGTGGGCCCGAACGGAATTGCTGGACCTCGGCGCGCAGGCCTTCTCCGAGCGGCCGGTGCTCCGGCGTCACCTGGGACGCGAATGTATCCGCACGCTAACGAAGCATCCGGGCCATCTGCAGGTGGTGGACCGGACGCTGGATCGTCGCGAGATGAAGAACGGGCAGCTTTATGCGGCGACCGCCGCGTTCTCGCGTCGCGTCAGGGCGACCATCCCGGAACGTCGCGTCGGCATCGTCTTGCCGCCCGGCGTGGGCTCCTTCGTGGCGAACCTTGCCGTGCTCTGCGCGGGCAAGATTCCGGTGAACCTGAACTTCACCGCGGGCCGGTCGTCGGTCGAGGCGTCGCTCCGCTTGGGTGGGATCCAGACCATCATCACCGCCGATGCCCTGCGCACGAAGTTTCCTTCCTTCCCCTGGCCGGAACGGACCCTCGATCTGAAGTCCGAGCTCCTCGCCATGGGAGGCAAGAGGGCCATGTTGCCCTGGCTGCTCGCCGCGTGGCTCCTCCCCAATCAGTGGTGTGCCGACCTCCTCCAGTTGCCGAGGATCGGCGACCGGGACGAGGCCGGCCTGCTCTTTACCAGCGGCAGTTCCGGTGAGCCGAAGGGGGTTGTGCTGACCCACCGCAACATCCTCGCAAACTGCGCGCAGATTTCCTCGCTCTCGATCCTGCCGCGGTCGGCGACGTTGATCGGGTGTCTGCCGATCTTTCACAGCTTCGGCTTCACGGTGACGCTGTGGTACCCGATCCTGCGTGGTTGCCGTCTCGTGTCGGTCCCGAGCCCCCTGGAAACGCGCAAGATTGTCGAGGCGATCCGGGATGAAAAGGCGACGGTGCTGGTCGGCGCCCCGACGTTCCTGCGTCCGATCCTCAAGAAGGCGCAGCCGGGCGAATTGAAGTCGCTGGACCTCGTGGTTGCGGGGGCGGAAAAGCTGCCGGATGATCTGTACCGCGCCTTCCTCGAGACCTTTCACATCGAGATGCTGCAGGGCTACGGCCTCACCGAGACGACCCCGGTGGCCAACGTGAATCAGCATCACCCGCCGGTGGTCGCGGCCACCAACAGTCCCCAGATCGGCAAGCGGCTTGGCTCCACCGGCCGGTTGCTGCCCGGGATGACGGCGCGCATCATCGACGTTGATACGGGTGAACTGCTGCCGCTCACCCAGCAGGGCATCGTGCTCCTCCGCGGCGCGAATGTCTTCGAGGGCTACCTTAACGACCCTCAGAAGACGAAGGACGTTTTTCGCGACGGGTGGTTTGTCACGGGCGACCTGGGGCGATTCGACGAGGATGGCTTCCTCTTCATCGAGGGCCGGCTGTCACGTTTTTCGAAGCTCGGTGGGGAAATGGTCCCTCACGGCACGGTGGAGCAGAAGATCCTCGATGTTTTCGGCTGGGAGCAGAACGAAGGCGTCATCCTGATGGTGACGTCCGTGCCGGACGCCGCGAAAGGCGAGGCGCTCGTGCTGCTGACGACCCGCCCCATCGAGGCCGATCAGCTTCGTCCCCAATTGCTGAACGCGGGGCTGCCTGCGCTCTGGATTCCCCGCGTCGTCCACGTGGTGGAAAAGATCCCCATGCTCGGCACCGGCAAGCTCGATCTCAAAGGCTGCCGTGAAATCGCGGTCCGCCTGATGTAGGGCGGGGGAAAGTATTCAGGGATGCGGGATCCGAGATCCGAGATCCGGGATGCGGGATCCGGGATACGAGCTCAGGCGTTTCGCATCCCGCATCCCGCATCTCGCATCCCGGATCGCGCATCCCGCATCGCGCATCCCGCATCGCGCATCCCGCATCTCGCATCCCGCATCGCGCATCCCGCATCCCGCATCCCGCCTCACGGTTTGCTGGCCGCGAACCGCGTCCACACCTCGTGGATCGGGTCGCCTTTCGAACTCTTGCCTCGGTGCACCCAGCGGTCCGCCCCGACCTCGGCCTCGAAGCTGAGCTCGGCGCCGACCCGGGACGCATCGCGCGAAAAGAACTCGATCTTCTCGACGTACTTCCCGTCCTTCAGCGTGTAGGTGCCGCCGCCGGTGCCAGAGAACTCGCCGGTCTCGACGTTGATGGCCACCCACTGAAAGCGGGTGGCGGTAAGAATTTTCAGTGTCCGGCGGGCCTGCAGCGGCATTGCTCGCATGCCGTCGTCGACCTTCCGCTCCGAAATCCGCCACACGCCCGCCAGCGGAGCGTTGCCGTCGTCGATCCGACGCCAGTCCTCGGCGGTCCCGTTCTCCTGCACGATCGTCAGCTTCTTGCCATCGCTGGTGATCGTCACCTGGAAGTCGACCCCCACCTGCGTCGCGTCGCCTGAATCGAACTCGATCCTGCCGGTGGCGATGTCGCCCTTCACGGCGTACGTACCACCGAAGGTGCGGAGAAACTGTTTTTGGGCCGGATCGTAGATCGCCTGCACCCAGTAGTTTTCGGTCGTGAGATGAATGCGTTTCGGACCATCGCCGCCGCTTTCCCAGGCGCCAAGTAACGTCGCCGGCGGCGTCTCCGCCGCACGCACGAATGAAACGGCCAGAATCAGAACCAACGTGAACCAGGTTTTCATAGTGGGGTTGACTAAAAAGTCCGGCTTAGAGGATCAGGTCCGGTGGAACATTGGAGAGGGCTTCCTCGATGGTGGTCACGCCCATCTTCACCTTCAGCATCGAGTCCTGGTGCAGGGTGCGCATGCCGTTCTTCATCGCGATGCGCTTCAGCTCGGCGACTTCCACGTCCTTGTTGATCCCTTCGGTGAGCTCCTCGCTGTTTGTCATGAGCTCATGGATCCCCACGCGACCCTTGTAGCCGGTACCGCCGCAGGTGGGGCAGCCCTGGGGGTTGGCCTTGAAGACCTGGCCGGACCACCCGAGCGCCTTCTCCAGGAGCGATTTTTCACGGCCCTGCGGCTCGTACGGCACCTTGCAGTTCTTGCAGACGCGACGCAGCAGTCGCTGGGCGCAGACACAGACCAGCGAGGCCGAAATGTTGAACGGCTCGATGCCCATTTCGACGAGTCGCGCGACGGTCGAGGGGGCATCGTTCGTGTGGAGGGTCGAGACCAGGAGATGGCCCGTGAGCGCGGCTTCGACGGCGATGCCGGCAGTTTCCTCGTCGCGGATTTCGCCGACCAGAATGATGTCGGGGTCCATGCGCAGGTAGCACCGCAAGGCCCGGGCGAACGTCAGCCCGATCTGGCGGTTCATCTGCATCTGGTTCAGGCCCGGCAGCGTGTACTCGATGGGGTCTTCCGCCGTTTGGATGTTCACGTCGGGCGTGTTCACCTCGGACAACGCGGAGTAAAGCGTCATCGACTTGCCCGAACCCGTCGGACCGCAATGCAGGATCATCCCATAGGGCTGGCGAATGCAGTCGCGGTAGCGCGTCAGGTTTTCGTCCGAGAAGCCGAGCGCCGTCAGTGGCAGGGTCGACTTCTGCTTGTCGAGGATGCGCATGACCACCTTCTCGCCATGGGTCATGGGGCCGGTGGCGACGCGCAGGTCGATGTCGATGTTCTTCTTCGTGTACTTCTTGAAGATGATGCGGCCGTCCTGCGGCAGGCGTCGCTCGGAGATGTCGAGGTTGCACATGATCTTCAAACGCGTGGTCAGCGCGTTGGAGACCTGCTTGGGGAGCCGGAGCTTTTCCTGGCAGAGGCCGTCGACCCGGTAGCGAACGACCAGATCCTTTTCCATCGGCTCGATGTGGATGTCCGACGCACCCGAGATGTAGGCGTCCTCCACGATTCGGTTCGCCAGCTGCACGATGGGTGCGGACTCCTCGCTCTCGAGGTCGGCGGCCGTGACTTCGGTGCCGTCCGCGCTGTACGCCGTGCTGATGACCTCGGCCACGGAACCGATGTCGACCTCGTCGCCGCCGCCCGGGGCGCCCGGCTTGGCGTCCTTGAAGAATTTCTTGAGCAGCGATTCGTAGAACGACGCGGAGACGACACTGACGTCCTCGATCGCCAGATCCGTTGCCTGGGAGAACGCCTCGCGCTTGGCGTAGTCCAGCGGATTGGTCATCAGCACCGCGACCGAATTGGGCGACACGCGCTGGTGTGGGAAAATGCCCTCCCGGCGGATGACGGCGTCGCCCACCACCTCGATGAGTTTGTCGTCGACCTGGATCTGGTCGAGGCTCGTGACCAGCGGCAATTCGGTCAGCTTCGACACGAAACGGGCGGTGTCCTCGGCGTTGGGGACGAATTTCGGGTCCACCATGCGGTGGATGAGCGCGGCCGAGTACTCGGCCACCTCCTTGAGCAGGCCGAGGTCCTTTTCGGTGAATTCCCCGCCTGTCCCTGCCGCCAGCTCCTTGTTCAGCACCTGGATGGCCCCGAGGGTGATGGTCGTCTTCAGCGGCACCGTGAGCATCGAGCGAACCTCGAAGCCGGTCGTTTGCGCCATGGAGGACATGAACGGCGCCTGGGTCTCGCTGTTGCGGAAGAAGAGGGGTTCGCCGGATTCGATCGCCTTGCCGACGATGCCCTTGCCCAGCGGCAGCTTCACGGTGAGCAGCTTGGCCGCGGTCTCCTGAAACCGCTTCTCCAAGGCCGGATTGTCATCCCACAGGGTTGGAGAATAGTAAATCTGTTTGAATGCTATTTCATTGCCCTCGACCAGATAGAAGGTCATGGACTGGGCCTGCAGTGCCTCCACCACCTTCGAAGCGGTCAGCTCGATCACCGACGCCACGTCCTCCCGACTGGGGGCGGGTTTCGAAATGACCTTGATCAGCAGCGAGCGGCGAAGAGTGCCGGAGAGGGAGGTGGAAGCCATGGGCGGTCCGGGGACAAGGGGAGAGGACCGGGCAGTCTCGGAAAGCCGGCGGGGACCCGCAATGCGAAAGGCAGGGGGAGGCGTCGATGTGGCCTAGGTGGCTGACGGGCCGGACGCGGCCGCCGGCAGAGCCTGATCCCGGGGCGGAGGCCGAACGGCTGGCGGCGGACTGGCTGCGGGCCCGACGGGGCTTCCGGCTGGTGGTCCGAAACTGGCGCAACCCGCGCGACGAGCGCGAAGAGATCGACCTCGTGTGCTGGGACGGCGGCGTGCTGGTTTTTGTGGAGGTGAAGGCACGGGCCCGGGGTGCGCGGGTGCCGGGGTATTTCGCCGTGACGGCCCGCAAGAAGCGCGTCCTGCACCGCGTGTGCCGGGCCTATGTGGGACGACTGGGGACGGCGGTGACGACCTGGCGGCTGGATGTCGTGGAAGTCTCAATACCCCCGGGCGGGCCGGGGGCGCCCGGCACGGAGGTGCTCCATTTCGAAAACGTGCCGCTGTTCTCGAAAGGCTATCGCGGCCGGCGATGAGGGGGAGGGGGGGAAGGGAGAGTGAAAGGGAAAGTGAAAGTGAAAGGGAAAGAGAAAGTGAAAGGGAAAGTGAGAGTGGGGGACCTCCCCTGATCCTTACCTTCACTCTCACTCTCCCTCTCCCTCTTCCCCTCCACCATCCGTCATAACCGGCATTTCCCTTGCTACGGACGGCGACTTACCAACGTTCATCCTCTCGCATGGCTGCAAACGAGCGACATCCGTTCCTTCAGGGTCTCAGCAAGCACCGCGGCGCACCGCCCACCGTGGTCGTGATCTTCGGCGCCTCCGGGGATCTGACTGCCCGGAAGCTGATTCCGGCGGTCTACAATCTGGCCCACGACAACCTGCTGCCCGCGGACTTTTTTCTGGTGGGTTACGGGCGGACCGCCATCCCCGACGACGACTTCCGCAAGCTCGCCGCCGACGCCATCAAGGAGTTTTCCCGGCGGGAACTGCAGCCGGCGGTCTGGGATCGGGTCGCGCGGAATACGTCCTATGTGGCCGGAGCGTACGACGACCCGGCGGCCTTCCGGCGTCTGGCTGAGCACATCGAGCGGCTGGAGCAGCAGCTCGGGCGGGATGTCCAGACCCTGTTTTACATTTCCACGCCGCCCTCCGTATTTGGACCGATCATCCGGGGTCTGGGAGGCAGCGGTCTCGCGGACCGGCATGCCAGCACGCCTCTGCACTCGAAGGTCATCATCGAAAAGCCGTTTGGCCATGATCTGGCTTCGGCCCAGGAACTCAACGAGACGATCCAGAGCGAATTCGACGAGCACCAGGTATACCGGATCGATCACTACCTGGGGAAGGAGACCGTGCAGGACCTCCTCGTGCAGCGGTTCGCGAATGCGATCTTCGAGCCGCTCTGGAACCGTAATTTCATCGATAGTGTGCAGATCACGGTCGCGGAGGAGGTCGGCGTCGGCACCCGCGGCGGCTATTACGAGCAGGCCGGCGCGCTGCGCGACATGATCCAGAACCACACCATGCAGCTCGTCGCGCTCACGGCGATGGAGCCGCCCGGATCTCTGGACGCCGAATCCATCCGCGACGAGAAGGTGAAGCTGCTGCGGGCGATCCAGCCGCTGGATCTCGGACCCGGCGGCGACGTGGCGCGCGCGCAGTACGCGGCCGGCATGATCGGCGGCAAGCCCGCCAAAGGATATCTCGAGGAGGAGGGGATCAAGGCCCAGTCGGGCACCGAGACCTATGCGGCGATCCGTCTCTCCATCAACAACTGGCGGTGGCACGGGGTGCCTTTCTTCCTGCGCTCCGGCAAGCGGATGGCGCGCCGCGTGACGGAGATCGCCATTAATTTCAAGCGCCCCCCGGGCACGCTGTTCAACGATGTCGATGGGCGTTTCGATCTCGCGGCGAACACCCTGTCGTTTCAGGTGCAGCCCGACGAGGGCCTCTCACTCGTGCTGAACACGAAGATTCCCGGCCTGGAAACTCGAACCCAGCCGGTAAAGATGAATTTCCGCTACGCGACGACCTTCGGGTCGAACACCCCGGAAGCGTATGAGCGGCTCGTCCTCGATGCGATGATCGGCGACGGCACCTTGTTCATCCGCGGCGACGAGGCGCTCGCTTCGTGGAAGCTTTACACGCCGGTGCTCGAAGCTTGGGCGGCTGCGGGGCGCCAGGGTATGGACGCTTATGCCGCCGGCTCCTGGGGTCCCGCCAACGCGGACGAGCTGCTCGCGCCGCATCGCAATGTGTGGCGCCAACCCTGAGTGGAAACATGTCTGCTGTCTTTGACGCTTTGCCTGGAATCGAGGTGCCGGTCGGCGAGATCAACGCCCGGCTGGACGCCTTGTGGACGACGTCTGCCGCCGAAGGCCGGCCTTCGCTGACGGCAGAGGACGCCAAGGCGACGCAGGTCAATTTCGTCCTGCATTTCGGTTTTCGCACCACGCCGGAGGACGCGACCCGCCAATTCCAGACGGTCGTGCGGTTTGCCCAGCGGTACCCGAGCCGGATCGTGGTGCTCTGCCCGCTGGCCGATGAAACCAAGGCGCATCCCGAGATGCGGGCCAAGATTTATGGCGAGTGCTTCCTGGGGAGATCCCGGAGCGACAAACGGTGCGTGGAATTCGTGCTCCTGAGCTATCCGGTGGGGACGCGGCAGTTCCTGGAGGACCAGGTGTCGATCTGCCTCTCCGCGGATCTTCCGCTCTACTATTGGGCACATCGTTTTTCCGCGAGTTCCCGCCTGGCGGACTATCGCTATCTCCTGGGGCGGGCCAAACGCGTGTTGATCGACAGCGCGGTGGCGCCCGAGGATGCGCTGACCTACGCCTGGCCGCGGCCGGAGTCGCTCCGCGATCTGGCCTGCGCCCGGATCCTGCCGGTGCGGCAGTCGATCGGCCAGTTCCTGGCGTCCTATTCCCCGGACATGCTGGCTACCGGCCTGCGCCGGGTGGTGGTGTCGCATGGCCCGGGATTGCCGGCCGAAGCTGCCGCCCTCGGACGCTGGCTGCAGGAGCGGGTGACGGCGTGTGGCGCCACGCCGGAAACACCGGTGACCTGCACGGAGGTCGACGGGCTGAAGTCCGGTCTCACCGCATCCTTCGACTACGGCGAGCCGCGGAAGTATTTTCGCTGGCACGGGGATTTTTCCACCCACGAGGCGCTTTTCGAGGCGCAACTGGGTGCCAGCACGACGCGCCTGCCTGCGGCCGTGTCCATCCTCGCGCCCGAGAACGCGCTGAGCGAAGCGATGTTTTTCTAGCTTGGGAAAGGCTCAGGACCGGCCGTCGCCAACCCGCAGGATTGCTTCCTACGGCAGCTTGCGGAAGGTGCCGGAGGCGGTGGGCCGCCAAGGCACAGAGGATTGCCGCAAAAATGCGCAGAACGCGCAAAAAAGCAGGCGCACGGGAAACGCTATGGGCGCCTAAATTCCGTTCATCCGAACCAGCGTTGACAGCGCAGATTAGCGTCCCTCCCGACTTCTTGCGCCTTTTGCGCCTTTTTGCGGCCCCTCTCTGTTTCCTCCTGTAAGAATTGGATCGGAAAACGGGATACCGGCTGAAGCCGGCGCTACGGCGAACCGAAACCCACCAGCTTCAAGCTCGGGTGCTACCCGCGCCAAGCAGGGCGGGTGACCTGCCGCCCTACGCCACGCTGACCACGGCGTAGCTCCGCTTGCCCTTTCGGAGCAGCACGTGCTTGCCATACAGGAGATCGGCGGCGTTCACCGCGCGATTCACTTCGGCCACCCGGACATTGTTCAGATAGATGCCTCCGCCTTCGACGTCCTTGCGCGCCTGGCCCTTGGAGGCAGCCAGCCCACTGTGGACGAGCAGGTCGACGATGCTGATGCCCGCGTCCAGTCTCGCCGGTTCCAGCGGCTTGGTCGGCACTTCGCCCACGACGTCGCGAAACGTTTCCTCCGTCGTGTCGCCGATTTCGGCGCCGAAGAGAATCTCGCTCGCCTTCAAGGCCGCATCGAGTGCGGGCTGGCCGTGAACAATCCGCGTCACCTCGCGCGCCAGCGCCTTGTGCGCTTCGCGCGCGCCGGGATTGGCAGCGTGCCTGGACTCGAGGTCCTCGATTTCCGGACGCGCCAGGAAGGTGAATTTGCGCAGGTATTCGGAGACCTTCGCGTCCTCGGTGTTCACGAAGAACTGGTAGAGCTTGTATGGACTGGTTTTCTTCGGATCGAGCCACACGGCGCCGCCTTCGGTTTTGCCGAATTTCGTGCCGTCGGCCTTGGTGATGAGCGGAAAGGTCCAGCCCCAAGCCGCCACGCCGAGCTTCCGGCGGATGAAATCCGTGCCCGCCGTGATGTTGCCCCACTGGTCGGAGCCGCCGATCTGCAGTTCGCAGTTGAAGGCCTTGCGCAGGTGGTAGAAGTCGAACGCCTGGAGCAGCTGATAGCTGAATTCCGTGTAGCTGATCCCGTTGTCTCCCTCCATGCGCGAGCGGACCGAGTCCTTCGCCAGCATGACGTTCAACGAGAAATACTTTCCCACGTCGCGCAGGAACTCGAGGTAGCTCATCGGCGCGATCCAGTCGGCATTGTCAACCAGGCGGGCAGGGTTGGGACCGTTCTCAAAGTCCAGCAGCCGCGACAGCTGCCCCTTGATGCAGCTGACGTTGTGCGCGAGCTGTTCCCGGCTGAGAAGGTTGCGCTCGGCCGATTTGCCGGAGGGATCGCCGATCATGCCCGTGGCGCCACCCGCCAGGGCGATGGGGTGGTGGCCCGCGAGTTGGAAGCGGCGCAGGGTCAGCTGCCCCATCAGATGGCCGACGTGCAGCGAATCCCCGGTGGGATCGAAGCCGCAATAAAGCGCCAGCGGCCCTTCGCTGAGGCGCTTCGCGAGCGCGTCGAGGTCGGTGCAGTCGGCCAGCAGGCCGCGCCACTGGAGGTCTTCGATCAGGTTCATGGCAGAAGCGATCAGTAAACCGGGGCGGAGGGAGTGAGGTCAAGAGAGCGGTCAGCGGGGAGCGATCAGCGATCAGCTTTGAGCTTCTGAGCGAACAGCGGTCAAAGGAGGCTATCGGCCGTCGAGGACGACGGGGCCGCCCGGCAGCCCGCCGGCAGGCGGGCTGAAAGCTGTCCGCTGACCGCTTGCCGCTGAAAGCTTTCAAAAACCATTTGCGGGGCAGCCTGCCGGGGCTCAACGTTCACGGTTTTCCGCGGCATTTGTTGCCGGGACATCCTTCAACTCGACTCACCCATCCCATGCCTATCGCTGTTGGTACCCGCGCCCCTGATTTCACCCTGAAGACGAAGACCGCCGAAGGTCTCAAAGACATCAAGCTCAGCGACAATTTTGGCCAGAAGGCCACCGTGTTGCTCTTCTTTCCCCTCGCTTACACCAGCGTGTGCACGGCCGAAATGTGCGACCAGTCCGGCGGCCTCGCGGAGTACGAGAAGCTCGGCGCCACCGTTTACGCCATCAGCGTCGACAGCCCGTTCGCCCAGGAGGCCTGGGCCAAGGCCAACAAAATCACGCTCACGCTGCTCTCCGACCTGAACAAGACCGTGATCAAGGACTACGGCGTCGTCTTCCCCATGCTCGCCGGGATCGGCGACACGGCGGCGCGCGCGGCGTTCGTCATCGGCAAGGACGGCACGGTCAAATATGCCGAGCAGACCCCGACGCCGAAAGACCTGCCGGACTTCGGCGCCATCAAGGCGGCCCTGGCCGGGGCCTGAGGCGGTGTCTGAATGCGGGGCGCGGGATCGGCGAGGGTTCTGCCGGGCGCGCTCCGTTCCCATCCTATTTCCGAAACTCGAATCTCTTCTCCCGTGAGTCTTCCCAGCCATCCCAATCCCTTCAACACGCTCCAGACGTTCACCGTCAACGGCGAGAACCATCGGTTCTACTCGCTGCCGGCGCTCGAACAATCCGGCTTCAAGGTTTCGCGCCTGCCGGTTTCCATTCGTCTGGTTCTCGAGTCGCTGTTGCGCAACTGCGACGGAAAGCGGGTGCAGGATGGGGCCATCCGGGATCTGGCGAGCTGGCAGCCCCGCGCCGAGCGCACCGAGGAGATCCCCTTCGTCGTCGCGCGCATCGTGCTGCAGGACTTCACCGGGGTGCCACTGCTGGTCGATCTCGCGGCGATGCGGTCCGCGGTCGCGCGGATGGGCAAGGACCCGAAGATCATCGAGCCGCTCGTTCCCGTCGACCTCGTCGTCGACCACTCGGTGCAGGTGGATTATGCCGGCTCGGCCGACGCGCTGAAGAAGAACCTGGACCTCGAGTTCTCGCGCAACCGCGAGCGCTATGAATTCCTCAAGTGGGGCATGCAGGCGTTCGACACCTTCAAGGTCGTCCCGCCGGGCATCGGCATCGTCCACCAGGTCAATCTGGAGTACCTCGCCAAGGGCGTGCTGCGGGACGAGTCCGGCATCTGTTATCCGGATACGCTCGTGGGCACCGATTCGCACACGACGATGATCAATGGCATCGGCATCGTGGGTTGGGGCGTCGGCGGCATCGAAGCCGAGGCCGGCATGCTCGGCCAGCCGGTTTACTTCCTGACGCCGGACGTGGTCGGCGTGCACCTGACGGGAGCCCTGCGCGAGGGCGTCACCGCGACGGACCTCGCGCTGACCGTCACCCAGCTGCTGCGCAAGGCGAAGGTCGTGGGCAAGTTCGTGGAGTTCTTCGGCCCCGGCGCGGAGGCGCTGCCGGTCGTGGATCGGGCGACGATCGCGAACATGGCGCCGGAATATGGCGCGACCATGGGCTTCTTCCCCATCGATGCCGAGTGTGCGAATTACCTGCGCGCCACCGGCCGCGACGAAAAGCACGTGGCCCTGTACGAGGCGTACTACAAGGCGCAGCAGCTGTGGGGCGTGCCGCAGCGCGGCACGGTCGACTATTCCGTCGAACTCGACCTGGATCTCGCCGCGGTGGTCCCGAGCGTCGCGGGTCCCAAGCGGCCGCAGGACCGCATCGAACTGCCGAAGCTGGGGCAGGAATTCGAAACCGCCTTCTCGCGGCCGGTGGCGGAAAACGGCTTCGGCAAGCTGGCCGAGGAACTCAACCGCAGCGTGCGGGTGGAGGGCGCCGGCTGGACCAGGCCCGCATCCGGCGGTGGCCAGCAGGACACGGACAACTTGAAGCCCGTCGCGTCGGGCGCGTCGGGCTCGCTCGGCAAGGATGTGTCGGCCGCGAACACGAGCGTCACGACGGAGCGTGAAATGGCCAACAATCGTCCGACGCCGGATCCGATCTCCGTGAAGGCGCCGCGCATCGACGGCGAGGTCGGTCATGGCAGCGTCCTGATTGCGGCGATCACGAGCTGCACCAACACCTCGAATCCGAGCGTGATGCTGGCCGCGGGTCTGCTCGCGCGCAAGGCGGTCGAGCGCGGCCTGCGCGTCAACCCCGTGGTGAAGTCTTCGCTGGCGCCCGGCTCCCGCGTCGTCACCGACTACCTCAACAAGACGGGCCTGCAGCCTTATCTCGACCAGCTCGGGTTCCAGACCGTCGGCTACGGTTGCACGACCTGCATCGGCAATTCCGGCCCGCTGCATCCCGCGATCGAGGAAGCAGTCACCAAAAACGATTTCGTCGCGGCATCGGTGCTGTCGGGCAACCGCAACTTCGAGGCGCGGGTGCATCAGAACATCAAGGCGAACTTCCTGATGTCCCCTCCGCTCGTGGTGGCGTTCGCGCTCGCGGGCCGGGTCGACATCGACCTCACGCGCGAACCGCTGGGCAAGGACCAGCATGGCAAGGCGGTTTACCTGAAGGAAATCTGGCCGAGCCTCCAGGAGGTGCGCGACCAACTCCAGGCCGCCCTGAAACCCGAGGTGTTCCGGCAGCTGTACACCGACTTTGCGGCGCAGAACCCGAAATGGAACGAGATCCCCGCCAGCGTGGGCAACGTGTACCAGTTCGACGCGAAGTCGACGTACATCCAGGAACCTCCGTTCTTCGCGGATTTCTCCATGTCCCCCGGTCGCATCGAGGAGATCCACGGCGCCCGGGCGCTCGGGATTTTCGGCGATTCGGTCACGACCGATCACATCTCCCCCGCCGGGGCGATCAAGAAGACCTCGCCGGCCGGCCGCTACCTGGTCGAGAACGGCGTGCCGTTCGAGGAATTCAATTCGTACGGTTCCCGCCGCGGCAATGACCGCGTGATGGTGCGTGGCACCTTCGCCAACGTCCGCATCAAGAACCTGATGCTGGGGGGCGCCGAAGGCGGCAACACGATCTACCAGCCGACGGGCGAAACGATGTCGATCTTCGACGCCTCCGCGAGGCACCTCGAGGCGAAGACGCCGCTTATCGTCCTCGCCGGGCAGGAATACGGCACCGGCTCGTCGCGCGATTGGGCGGCCAAGGGCACCAACCTGCTGGGCGTGAAGGTGGTCGTCGCCCAAAGCTTCGAACGCATCCATCGTTCGAATCTCGTCGGGATGGGCGTGCTTCCCCTGCAGTTCAAGGAAGGCACGACAGCGCAGACGCTCCGGCTCGACGGCATGGAAACGTACGATGTGCTCGGGCTGACCTCGGGACTGAAGCCGCAGCAGGATCTGACGCTGCGGATCACTCGCCGCACCGGCGAAGTCGAAATGGTGCCCGTCCGGTGCCGCATCGATACGCCGATCGAAATCGACTATTTCCAGCACGGCGGAATTCTCCCTTACGTCCTGCGTCAGATCGTCGCCCGCAGCTAGTCGCGCCAAGCGCGAAGCCGTTGGGCTTTTCGGCCGGGTTTTGGGTCGCGAAATGCCACCCGGAACCCGGGTCTCGAAACTCCTCCTGGTGCCGCTTGCCGAATCGCGTTCCCCGGCGACAGTTTGCCTACTATCATGGCTGATGCCACCAACCCGGTATTTCTCGTCGACGCGACGTCCGACCCTGTGGTCGTGCGCATTGACGGCCGGGCCAGCTTCCAGAACAGCGGATGCCTCCGCGACTTCGTCCACGAAATGCTGCGCCAGGGCCGGCGGCGTTTTGTGCTCGATATGGAGCGTTGCACGGGGATGGACAGCACCTTTCTTGGCGTCCTGGCGGGCGCCGCGCTGGATCTGCGGAAGGGACCGGAGGGTGGTAGCCTGGTGATTGTGCGTGCCGCCGGCCGCAATCAGGAGCTGATTCGAAACCTCGGCCTGCATCGGTTGCTGATCCTCGATACCACGGCGCCCGGGGTGACCGGCGCCGCAAAGCCGCTGCCCATCTCCTGCCGGACCCATAGTGAGGAGGAGACCGCCCGGCTGGTCCTGGAAGCGCATGAAAGTCTGATCGCCGCCGACGAGGCCAATCGGGAGAAATTCCAGGACGTCCTCGCTTTCCTGCGGAACAGCGTCGAGCAGAAGTGAATCGGCTCAGCTCTCAACTGCGCTCCGGGCTCCCGCCCGTTGACACGACTTTGAGGTGGCACCGCGGGCGGTAGTCAGTACGTTTCGCGCCCGTATGCCCGCGACCCAAGCGACGATCCCACCTCTCGACCGTTTGTCCCTGCCTGACGCGTCCGGCCATTTTGGTCGTTACGGCGGGGTCTTCGTCCCCGAGACCCTGATGACGGCGTTGCAGGAACTCGGCGCGGCTTACGACGTCGCCCGGAAAGATCCGGCGTTTCAGGCGGAGCTCCGTCATCATTTGAAGGAGTTCGCCGGTCGTCCCACCGAACTGTACTACGCCGAGCGGCTGACCGAGCATTGCGGCGGCGCGAAGATCTATTTGAAGCGCGAGGATCTCCTCCATACCGGCGCGCACAAGATCAACAACGCGCTGGCGCAGGCGTTGCTGGCCCGGCGGATGGGGAAGAAGCGGATCATCGCGGAGACGGGAGCGGGGCAGCACGGTGTCGCCACGGCGGCGGTGTGCGCGAAGTTCGGCCTCGAGTGCGTCGTGTACATGGGTGCGGTCGACATGGAACGTCAGGCGCTGAATGTGTTTCGCATGCGGCTGATGGGGGCGGAGGTGCGGGGCGTCGAGGCGGGGCAGAAGACCCTGAAGGAAGCGATCAACGAGGCCATGCGGGACTGGGTCACCCATGTTCGGGGGACGCATTACATCCTGGGGTCGGCGCTGGGCTCGCATCCGTATCCGATGATGGTGCGCGATTTTCACCGGGTGATCGGGCAGGAGGTGCGCGAGCAGATCCTGGCCCGCGAAAAGCGGCTCCCCGATGAGATGGTCGCCTGTGTCGGCGGCGGTTCGAACGCGATCGGATTTTTCTTCGAGTTCCTCGAGGATGCGGCGGTCCGGCTCATCGGGGTCGAGGCCGGCGGTCGGGGAATCAAGCGCGGCGACCATGCGGCCCGGTTCGAGGGCGGGAAGCTCGGCGTGCTCCAGGGCTGCAAGACCTACATCCTGCAGGACACCGACGGGCAGATCGAGTTGACCCACTCCGTCAGCGCGGGTCTGGACTATGCGGCGATCGGTCCGGAGCACGCGTTTTACCGCGATCGCAACCGGATCGATTATGCCTACGCCTGCGACGACGAGGTCCTGGAAACCTTCCAGCTTTGCTCGCGCCTCGAAGGCATCATTCCGGCCCTGGAAAGCACGCACGCCCTGGTGCACGGGCTGAAGCGCGCCCGCGAACTGCGGAAGGATCAGGTCATCGTCATCAATCTCTCCGGCCGCGGTGACAAGGACGTCAACCAGGTCGCGAAGATGCTGGGAGTGAAGCTCTGATGCAGGCGAAATCCCAAATCCCAAAAGTCCAAACTCCAAAAAAATCCCAAATCCCAATTAGGAAAGTAAAGAAGAGTTGACGGGATGGGGTCTTGTTAGATGATGGCACGATGGAGCGACCGCCGGATCTGGAGGAACGCACGGCCAGGTTTGCTGAGGCGGTGCGGGTGCTCGTGAGGCGACTGCCGCGGACGATTACGAACCTGGAGGATGTGAAACAGCTGGCCCGTTCGTCGGGATCGGTCGCCGCGAACTGCATTGAGGGAAATGAATCCCTTGGGGCTAAGGATCGCGTGCTGAAGTTCCGGATCTGTCGAAAAGAAGCGAAAGAATCGCAGCTGTGGCTTCGTCTACTTTTTACGGGCGACAACGCAGACTTACAGCATTGGATCACGGAGTTGCGTCAGGAGGCGAACGAGCTGAAGCTTATTTTCAGTGCGATTGTACAGCGTCTGGAGTGAATTTTGATTATTGGGATTTTTTTGGGATTTGGACTTTTGGGTTTTGAGATTTCTCGGGCATTGCCAGACTGCGGTGGTCGTTATAGCTCCCACCGATGCGCAGCATGACCGGATATGGGCGGGCGACGGGGAGCATTGAGGGGTTGTCGTTGACCGTTCAGGTCAGCTCGGTGAACCGGAAGGGCCTCGATCTGACGATGAAGGTCCCGGAGGAGTGGGAAAGCATGGAGGTCTCCCTGGCCGACGTCGTGCGGAAGTATGCTTCGCGCGGCAAGGTGCATGTCGATATCGAGGTGACGGGTGACAAGGCCATCGCCATCGATGAGACGGCGGCGGAGGACGCCGTCGACCGACTGTCGGCGCTGGCCGCCCGGCTCGGCATCGCCTTCGAACCCACGCCCGAACTGCTCTGGCAGATCGTCAATGGACAGAAACGGACGTCAGGACTCCCGTCCGCGGAGGCGGCCGCCGAGACCGTTTCCGAGGTGCTGGTGGACGCCTTGAGTGCGTTCGCGGCCATGCGGGCCAGGGAGGGCGAAGCCCTCTATGTGGATTTCATCCAACGTCTGGAGATCGTCCACCGGCAGATGGAGACGATTGCGGCGCGCGCACCCCAGGTGCCGGCTCATTATCGCGACCAGCTGATGAAGCGGCTGCGCGAGGCGGGACTGGATCTGGACGTGAGCGACGAACGCGTGCTCCGCGAAATCGCGCTCTTTGCCGATCGCTGCGACGTCACCGAGGAAATCACGCGGCTGAAGAGTCACTTCGAGCAATTCACGGCCCTGTTGAAGTCGGCCGGAGAAATCGGACGCAAAGCGGAATTTTTGCTGCAGGAAATCGGACGCGAAGTGAACACGATCGGGAGCAAGGCAAATGACCTTACGATCGCTCGCGCCGTCATCGATTTGAAGAACGAACTGGAGCGTGTCCGCGAGCAGATGGCGAATGTGGAATAGGAAAACGCCAGGAAATCCCAAATCCCAGACGTCCAACCCCCAAAAAAATCCCAAAGCCCATTTCCCAAAATCCTCAATCCCATTTCCCCGCCTGACATCCGCATTGGGATTTGGCCGGCTCCGCCCCGCTTTATTTGGCGTTTGGGATTTGGCGTTTGGGATTTCCCGTCGGCTGTCCGCCCCCTCACTCCCTCACTTCCTCACTCCCTCACTCCCTTTCTCAAACGTAAACCCGACCTTGCCGACGGGCGTGGTTCCTTCCCAGCGCTTGAGCCGATCGGTCCCGTTCTCGAAATGGACGGCGATGTCGAAGACCGCGGAGCGCGCCAGACCGCGGCTGGTGGAGGGGACGTAACGATAGCCGTAGACGGTCTCCTCCTTGGTGACGATTTCCCGGCTGGGTCGGCCGAGCAGCCGCTGGATGCCGGGGAGATCCGGTGCGGCCGTGGCCAGCTGCGCTTCGAGTGCGCGGGCATCGCGATCGACGCGCGCTCCGCCCAGGCTGCGCAGGAGGTCGATCAGCAGGTGCTTGGGCATGGCCTCGAAATAGCGTTCGGGAATCGTGAGCTGGCGCAGCTTCTCGTCGGTGAAATCGAGGTGTAGCACGATGTCGTACGTCCCTTGCTCGGTGACCTCGGGCGGAAGTTGTTTCACCCATCGGACCTGCCAGGTCTCGCTGTCGTCTCCTGGCGTCCTGACTTCCGGCTCCAGGCCAAACCAGCGGACATCCTCGGTCTTCAGGACGGGCTTTCGACATTCGATCCGGACGCCCTCGTCTGTATGCACGACGAAGTTACGTTCAAAGTGGCCGATCTGGTTCTTCAGTTGCAGCAGCCTCAGGTAGACGCAGCCGGTGAGCAGGAGGCAGCAAACTCCCAGCAGGGCGATGACCGGCTTTCTTCCCAGCAACATCGGTCAGCTTAGAAGCCAAACGCCAAAAGTCCAAGCGCCGGCCGGTCCCGGCCCCGACGTCACTTTCCGGTCGCGGGCGTGGCCGGAGCCGCCACCGGGGCGCTGGACGGCTTGGGCGCCGCCGGCTTCAGAAATTGCATCTTGCGGGTCACTTCTTCCAGGCGCTGCCGGAGAATCTGGTCCTCCTCCTGCGCCGTCTTGTTGTAGCTCCGGCCCTCGATCACCCGTTCAGCAAGCTCGGTGCTGATGACGTAAATGTCCCCGTTCTTCACGAAGACGAGGTTGCCGCGCTTTGCGACCGGGATGCGATCGGGCGCCAGCTGGGCCACCCGGTCGAGGAACATGGAGCCCCCGGGAATGAGGGTGTACGCAATCAGTCCGCCGTCCATGAGCCCCGGGATGAAGCGCGCGGTTTCGGCCTGCACGCCCTCGAAGCTCTCGCGATATTCCGGCAGGACGACGTTGGCGAAGAAGTACGCGAGATAGTCCTTGGTGCCACGGGTGGACATTTCCCAGCGCTGCGTCGCGTCCTGCGGGAAGACCGCGATGCTCACGTGGAGGTTGAAGGCGTCCTGGAAGGTAACGACGTTCGGGGTGTCCGTGATTTGCCCGCCCAGTTCCGGCAACACCGGGATGGTGACCTTGAAGGCGCCGGTGGGGGACACGTACGTGCGATCCTCCACGCGACCGAGAAGGGCGGGGCCCTCCTGAGCGCGGACGGCAACCGAACTGATGAGGAGGGCTAAGGCGATCAGGTGTCTGAACATGGCGGAAAGGAGAGGACTAGCAGGCGGAAGGCGGCTTTCAAGCCAAGCCTCGGAGGGTGGTGGCGAAGCGAATCCACCAGTCGACCGGCACTTCCTCCGGGCGGGCCGTCCTTGAGAGCCCCGCCTCGGCCAGAAGTTCCGGGATTCGGGCCTGCACCCCCGGCGGAACCCGGTCCCGCAGCAGGGCGACCAGTTGCTTGCGTCGCTGCTGGAAGCAGGAGCGGATCAACGTTCGGGTGTCGGAGGCGAAGACGAAAGGGGCTGGCCGGCGCACGAGGTTCAGGAGATGCGATTCGACGTCCGGACGCGGGAAGAAGCAGGTCGCGGCCACCTTGTGCCCCGGGGCGACCTGGTAGGCCGCCTGCAGAAAGATCGAAATCGCACCGAACGATTTCGTGCCCGGGGGCGCCGCGTAACGCTGGGCCGCCTCGAGCTGCAGCATCAGGACCATCCGGGAGGGCAGGGGGCCGCTGAGCACCGCGTCGAGCCACGGCGTGGCGATGGCATACGGAAGATTGGCGACGACCTTGAAATCGCCGCCGGACCCGAGCCCTGCCAGCGGGTGCTCGACCGCGTCGCCCTCGAGGAGATGGAACGTGGTGGGAAAACGGACCGCCAGCGTCTCACTCAAATGCGCGTGCAACACCCGGTCCATTTCCACGGCCCAGACGTCGGCGCCGGCTTCGAGCAGCGCCGTGGAAAGGGTGCCGAGCCCGGGTCCGACCTCCACCACGCGATCGCCGGCCCTCACGTCGGCCAGCTCCAGCGATTTTCGCACGATGTTGCCGTCGACGAGAAAATTCTGCCCCAGGAATCGCTTCGGGCTGTGGCCGAGCTTTTCCAGCAGCTCCCGGGTGGCACTGGGCGACAAGGGCATGCGTCGGCGCCGGTCTTAAACCCGCTGGAACGCCTGGATCAACGCCGCCGGATCGTCGACGCGCATCAAGGCTTCGCCCACCAGCACGGCGTGTGCGCCGGCGGCGCGGACCCGCGCGGCATCCTCCCGCGTGAAAATGCCGCTCTCGCTGACGGCGATCACATCCCGCGGAAACTGCGGGATCAGCCGCTCGCTCAAGCCAAGGTCGGTCTTGAAGATCGCCAGGTCCCGGTTGTTGACGCCGATGATGCGGGCGCCGTGACGCACCGCGCGGTCGAGGTCCCGTTCGTCGTGGATCTCGAACAGGGCATCCAGGCCCGCGGCCCGGGCGGCCTCGTGCAACCGGTGGATGCTCTCGTCGTCCAGCGCACGCACGATGATGAGGATCGCGCTGGCGCCATGCTGGCGGGCATGCAGCACCTGGATGGGGTGCACCATGAAGTCCTTTCGCAGGCATGGCCGGGGCGGGGCCTCGGCGCGAAAGTGGGCCGTGACCTGCTGGAGGTCGTCAAGGGTGCCGCCAAAGAAGCGGGTGTCCGTGAGGACCGACAGGGCGTCCGCGCCGGCAGCCTGGTAACGGCGGGCCTGCTCGACCGCGGAGACGCCAGCCTTGATCTCGCCGGCCGACGGGGAGCGGCGCTTGATTTCCGAAATCACCGCCATGCCGCCGTCGATTCGTTTCAGCGCCGCGGCAAAGGACGGCCCCCGCACCAGCTCGGTATGGGCGCGCGCGAGTTCGTCGAGCGAGACCTCGCGGGCGTACGCCGCGACCTCTTCGCGCTTCCAGGCCATGATCTCCGTCAGTTTGTCAGCCATGCGGGCTGGAAATAGCCGCAAAGACGGGCGGCCGGGGCAAGACCGGAAAGGACGAGGGAGACAGGGCCAGGTCCTTCGTCATCCTATCCGGCACGATCGTCTTTCTTACGCACGATCTTCCATGCGCCGAAGGGTGGGTTGCCCCCGGATTGTCGGGGATTGGCTCTCAACTCTCAACTCGCGGCTCTCAACTTGGGCTGCGGCCCAGCCGCTCCAGGCTATTCGTACCTCAACGCGTCGATCGGGTCCAGCTGCGCGGCCTTCCGGGCGGGGTAGAACCCAAAGAAGACGCCGATGACGGAACTGACCCCCACGGCGATAAGAACCGAGGTGGGTGAAACCAGGGTGGGAAGGCCGAAGTACTTGGTGATGATGGTCGAGGCGCCGAGGCCGGTGAGGATGCCCAGCACGCCGCCCAGGACGCTGAGCAGGATCGCTTCGATCAGAAACTGGGCGAGGACGTCGCGACCGTGGGCGCCGATGGCAAGGCGGATTCCGATCTCGCGGGTGCGTTCGGTGACGGACACGAGCATGATATTCATCACGCCGATCCCGCCGACAACCAGTGACACGAGCGCGATGCCGCCCAGGAGCAGGGTCATCGTTTCCGAGGTCTGTGTCGCCGTCTGCGCGATCTCTTCCTGCGTTCGGACGATGAAATCCGCCTCCCGGCCCCGTCGCCTCTGCAGGAGCACGTCCTCAATGTTCTGTTTCACCGTGTCGAGTCGCGCGTTGCTGCTGGCCTGGATGAGAATCGCGTTGATGGTGGTCCGCCGTGAAACCCGCCGCATGTGCGAGGTGTACGGGATGATGACCACATCGTCCTGGTCCGCGCCCATGATATTGTAGCCCTTCGGCGCCAGGACGCCGACGATGCGGAAAGGGAGGTTGCGGATGCGCAGCGTCTGCCCCACCGGGTTCTCGCCGGGGAACAGCTGATCGACAATCGTGCGACCGACGACGCACACCTTGGCGATGGAGCGGACGTCCTGTTCCGTGAACATGGTGCCCTCCGCGATCGACCAGCTCCGAATCACCGGGTAGTCGGGCGATTCGCCGAGCACCTGGGTGTTCCAATTGAGGCCATTGGCCAGGATCTGCGTGCGGTCGCGGATCTCGGGACTCACCCCCTCGACGTTCGGGACCTCGGCGCGAATGGCGTCCGCATCTTCGGGCGTGAGGCTGAGGGCGTTGCCCGTACCGCTGCGCACGCCGCCGGCGCTGAAGAAATTGGGGAAGACCGTGATGATGTTCTGCCCGAGCGCCGCCACCTGGGCCTCGATCTGCGTCTTCGCTCCCGTGCCCATGGCGACGGTGGTGATCACCGCGCCGATGCCAATGATGATC
Source organism: Verrucomicrobiota bacterium (assembly GCA_023457715.1). Taxonomy (GTDB): domain Bacteria; phylum Verrucomicrobiota; class Verrucomicrobiia; order Opitutales; family Opitutaceae; genus ER46. The sequence continues at coordinate 60,979 of JAEWKR010000009.1, forward strand.
CCGAGGGCGGTCAGGACGGACCGCATGGCGTTGCGCCGGAGTGCACGCAGCGCGACGCGGATGATGTTGGTGAAACGCACGGGAAGGGAGATTTATGATTTATGCAGTACGATTTATGATTGGGACAGAGGTGGCGGGTACGAGGTGGGTGCGCGGGAAATCATAAATCCTTGCTGGTCAGTTTCGCTGCGGCCTCGGCCTCCGCGAGTTTCTGGAGTTCGACCTCCGGGACGCTGCGGTTCATCACGGGCTCATCGCGCACCACGACTCCGTCGCGCAGGATCAGGTTGCGCCTGGTGTAGTGGGCGATGTCCAGCTCATGCGTGACCATCACGATGGTGATGCCCTGATCGTTCAGCTTCTGGAACACGCCCATGACTTCCACCGACGTGCGCGAGTCGAGATTGCCGGTGGGCTCGTCGGCGAGGAGCACCTGCGGCTCGTTCACCAGGGCGCGCGCGATGGCCACGCGCTGCTGCTGGCCGCCGGAGAGTTGGTTGGGGAAGTGATCGGCCCGCTTGCTGAGGCCCACAATGTCGAGGCAATGCAGCGCCCGGTCGCGGATCTCGGTGGACGTCAGCGAGCGGTGCCGGCCATAGAGCATCGGCAGTTCGACGTTTTCGAGCGCAGTCGTACGGGACAGAAGATTGAAGCCCTGAAAAACGAACCCCAGCTTCTGGTTGCGCAGGTCGGCAAGTTCGTTGCGGTCGAGTTTCGCCACGTCGATGCCGTCGAGCAGGTATTCCCCGCGCGTCGGTCGGTCCAGGCAGCCCAGCATGTTCATCAGGGTGGATTTGCCGGAGCCGCTCGCGCCCATAAGCGCCACAAATTCGCCGCGCCCGATGGTCAGCGAGACCCCGCGGACCGCATGCACCGGCACCTCGCCGGACTCGTAGATCTTGTGCAGATCGCGGATCTGGACGACAGGAGCCATGATTCAGCGCCGACCGCCGCCGCCACCGCCGAAGCCACCCGGCCCAAAGCCCCGCTGCTGGAACGGATTCTGTCCGCCCGGCGCCGCCGCGGGGGCGGCCCCCGGCAGGGTGACCGACGTGATGACGTCATCGTTCTCGGCCAGTCCTTCAACCACCTCGCTTTGCGTGCCGTCGGAGACGCCGATGCGGGCGCTCACTGCCTCGATCTTCCGCGCCCCGTCGGCCGCAACCAGTTTGTACAGCGTGCGCGTGGTGACCGGGGCTGGACCGGTTCCGCCGCCGCCGCGGCGCCCTCCGCCGGGGCCGCCGGGGCCGCCCGGCCCGCGACCGCCGCCCGCCAGACGTCCTGCAATCTGGTTCACCGTTTCTGCATCGAGGCCCTTCTCCGCGGCGAGCTTCTTGAACCGCTCGACCTGCTCAGCCGAAGCGGGTGAACCGAATTGAATCCCGACCTCGGTCATCACCGTGCGGAGCAATGCGCGCCGATCCTGCTCGTTGAGCGGTGCCGGAGCCGGACCGGCGGCTTTGCCGGCGGGGGCCGCCGGCGGTTTCGGCATGAGTTCAGCCGGGATGCGGGCGCGCAGGGCCGCATTGGGGACGCGCAGCACATTCGTTTTCTGCGCCACGATGATCGAGACGTTGGCCGTCATGCCCGGCTTGAGACGCAGCTCGTCATTGTTCACGTCAATGATCGTGGCGTACGACACGACGCTCTGCGTGGTCGTGGCGGCATTGCGGACCTGCCGCACGCTCCCGTTGAAAGTCCGGTTCGGAAACGCATCGACGGTGAAGGTGACCTCCTGGCCTTCGCTGATGGCGCCGACATCCGCTTCCGCGACCGCCGCATTGATCTGCATCTTGGTGAGGTCGTTCACGAGGGTGAACAGCACCGGTGCGTTCATGCTGGCGTTCACGGTCCGGCCCCGGTCGGTGTTGCGCGTCAGCACGATGCCGTCGATGGGCGAGGTGATCGTGCAGCGCTCCAGATCGAGCTTGGCGTTTTCGACCGCCGCCGTGCGGAGCAGCATCGTCGCGTTGCTCTGCGCGAGCTGCGCCTCGATCGTGTCCAGTTCCGACTGCGACACCAGGTTGCGCTTCGACAGCTCGCGGGTGCGGTCGGCGTTGATGCGCAGCAGCTGGTTGTTGGCCTTGGCCGACTCCAGGTCTGCCTGGGCCTGCCGTAGTTTCTGCTCGGCGGTGGACGGATCGATGCGCGCCAGCACGTCGCCGGCCTTCACCTTGGAGTTGAAGTCCACGAGCACGTCCTTGACCTGCCCGGAGACCTGCGCGCCGACATCGACGGTGACCACCGGCTGCAGATCGCCCGTGGCGGTCACCGCTTGCGTGACGTCCCCGCGGGTCACCTTGGCGGTCGAATACTCTGGCGCCGCCGTTGCGCGGCCGCGCAGGTAGTACCATGTGGCCAGGCCGGCGGCGGCAAGCACCAGCAAGAGGAGGAACCAACCGCGGAAACTGCGAGTCTTGGGCATGGGTGAAACCGTGAAGTCCGAGGGAGTAGACGCTGGGCGGCGGGAAAAGTAACAGCGGGGCCGGAACGAAGCGTTCGACCGACCGATGGGGTGCACCTGGTCCGAGCGCTGCTCTCCGCTAATCGAAGGCTGATTGCGCGGAATATCTTCGGTCCGATTCAGCGTTCCGCTTTGGGAGCATTGGGCAGCTGCGCCCGCCGGGTTTCGTACGCCCGCTTCAGGGCCTCCGCCACGTTCGGCGGGACGAAATGCTTCACGTCCCCGCCGTAGGAGGCGACCTGTTTCACGAGCGTGGAGCTGGTATAGCTGAACTGCTCGTTCGGCATCACGAAGATCGTCTCGATCTTGGGCTGCAGGTGTCGGTTCATCAGCGCCATGTTGAACTCAAACTCGAAATCCGAAAGTGCGCGCAGGCCGCGAATGATCGCATCGGCCTTCTGCTCCACGGCGAATTCGACCAGCAGGCCATTGAATGTCACCGCCGACACATTGGGCAGCCGCGTGAGGTTCGGGCGTACGATTTCCAGCCGCTCCTCGGCCGTGAACAGGGGGTTCTTGCCGGCGTTATAGGCGACCGCGACCGTCACCCGATCGAAGAGCTTGGCGGCGCGCTGGAGCACATCCATGTGGCCGTAGGTCAGGGGGTCGAAAGTACCCGGATAAATGCAGTGACGCATGAGCTGGAGTGAAAAAAGAGATAAACCGACCGGAGGCGAGGGATTCTTGAGCACCGTGCCAACGCGGCGGGCTGAAGCACCGACCCGCTCCTGGCGGGCGGTTTTGCTCAAACCGAAACCCAAACCCCAAACCCGAGACTGCACATGGGCGCGCGCGTCCTAGCTTGCGTTACCCCGGGCCGCGGGTGTTCTAAATGGGCGCGGTCCATGTTTTCGCTTCCGAATCTCCTCACCTTGTCACGGGTGCCTCTCATGTTCGTCGTGGTGGCGCTCATGTATGCGGATTTCACCTGGGCGCCGACCCTGGCGTTCTGGCTTTTCATTGCTGCGGCGTTGACCGACTGGCTGGACGGCAAGCTCGCGCGGGAATGGGGGGAGGTTTCGTCCTTCGGCCGGTTCATGGATGCGGTCATCGACAAGGTCCTCGTGATCGGGCTGCTCATCGCGCTGGTGAACGGGGACTATTTCATGGGGCACAACATCACCGCGATGTTGCTGCTCCTGTGCATCCTGTGCCGGGAGTTCGCGATCTCGGGGCTGCGGATGGCGACCGCCGCGAAGGGCCTGGTGGTCGAGGCCGACGCGGGAGGCAAGGTGAAGACTTTCCTTCAACTCAACGCCATCGGCTGGCTGATGGGCGCGAAAATGCTGGCCAAGGACCATGGCGATCTGTTCGGCGGCGATGAGCGCGGTTGGGTGACCGGCGTGCAGTACATCGGCATCACGCTGTATGTGGCCTCGGCCATCATGACGATCACCTCGGGGTACACCTATTTCCGCCGGCACGGTCACGTGCTGTTCGCGAAATAGCCGCCCGTCGCCTTGCCGTGGGCCGGCTCTTTGTCGCACTCGCCACGCTCGGCCCGATCGGCCGCAAGCTGCCCGCGCCCGGGACGTGGGGATCCCTCGCCGGGCTCCTGTATTTCACCGTGTTCTTCTGGCATGCCGGCTGGCCGCAGGTCCTGGTTGCCAGTGTCATCGGGGTGGCGGTGGCGGCCTTCGTTTGCGGCGCCGCCGAGGTCTTCCTCGGCAAGAAGGATCCGGGCTCGATCATCCTCGATGAGTTCATCGCGATGCCGCTGTGTTTTCTCGGCTGGTCGCAGCTCCTGTCGCGCTGGCCGGCGTGGGCCGTGCTGCTGGCGGGCTTTGCCTTGTTTCGCGTGTACGACATCGCGAAGCCATTCGGCATCAAACGCCTTCAGCGCATCCGCGGCGGCTGGGGTGTCGTGGTGGACGATCTCGTCGCGGCGCTCGTTGCCTGCGCCACGTTGCACGTGCTCGTGCGGCTGCTGGCCGTTCGGTGACGGCGGGCACGCCGGCTCCAAACGCCATCAACTCCGGCTTGCCCGGATTGGAAGGCGTTCTTCGAGTGATTTGGCGTTTGGCATTTGGCGTTTGGCGTTTCCTCATCCCGCCATGGCACGGCTCGAAGATCTGGTCGCATATTGTGACAAGCGAACCCGGCGGACCGCATTCAAGGATGCGCCCGGGGCGTTCAATGGGTTGCAGGTGGCCAACAGCGGCCGGGTGACGCGAATTGGGGCGGCCGTCGATTCGGGCGTGGTCCCGTTCCGCGCCGCCGTGGCGTCCGGGGTGGACTTCCTGATCGTGCATCACGGACTTTACTGGGACATGCCGCGGCCCCTCACGGGGGCGGCGTACGATCGGTTCGCGGCGCTGGTGCATGGCGACTGCGCCCTGTATTCGAATCACCTTCCCCTCGATGGCCATCCGGAGATCGGCAACAACGCGCTGCTGGCAGCGTCGCTGCAGCTCAAGCCCGCGACGCCCTTCCTCGTGCGCGAAGGAGAACCGATCGGTTGGATTGCGCGCTCGAAGTACACCCGCTCCCAGCTCAAGGCGCGACTGGAGGAGCAGTACGAGCGCGTGATCGCGATCGAGTTCGGATCGAATACGCCGCGGGCGATTGCTTTCTGCAGTGGCAGTGGCAACAGCGCGGTGCCGGAGTTGCGGGCCGCGGGGGTGGACACCCTGATCACGGGGGAGCTGCGCGAGGAATGGTTCAATCGCGCCCAGGAGGAGAAGCTCAACCTGTACCTTTGCGGGCACTACGCCACCGAGGTTCATGCCGTGAAAGCGCTGGCCGCCGAGCTCGCGCGCAAGTTTCGCCTCCCGTGGGAGTTCATCGCCACGGACAACCCGCTCTGACGTTCTCAAATCACGGTGCAGTTTTGCCGCTTACATGGAGTTGCCAAACGCCGGCTGATTCGCGTCAATCCCGGCCAGATCTCAGATTGCAGCGTCCAGGTCCTCGGGACGGACATCGGCAATTTGAAATCTGAAATCTGAAATCTTCCTGCTTCATGAAGAAAATCGCGATCCTCAATGGCCCCAATCTGGATCGACTCGGCCAGCGTGAGCCCGAGATCTACGGCCGCGCCACGCTTGCCGATCTGGAGGCCGCACTGCGGTCCGAGTTCGGCGCCCGCGCCGACCTGGAGTTCTTCCAGTCGAACCATGAGGGCGCGCTGATCGACCGGATCGCCAGTCTGGCCGATCGCAAGTTCGACGGCCTGGTCATTAACGGCGCGGCGTTCACGCACACCAGCGTGGCGCTGCGCGACGCGCTCGCGGGGGCGCACGTCCCCACGGTCGAGGTCCACATCTCCAACATCTACAAGCGCGAGGATTTTCGGAAGACGTCGCTGACCGCTCCCGCCTGCCTTGGCGTGATCACCGGCCTGGGTCTCGAGGGGTACCACGCTGCCATCCGCTTCCTGCTGCAGCGGTGAAACCCGGTCCGCAGGAGGAGTGGGTGGTGTGTCACACCAAGCCACGTTGCGAGAAGAAGTTTGCCCGGCTGATGGAGGCGGAGGGGTTCGCGCACTACCTGCCGCTCATGGCGAGCAGCCGGAAATACGGGCGCGAGACCAAGCGCTTCGAGAAGCCGCTTTTTCCCGGTTATGTCTTTACCCGCGTGCCGCAGGACAGGCGGGGACGACTTTATCAACAGGACCTGCTGGTGCGCCTGATCGCGGTTGAAGACGAGGCGACGTTTCTCCGGCAGTTGGACGATGTGCGCACCGTCGTCGCTTCCGGCTTCGAACTCACCGTCCTGCCGCTGCTGACCCGGGGCCGCCGGGTCAAGATCGTGGGCGGCCCCCTCCACGGGCTGGAAGGCTTCATCGACAATCCCGAACGGCCCACCGGCATCATCGTCGCCACCGACGTCCTGCAGCAAGGCCTGCTCGTCCGCGTCCCCATCGAGAACCTCCAGCCGCTACCGTGACGGGGAGGGGGAGGGGGGGAGGGGGAGTTTCTAGTTTCTGGTTTCTGGTTTCTAGTTTCGAGTTCTCCCTTCGGACCCAGAAACGAGAAACCAGAAACTAGAAACCAGAAACTAGAAACCAGAAACTAGAAACCAGAAACTAGAAACCAGAAACCAGAAACCAGAAACCAGAAACCTTCACACTCCCAGTCTGCAGCTATGCGCGGCGAAGCCGGCGCCGAAGCTCACCAGCCAATAGTCGCCCTGGCCATGGGGCGGATCGAGTTTGAGACTTTCCTCCAGGGCGAACAGCACAGAGGGGCTGCTCATGTTCCCACGATCCCTGAGCACCTGGGCGGTCAGATCCAGCGAGTGGGGCGCGACCACAGGTGCAAGGGCCGCGATGACGTCCCGGCCGCCGCCGTGCGCGACCACCCGGCTCACCGGTTGATCCCCCCGGGCCGACCAGAGGTCTGAAACCGCGGCGGCGGCGAGTTCAGGCACCGTGGGGTGGAGCAGGTTCCGCAGTCTGCCGTCGCGCTGCTCGAAGCGAAGCTTGTCGCGCTCCTGCGGGAGGTGTCGCGTCGCGAAGCCGAAGGCGCGCAGAGGGGGGAGGGCTCCCGCCGGGCGGCCGCGCCACAGGGTGGCCGCGGCCCCGTCACTGAACAGGCACGCGCTGATGATCACGCCCGGGTCGTCGTCGAGGTAGAACGCAGCGGAGCAGATTTCCACCGCCACGCAGGCGACGACCGCCTCGGGTTCGCTGGCGGTGATGTGGTGGGCGGCGCGCAGCATCGGGATCGCCGCGCCACACCCGAGCCCGACGAGGTCCTGAAGAAATGCGTCGGTGCGCAGCCCGAGTCGTTCCGAAACATAACTGCTGACTCCCGGGCAGAGGTACCCGGTGCAGGTGCAGACGAGGAGCGCATCGATGTCACGCGGCAGCAGCTTCGCCTTCTCCAGTGCCTGCTCGAGTGCGCTGGCCGCGAGCCGGGGCGCCTCGACGCGGAAGGTGGCGTTCAGGTCATCGGCCGTGCGGTCGAAGATCCCCGCGGGGTCCGTAAGCGCGAAGTGACGCCGCTCGATACCATGATCGCCGCGCAGGATCGACTGCAGGATCAACGCCGAACGCCGCGACAACCGCGACCGCACCGGCGAGCGCTGCATGATGTCCCAGCACTCGCGCTGGGACAGCGCGTTGTCGGGCACGGCAGTGGCAAGGGCCTGCAGGTACATGGGGCTAGCCGCAACCGATGCATCCCCCGTGAATTCGCAAACCGGGCCACCTGCAGCAGAATTTCAGATTTCAAATTCAGATTTCAGATCGGACCGATCCACGAGGTATCGCGGCCCGATTTGAAATCTGAAATCTGAAATCCCCGGCTCCGCCGGGCTACTTCACCGCCGCCCAGACGCGCTGCACGTCGTCGTGGTCTTCGAGGCCCTGGAGAAACTCGCCGACCTCGGCCCGTTGGGTGTCATCGAGCGTCGGATACATCTTCGCGACGTAGCCGAGTTCGGCGGTGACGACGTTCCAGCCGTTCTGCTTGAGCCAGGTGACCGCGGAGTGCACCGCGGTGCGCTCGGTGAGAAAGCGCGCGCCGACCGCCCCTTCCGGGATATCGTCGTTCTGCGCGTGGGTCAGCTTCTCGAAGTCGTTGGCGCCGGCCTCGATGGCCGCGGCTTCGAGGTCCACATTGGGATCCGCCTGGTGCGCTTCGACGAGGCCCACGTGATCAAACAGGAATTTGTTGCTGCCGGCGCCGCCGAGCAGGCCCCGCTTGAAGAGCACGCGGATCTCGCTGGCGGTCCGGTTGTGGTTGTCGGTCATCACCTCGACGATGACGGGCACCTTGTGGGGCGCGTAACCTTCGTAGGTGACGTGCTCGAGCGTCATCTTGTCGTCACCGACGCCGGCGCCTTTTTTGATCGCCCGCTCGATGACGTCGCGGGTGACGCTGGCTTTGCGCGCCTTTTCGACCGCGGCGAAGAGCCGGGCGTTCGCCTCAGGATCGGGGCCGCCCAGCTTGGCTGCGACGGTGAGTTCCTTGACGATCTTGCCGACAACCTGACCTTTCTTCAGGTTGACGATAGCACGCTTCGCGTGAAGCCATTGACGTCCCATAGAGACAACCAGCTTGCGGCGCGGACTTTAGCCGCGCAAGCGAACTCTCAATGATTGCAGTCGCTGCTGTAGCAGAGAAAGCACAGGGCAAGGATGATGCCGGAGAAGATCGCAACCAGAAGCATGAAGGGGTAACCCGCGAATGCGGAGACAGAGTTAGGGGAGGGGACTGAAGAAGCCCGGCTAGCCAAACGACTCTCCGACGACTGGCCAGCCCAAAATTGTGGCTCATTTGCGAGTGACCCGGAGCCCGCCGCCCCCTTCAAATCCCGCCGCTCCGATTCAAACCCGCACGTTCGCCTCCGCTGCTCATGCTTCCGACCATTGTCCACCTCGATGCCGACGCCTTCTTTGTGTCGTGCGAGCTGGCGTTGCGCCCCGAGTTTCGGGGCCGGAAATGCGCGGTTGGCGGGCGGGAGCGTGGGATCATTTCCTCCGCGAGTTATGAAGCCCGGGCGTGCGGCGTGTACACGCCGATGCCGACGCAGCGGGCCCTGAAGGTGTGCCCGGATCTCATCCTGCTGCCCCATACGTCGGGCCTGTACAGCAAGGTTTCGCGTCAGATGTTCGACCTTTGCGAAACCGTGACGCCGTTGGTGCAGCGGAACTCGATTGACGAAGGCTACCTGGATCTTGGGCCCTGCGGCTTTGCCAGTGTGGCGGAGATCGAACAGGCGATGCGGGGCCTGCAGACGAGGATCTGGTCGGAGCTGCAGATCCCGGTCTCGTTCGGCATGGCGGTCAACAAGCTCGTTTCCCAGATCGCCTCGAAGCTGCGCAAGCCCCGCGGCTTCGTGGTGGTGACGCCGGGCACGGAAGCCGACTTCCTGGCGCCCCTCTCGATCGGGAAGTTGCCGGGGGTGGGACCCAAGACGGAGGAGACCCTCATCGAGCACCACGGCCTGCGTTTCATCCGGGATATTCTCGCGCGGACGGAGACGGAGCTGAAGTCGATCTTCGGCGGTGGTTGGCGGGACATGGTGGCGATGGCACGCGGCGAGGACGATCGCGCCGTGCACGTCGAGCACGAGGACGCGAAGAGCTACTCGCAGCAGGAAACGTTCGGCTCCGACGTCGCCGACTTTGGCACGATTGAACAGGTGGCAAAACGGATGATCGACGAACTCATGCCGAAGGTGAGGGAGGATCGAAAACGTGTCCGCACGATCACGGTCAAGATTCGGTACCCTGACTTTTCCCAGGAGTCGCACGGGAAGACGCTCCCCGAGGCAACCGACCTGGAGGCGCCGTTCTACCCGCTCGTCGGCCCGCTGCTGCGGGCGGCGTGGCGGAAGCGTCGCCCGCTGCGGCTCGTGAGTGTCCGCTTCTCGGGCGTGGAGGATGGCGGCGGGCAGTTGGAGATGTTCGCGGAGACCGATGAAAAACGCCGGCGTCTCGCAGGGGTCCTCGACAAGCTCAATGCCCGGGGTGCGGCCGTGCAGCACGGACATCAGCTGGGGAAGAATCGGCGACCCCGGGCGTGAAACGCTGAAACGCGGACGCGCTGAGCTGAAACACTGAAACCGGCTGAAGCCGGCGCTACGCCAAACCCTGAGCCGGTAGCTGCGGTGCTTCATTGCGCCGTATTCATCGTCGCGATCTCCAAGTCATTTTTCACAGGAGGAAACCGAGCGAAACAGAGACTGCACGCGGGCCTGGGACCCCTCCGTTCCCTCCTGTAAAACTCGATCGCAAAACCCAACCCAAAACCCCAACCCAAAACCCAAAACCCAAAACTCAAAACCCCCAACGCTACTGCGCGTGGCGGAGCGCGGTGAGGCCAAGGGTGAGGCCCAGGACGGCGGCGCCGTGCACGATCAGGAGGAGGGCGCTCTGCATCACGGCCCAGACGAGCTTCGTTTCGTAAACCCGGCGCAGAGCAAGGACCAGGTACACGAACACGCCGGCCGCGCAGAGTGGCTGGAGCACACGCGCGGCGCCTCCCGGGGCGAGGATCATGAGGAAGGACGCAGCAGCGGCGAGAAAGCCGAAGGCGTGGACGTGCAGGGAGAACACCAGATGCTCGATAAAGACCCGGCCGGAGCGGGGAAACAACGCCCGCAGCCAGGCGGCGGACAGGGGGACGAGCAGAAACAAGGCGTGCGTTACACTCTCCCGGGCCAGTTCGGCGTAAGTGCGATCGGCCAGGGCCCCCTGGGGGCGGTATCCAAAGTTCCAATGCTCACCCACGAAGCGCAGCGCGATGGCGGTACCGAACATCACCACGGAGCACGACAGATAGAGTCGAAACGCGTTGAGGTAGCGGACGCGTCGGCCGGCGAACCACTCGCTCGTCAGCTGTCCGGGATGAAAGAGGAGAGCGCGGAGCGTGCGCGGGATGCGGGCGTTGAGTCCGAACCCCTCCTCGAGCCATTCACCGAGCCAGGTCCGCAGGGTGGGGACCCGGGCCTCCTGCCGCTGGCCGCAGTGGCGACAAAACGAGTCCGACGCCGCCAGGATCCGGGCGCAATTGGGGCACAGCGCATCGGCGCTGCGGCTGGCCGGTGGGATCGGCGCGAGGGGCATTAGCCGGATGCGAACCGCGAACCCCGCCGAAGTCGAGACTTCGCCGGTTTGGATGTTGGGAGACCCCGCCCACCATGAACGCTAAAACAAAAATGCCGCGCGATGTGAGCATCACGCGGCATCGGAAACTGGCGCCCCCACGGGGAATGCGCCACAGAGGCGAGGGCAAAAACGCACCGAAAAATATGACGGAAATATGACTCAGGGTTGCTGCCAGCCAATTGCGTGCTACTACGCTGAAGTAGTTCTGTCGGATTACCACACTAAGATAGTATCTTGACGCTACCACATTTAGGTAGTAGTGAGTCCGACCATGAATTACCGCGTCGACACTGCGATTCAACTTCGGGCGGTGATCAAAGGACTTCGGAAAACACGTGGGCTGAGCCAGGCTGCACTCGGCCAACTCCTCGGGGTAAACCAAAAACGGATCGCCAAAATCGAGACAGATCCTGGGGTCACAAGCTGGAACCAAATTGCCCGGCTGATTTCTGCTCTCGGGGGCAAAATTGCCATCCAAGACGCATCGTCGACGCCCGCTGACGGGACTGCCCCTTCGAGTAGCGCGGATTCGTCCAAACGGCCGCGCCAACGCAAGAAACAACCCACCTGGTAGCCATGCCTACGACGGACCAGCTTGGGGTATGGATGAACGGCGTGCGGGTTGGAACCTGGATCCAGAGCAAGCGCGGCGGGGACAGCTTCCAATATGACCCTGCCTGGGTAGCGGGTGCATCCGGACGAGTGCTGTCGCTCTCATTGCCGTTCGTCCCTGGAAATTTCCCTCACCGCGGTGATGTCGTCACCCATTTCTTCGATAATCTGCTGCCGGACAGCGATGGCATTCGGCGGCGCCTGCGCTCGAAGTTCGCCACTAAATCGGCCGGCGCGTTCGACCTCTTGGCTGCCGTCGGCCGAGACTGTGTGGGCGCGGTTCAATTGCTGCCGGAGGGCGAAGCGCCGAAAGGTGTTCACGAGATCGACGCAGAGCCGTTGACGGATGAAGCCGTCGAGCGCGCGATCGACGCCGCCATTTCCGGTACTCGTGTGCTCGGCCGCAAAGACGATGAGGAGTTCCGCATCTCAATCGCTGGGGCGCAGGAGAAAACGGCGCTGCTGTTCCACGAAGGCCGCTGGTGCATCCCCCGGGGGGCCACGCCCACGACCCACATGCTGAAGCTTCCGCTTGGACTGATCGGAAATCTGCGCGCTGACATGAAGGACTCGATCGAAAACGAGTGGCTGTGCCTCCGCCTCATGCATGCATTCGGTCTAGACGTCCCGCAGGCAGAGATTGCGCAGTTCGGCTCAAGACAGGTCCTCGTCGTGACGCGCTTTGATCGTGCCCTTCAACCCGACGGTTGGATCGCACGGTTGCCGCAGGAGGATTTTTGTCAGGCGCTCGGCTTTGCGTCGTCGCTAAAATACGAGAGCGACGGTGGCCCAGGCATGCGGGAAATTCTGCGCGTCCTCGACCACAGCTCTCGAGCCCTAGCCGACAAGACGGCGTTTGTTCGCGCTCAGATCGTCTTCTGGATGCTCGCCGCAACGGACGGGCACGCGAAAAACTTTTCGATCTTTCACGAGCGCGGGGGCACCTACCGGCTCACACCATTTTACGACGTGCTGTCGGCCTGGCCGATCATCGGTCGCGGTGCGAATCAGCTCGACGATCGCAAGGTGAAGCTCGCCATGGCCGTCCGCGGCAAAAACGCGCATTGGAAGCTCGATGAGATCAAGCCGAGGCACTGGGATGCCGTGGCGAAGTTGGCGGGGATCGGAGATTCGAGCGCGATCGTTGCGGACTTGGTGGACAAGGCTCCCCGTGTCCTCTCCTCCACGGCCGACAGCTTACCGCGGCGATTTCCAAGTTACGTGGCCGATCGCGTCGTCGATGGCATCCTGCGTGCCGTGGAGCTACTCAAGAGCAACAGTTGACGACCTGATCGATATTGAAATCAGATCAACGAGGCCGCGATCAAACGGCCCGGAACGGAAGGGGGGCTTCAACCGGTAAGGGCGGGCCGGGCTCGCGGGTCATCCGAACTCCAGCCTCGTCTCGCTGGCGCTCCCCGCTACATCCGAGCAGCGTGCTTCAACGATCGGGACGTAGCGGGG
>JAEWKR010000010.1 GCA_023457715.1 Verrucomicrobiota bacterium
AGCCTAAACCGGAACTATGCAGACGGATTAACCACGAATGGACACGAATGAACACGAATAGGAGAGTAAACTCGAATGCAGCCCGTCCGTAGTCCCGCTCACTGTTTTGTGCCTGCGCGGAAGTGATGATTTTCCCAGGTCTTGATTCGTGTCGATTCGTGTCCATTCGTGGTTAACTGAATCGTTCCGGCTAAAGCCTACCGCCTATCGCCTAAAGCTCCTAGCTGCCCCCTCTAGGCTTGCCAGAGCACGGGGCCAACCTAGCGTCGCACGTTTTCGACCCGATGATTTCCTGGATCCAGAAATACTTCCAGCACCACTTCAAATCCATCTTCGCCGTCCTTCTGGCGTTGACGATCGTCTCCTTCGTGTTCGTGGGCACGGGCCCGGGATTCGGCGGCGGCGATCGTCGCGTGGCTGACCGGCCGTTCTTCAAGTACAACTTGACGAACCCGGATGACCAGAGCCGCGTCATGGGGGACGCGATGCTGAGCGCCAACCTGCAGCTTGGCGGCATGGGCAATCTGCAGAACGAGCAGATCCAGCAGTACGCCTTCACGCGCGCCGCCGCCCTCTCGCTCGCCGACGAGTGGCACATCCCCGCCGCCACCGAGGCCGAGGTGAAGGATGCCATCACCAAGATGCGCATGTTCGCCGGCGAGAACGGCGAATTCGATCCGAAGGTGTACGCCCAGTTTCGCGACAGCCTGAAGGACCAGCGCGGTGGCGCCAGCGGCGCCGACATCGCCCGCGTGATCAGCGACGACATCCGGGTCGAGAAGGTGAACAAACTCGTCGCCGGCCCGGGTTACGTGCTCCCGCGGGACGTCAAGTCCCAGCTCGAACGCGCCGACACCACCTGGACGCTCGCAACCGCGACCGTCGATTACGCCGCGTTCAACGCCAACCTGAAGCCGACGGACGCCGAACTGACGAAATTCTTCGAGGAAAATTCCTTCCGCTACGAGATTCCGCCGCGCGTGGTCGCCTCCTATGTGGAGTTTCCGGCCGCCAACTACACCGGCCAGGTCAACGTCACCGACGCGGACGTCCGCGCGTTCTACGACCTGAATCCCGCCCGCTTCCCGAAGCCGGCCGAAGTGAAGCCGGCCGATGCCGCGACGCCCGCGCCTGCCGCCAACCCGGACGCCGACTTCGCTGCCGTTCGCGCGCAGGTCCAGGCCGCACTCGTGCTTGAGCGGGCCCAGGCGCTCGCGGTCAAGGCCGCCAGCGACCTCGCGGTGAACCTGTTCGAGTCCCGCGTGAACAGCCCGGACAAGCTCGAGAGCGCCCTCTCCACCCGGAATCTCCAACCCAAGACGCTCGCGCCCTTCACGCGTGAGGCCGGTCCTGCGGAACTGGGCAACTCCCCCGCCGTCGCCGAGGAGGCGTTCCGCCTGAACAAGGATCAATTCATCTCGGACGCCGTGCCGAGCCCCGCCGGAGCCGTGGTCCTTTTCTGGAAGGATCTCCTGCCGCCGCAGAAGCCCGCTTTCGCTCAGGTGCGCGAGAAGGTCGCCGCGGACTACGTCGAGAGCGAGAAGCGCAAGCGCTTCGTCGAACTCGGCCGGGTCGCGAAGGCCCAGATCGAGGCCCGGCTCAAGGCGGGTGACAGCTTCGAGAAGGCCGTCGCCGCCGCCGCCAACTCGGGCCTCAAGCTCGAGGCGAAAACCCTTGCTCCGTTCACCCTCCGCAATCGCCCGCAGGACGTGGACTTCTCGATCCTCGGCGCCCTCGACCGCCTTCCCAAGGGAGAAGTCTCGGATCTGATCGTGAACCCCGACAAGGGCATCTTCGTTTACGCCGCGGACAAGAAGGTCCCCGAAATGTCGGAATCGAATGCGCAGTTCGTGGAAATGAAGAACCAGATCGCGACCATGACCGGCCGGATGGCTTCGAATGCGGTCATGACTGAGCTGGTGGAGCGCGAACTGAAGCGCAACGAGCCGAAGGCCGAATAAGTTTCGGGCTTCGGGTCAGCGACTTATCATCCGCCCGCTCCGCTGATCCGGCCTGGGCGCCGCTGACATAGCCAGACTTCCAAACCATGGCCTCCGGTGCATAACCGGAGGCCATGTTGTTATGGGACCCGAGGGCCTCCTGCCCGCTGACGCTCGCCGCTGCTTCCGCACGTAGCGGGGAGCGCCAGCGAGACGACTCGTTTTCCCGCAACTTTCCACCCCCTTCCTCGTCTCTCCGCCCGTGCTCCAAACCCGGAAAAACCGCGAAACCGGAGGCCAACAGTAACTTCCACGGCCTTCGCGTGTTCTAGTGACAATCCCCGTTTCCGCTGCTCATCTTTTCGACGTCATGTCCCGTTCCTCCGTCCGCGTCCTGATTGCCTCCCTGCTGCTGGCCGCTGCCAGCGCCCGTGCACAAGATGCCGCCCTGTCGGCGCCGCCGGCCCCGGCGCCCGTGGTCGTTCCGCCCAATGGCGAATCGCTCGCCCAGGAGCAGGTCCGCGCCGAGCAGAACACCCCGCCCCCGGCTCCGACCGGGGTCCCGTTGACGCTCGAGGAGTGCATCGCGCTCGCGATGAAGAAGAATTTCGACCTGCAGATCGAAGGCTTCCGCGTCGAGCAGGCCCGCGAGGCGCTGGTCGTGGCCCGGTCCGATTTTCTGCCCACCTTCACGGGATCGACGCAACGGACGCTGAATCGCAACTCCATCCTGGTTCCGGGACCGAACGGCACCACGAATATCGTCGACCGGGATAGCAACACCACGACGTTTCGTGCCGGCGTCAGCGAGCGCATCCCGTACACCAACGGCACCGTCTCGGTGAGTGGCGTGTTGAGCCGCAATTCGGTCCAGAATCCCCCCTTCAGCAGCGGGGTCAGCGCCACCCTCAACCAGCCCCTGCTCAATGGCGCCGGGTCCACCATCGCGCGCGCCGCAGTCCAACGTTCGCAGCTGGGCCTCAATATCGCGCAGGTCAATTTCCGCAGCCGCGTGCTGAGCGTCATCCGCGACACGGAGAACGCGTACTACAATGTCGTCACGACACGCGAGAATCTCCGCATCCGCCAGCTCTCCCTCGAACTCGCGCAGCGTCTCCTGGAGGAAAACCAGGCGCGCCGGGCGACCGGCGTCGCCACCGATCTCGACGTGGCCACCGCCGAAGTCGGCGTGGCCAACGCCCGACGCGCCGTCATCCAGGCCGACCAATCGGTGCGCAATGCCGAGGACGCATTGCTGAGCCTCATCAATACGCCGACGTTCGACGTGCGTCCGGGCCCGGTCGCCTTCAGCGACATCAACATCGAAACGCCGGACTTCGCCCGCTCCTACAAGGCCGCCCGCGACAACTACCCCGACACGCTGTCCGCGGAGGACGTCATCCGTCAGCTCGAAATCGACGTCGCCACCGCGCGGCGCAACCGGCTGCCGACGCTGAATCTGGTCGCGTCCGCCGGCTACAACGACAACGACACGTCGTATCGCTCGGCCTTGGACGCGCTGCGCGACGATCCGGGCGACACCCGCAGCCTCGGGCTCACGTATTCCATCCCCTGGGGCATGCGCGCCGATCGCGCCCGCTACCGTTCCGCCGTCGCCGGTCTCAACGCCCAGAAGGCCCGGCTCGAGCAGCTGGAGCTGCAGCTGCTCGTCAACGTGCGCAGCGCGGTCCGCGCCGTGGAAACCAATGTTTCCAGTGTCGAGATCGCGCAGCAGGCGACCCAGCTCGCGGCCCGCCAGTACGATTTGCAGAAGGCCCGGTTCGACGCCGGTCTCGCCACCTCCCGCCTTGTGCTCGAAGCCCAGGACGACCTGGAAACGGCGCGGCTCAACGAGCTGACGGCCAAAGCCAACCTTTGGAGTGCGATTGCCGAATTGCACCGGCTCGAAGGCACCTCGATCCAGCGGTTTGGCGTGCAGCTGCCGCAATGAGAGAGCGCAAGGCTGTAGGCTGTAGGCTTTAGGCTTCCAATCCAGGAGGGCCGCAAGAAGGCGCAGAAGGCGCAAAAGTGGGACTCCGTTCTTTGCGCCTTTTGCGCCTTTTTGCGGCCAAGTCTTCCGGCGCCTAAAGCCTACAGCCTAGCGCTTATCGCTCGCTGTTTCGAACAGCTCGTCCACGTCGCGAAGCGCCGCCGCGTCGACGGTACGATGCGCGGGCAGCTGCGTACGAAACCACGTCCGCTGCTTCTTCACCAGGGCTCGCGTATTCTTCGCGATCTCTTCGGCGAGTTGGGCCTCGGTCAGCCGACCATCGAAGAACGCCAGCACTTCACGGTAGCCGATCGCCTTGGCCGCGCTGGGATTCTCCTCCAAGCCGGCCGCTCGCACGCGCCGGACTTCATCGATCAGGCCGCCGGCAAGCATGCCGTCGACGCGTTGCCGGATCCGCTGTTCGAGCTCGGCCGGATCGCGCGCAAGCACCGTGATCCGCACCTCGAAATCGGCAAACGCCGACGGCTGCCGGGCAAAGTCAGCGGACAGCTCCGCGACCGTGCGACCCGTCGCCAGACACCGCTCGAGCGCGCGGGTCACGCGCCGCGGATTCGCCACGTCGAGCGCTCCCAGCCCGCCGGGATTAAGGGCGCGCAGACGCGCGAGGGCCTGGTCGAGCGTGAGTCCCGCGATGTCCTCGCGAATCGCCTCCGACACCACCACGTCATCGGCAATCGGCGCGAAAAACGCTTTCAGGTAGAAACCGCTGCCTCCGGTGACCAGCACGCGTTTGCCGCGACCGAGAATGTCGTTCACTGCGGCGCGCGCCCGTGGGACATAGCGTGCGACGTCCATGCGTTCGCGCACGTCGCAGACATCGACAAGGTGGTGCGGTACCCGCGCGAGTTCCTCGCGCGTCGGCTTCGCCGTGCCGATGTCCATCCCCCGGTAGAACAGCAGCGAGTCGCACGAGACGATCTCCGCGTCATGCCGCTCCGCCCAGCGCAGCGCCCACTCGGTCTTCCCCACCGCCGTCGGTCCCGTGAGCAAATGAAGCTCTGGCGGCATGGTTTACCCGTGCCTTGAGACCAGAAAACCAACCACAGATGAACACAGATGGACGCAGATGACGGAAGGGCTCAGCCCGAATCCGGATCTGTGTTCATCTGTGTTCATCTGTGGTTGCAGATCAGCTCGCGAGCAGGCGGTCGAAGCGGGCGAGGACCCGGTCCTTGCCCAGGATTCGGATCATGCCGGTGATGCTCGGGCCAACGTTGGTGCCGGAGAGCGCGAGGCGGGCCACCGCCTGGTAGTCGCCGAAACCGAAACCACCCTTGGCCGCCAGGTCCTTGATCCCCTGTTCGATCGCCGCGTCCGAGCTGAGATCGAACGTCGGCAGGGCGGCCGCGAGTTCGCGAAGCCGCGCCTTGGGGTCGCCCTTGGCCAACACCTTTTCCTTCACCTTGGCGTCGAGGGGGAATTCATCGGTGAAGAAGTACGAGGTGTACGCCGGCAGTTCCTCCACGCCCTTGATCTTCGGCTGACTCAGCACCATCACGTCGTGGAAATACGCGAGGTCGGCCGTAAGCGCGCGTTGGGCGATCGCCTGCTGCGGGCCCTCGGCGGCCGCCACCCGGGAGAAGAGTTCGCGCGCGTGCGCGACAAAGAACTCGGGGCGCATTTCCAGCAGGTACGCCATGTTCATGTGCGCGAGTTTCTTGTCGTCGAAACGCGCGTTGCTCTGGTTCACGCCGGGCAGGTCGAAGAGCTTGATGATGTCGGCGATCGCCATCTTCTCCCGGTCATCGCCGGGGTTCCAGCCGAGCAGGCAGAGAAAATTGACCAGCGCCTCAGGCAGGTAACCGCGGCGCTGATACTCCTCGATCAGCGCACCCTGGTCGCGCTTCGACATCTTGCCCGGACCATTCTGCTTCAGAATCAGCGGAATGTGCGCGAATACGGGCGGTTTCACTCCGAAACCCTCGTAGAGCAGCACGTGCTTGCTGGTGTTGGACAGGTGGTCCTCGCCGCGGATCACGTGCGTGACCTGCATCGCGATGTCGTCGATCACGTTGACCAGATGGAAGACGGGGTTGCCGTCCGAGCGCACGATCACGAAATCCTCGTCCTCGACGCGCTCCACCCGGCCGCGGATCTGGTCCTCGATCACCACCGGGGGGACCTTCACCTTGGTGACGGTCTTCTTGCGGTGCTCGTCGAACACCTCGTAACGCTCGCCCAGCAGCTTGAACCAAATCGCGCCGTCTTTCTCGTACGCGCGGCCGGCCGCGACCAGCTTGTCCACGTATTCCTTGTAGATCGCGTTGCGTTCACTCTGGCGGTACGGCCCGAACTGGCCGCCGACCTTGGGACCTTCGTCCCAGTTCATGCCCAGCCAGGTCAGGCTGTCGTAGATCAGATTCAGGAAGGCCTCGCTGTTGCGTTCCTTGTCCGTGTCCTCGATCCGCAGGATGAAGACGCCCCCCGTGTGCCGGGCGTACAGCCAGTTGAACAAGGCGGTCCGGGCACTGCCGATATGGAAGAAGCCCGTCGGGCTGGGAGCAAAGCGAACGCGTACTTGAGACATGGTGATTCCGTGAACCGAAAACCATCCACGATACGGCTGCGGGAGTCCAGAGCGGGATTGGGACCTGAAGGCCTCACGTGAAGGTCACAAAGGGCGCGAAGGGTCTTTAACTTTGCGACCTGAGCGACCTTTGGGTGAGGCACTAAACGGACCGCATACTCGCGTGGCCGCAAAACGCCTCCAGATCCGCCGCCAACGGGGCTTTGAACACGTAGTCCAGGCCGGCGCCGCGCAGGTCGATTTCGGCACAATGCAGGGCCTGGCGTGGGAGGAGCAGCTGGCGTTGCAGGTTCTCGGTCCAGCCGTGGTCGATGAACTCGAGGTAACACCGGTCGCTCGGACCATAGATCTTGTCGCCAACGAGCGGGTATCCCAGCCACTGCGCGTGCGCGCGGATCTGGTGCTTGCGGCCGGTTTCGGTGACCACGCGAACCAAGGTGAATTCCGGCCCGCCGGCGCTGTGGGCCAGCGGCGTGAAATGGCTGATCGACGGCTGGCCGTCGTCGGTCACGGCGGACTTCAGGAAGACAGGGCTGTGGACATCATCGCCGAGCGGCTGGTTCACCGTGACGGGCTCGCGCAGCTCACCGGCGAGGATCGCGAGGTAGGCCTTGCCGACCTTCCGCTTCTGCATCGCAACCTGCAGGCGGCTCGCCATGTCGGCGTCCTTGGTCAGGACCACCACCCCGCTCGTCTCCCGGTCGAGCCGGAAAATCAGGTGCACGGTGGGCAGTCCGGTGTGCTCGCGCAACGCACCCACGAGACTGGACCAGGGACCCGCCTTCGAGGGATGGCAGACCACGTCCCCGGGCTTGTTCACGACCAGCAGACGTTCGTCCTCGTAGACGATCCAGCCCGGCACCTCCTCGGGTGCAATCATCCGTACCGGCCCCTGTACCCGCGGCCGCCGCGGCCACGCGCAGGCCCGCCGGGAAAAATCGTCGTCGGGCAGCGCGGGGAGCGGTTCGGTCATCGGAGAAAGTTCAGCCTGCAGGAGTGGCCTTCACCGCGCTGACAGTCGGTAGCGCTCCAGGAGGCGGCGGCCGACGCGGGCGGCAAGCGGCTTGGGGACTCGCGCCGCCAGCGCGGCCAACAGCCGGTTCCTCCAGCCGGTCACGACCTGGCTGCGGCCGGCATGAGCGGCTTTCATCGCCGCCGACACAACTTCGTCGGCGGTCATGCTGAGGGAAGGCGAAATCGCGGCTGAACCCAGGCCGGCCGTGGTGAAGAAGTTGGTCTGGGTGGGTCCCGGGCAGACGGCGATTGCCGTAACGCCGGTACCGCGGAGTTCCTCGTTCAAAGCCACCGTCCAGTGCAGTACAAACGCCTTGGTCGCACCATAAGTCGCCGCAAAAGGCAGCGGCTGAAAGGCCGCCGTGGAGGCAATCGTCATGATCGTACCGCCCCGCGCCCGCAGCACCGGCAACAGCAAACCCGTCAAGTGGACCACCGCGCGCACATTAACGTCTATCATACCCAACGACCGCGAAAGATTCGGCTCAGGAAAGGCGCCATATGCGCCGAAACCACTATTGTTGATCAGCATGACCCGGCCGCTCGGAATCTTTTCCAGCCAGCGCTGCACCTGGCCTGCGGCATGCTCCACCTCCCCTTCGCGGCCCAAGTCGCAGCCAATGTGGTGCAAGCTTTTTTGGTCACGAAATTCTTCCGGACTCGTCCGCGACACGTTGCAAAACGGCATCGTCGCATGCACGCTGAGTCCGTTCCTGATGAAAGCCCGCCCCAATCCGGACGAACCGCCCGTTACGACTGCGGCGGCATACGATCCGAAGGCTTCGCTTAGCGAGGATGGCACGGGGGGAGGAAGGGATACTTTTCCCACAGTCGGACGTCTCGTCCGGCTCTGGTAAACCCAAAAAAAAGCAGAAACATGAACCGCCAAAACAACCACGAAGTGATCGTTTCCGGCATTCATCTTGAGCTGACACCGTCGCTCAAGACGTATGTAAATGAGAAGGCCGAACGACTCTTCCGCCATGAGGAGCGCATCGTGCGTCTCCGCGTGGAACTGGAGTGCGACCGTAATGCCGCGGTCGGCTCCCAGTTCAAGGCTAAGGGCCACATCGAGATCCAGGGGCCCGATATGAATGCGATCGTCCAGGCCGACGAATGTCACAAGGCGATCTCCCTGCTCGTCGACAAGCTCGACCGCATGCTGCAGCGACGTCACCAGCTGCACCGCGTCAAACGCAACCATCCCCGTCCCGTCGAACTCGACGCGGATCTGCCGAAGGTGGCGATCTGACCGCTTTCCCTTTCGTCCCGAACTCAAGCCCGCCCACCCGGCGGGCTTTTTTATTCACCGGTCACGGTGAGCTGGACCGGGGCGCGCTGCCTGGCCGCGGCGCCCTCCGGCCTGCCGGGCCCGCCCCCCTTCCCTTACCGCCAGACCTCGTCGCCGCCGATGTCGCGGAGCATGATCTGACCGTCGATCAAATCGAGCGCAGCCTGCACGAGCGGCACGGAGGGATTCAGCTCCACCACGATCTCGGAGCGAATCTCGAGGATGCGGTAGATCGACATGTTCTTCAATGCGGCACTGATCACCGCCAGTATCACGTCAGCCTGATCCTCCGCCGGCAACGCGCTGAGGGAGTTCAGAATCTGCGAGGTGAGATCGTTGTCCGGGTTCATGGGAGGGGGGAAGGGAAGTGAAGGTGAAAGGGAAAGTGAAAGTGAGAGGGAGAGTGAGAGTGAGAGTGAGAGGGAGAGGGAAAGTGGGCCGATGCTCTCACGTAGACCGGGGGTCGCGTATGGGGTTCGTGACCCGGGGTGTAAAAACGCAGCGAACCCGCAGCTCGCGAACGCCGGCAAACATCGAACCCGGGTTCCGCAGTCGGTCATAAAAGCCGCTCGTCGAATCGCTGGCGCTCTTCGCTACATTCGAGTAGAGGCCCCTCGGTTCGATGTTCGATGTTCGATGTTCGATGTTCGATGTTCGATGTTCGATGTTCGATGTTCGACCTGGATTCCGAAGTAGCCACAGAGAGCACAGAGCTCCGACACTGAGGACACGGAGGCTCGGTCCTTGGACAAACCTGTTCATCGCGTGACGCCCAAGACAGTCGCAGCGCCCGCCTCCCGCTCGGCTCTGATTGGGCCTCTGTGACCTCTGTGGCAAAATCGGTATTCAGGTTCGATGTTCGACCTGGATTCCGAAGTCCACAGAGAGCACAGAGCTCCGACAAGGAGGACACGGAGGCTCGGTCCCTGGACAAACCTGTTCATCGCGTGACGCCCAAGTCAGTCGCAGCGCCGGCCTCCGGCTCGGCTCTGATTGGGCCTCTGTGACCTCGGTGGCAAAATCGGCATTCAGGTTGAGCGTTGAGAGCCGATCCCCCAAACCGGTGGCTACAGCCGCTGGCGCAAGGCGGCGCGGTTCACTTTCCCCTGGGCGGTGCGGGGCCAGTCGGCGATGGCGACAAAGGCCTTGGGGCGCTGGTGAGGCGCGAGCTGGCGGAGCACCCGGGTGAAATCGGGCGCCGGCGAGGACGCGGGATGAAACGCAACCACCCGCTGCCCCCACTCCGCATCGGGCACGCCGAGGACGACGACATCGGTTACGACTCCGCTGGCGAGCAACGCGGCCTCGATCTCGGCCGGAAACACCTTCCTGCCCCCCGTGATGATCATCTCATCGGCACGGCCGCGCACGTGCAACCGGCCTCCTCCGTCGAGTTCGCCGAGATCCTCGGTGGTCCATTCCCCTTCGGTCTGCACGGCGGGGAAATAGCCCCGGAAAAGCGACGCGCCTCGAATCACAATCCGTCCGCTGGCGTCGATCGTCAGCTGCGCGTGCGGCAACGCGCGACCACAACTGCGATCACCGGCGAGAAAGTCCTCGGGGCGCTGGGCCGCCACCATCGCGGCGGTCTCGGTCATCCCGTAGCTCGCGGAGAGGCGCAGGCCACGTTCGCAGGCCGCTTCGGCGAGACCCGGCCACAGGGGCCCGCCCCCGACCGACACCAGGGCGAAGCGGCCGAGCCACCGCACGCCGGGCTCCGAGGCGAGCAACCGTTGCAGCTGCGTCGGCACCAGCGAGATCACCCAGGGTTCCGCGTCGGGCAGGCGCGGATACAGCCCCCGCTCCAGGTCCTTCCACGTCGCGTCCACGTAGTGCCCCTTCGTCGCGGCACAGCGCAGGCGGGCCATCAGGCCGCTGATGTGCCAGGGCGGCAGCACGCCCACGGTGTTCACGCGCGCGAGGGAGAAGTGCCGCGCGAAGCCGTCCACCGCCGCCGTGAGGGTCGCCGCATCGTGCCGCGCAAACTTCACTCCGCCGCCGGAGCCACCGGTTCGGATCGCAAGCCAGCCAAGGTCGGGCGCCGGCAGCGCGCGGGCCGCGTCAAACTGCCGGCGCGCCTCGTCCCGTTCGGCGGTCGTCCAGTGGGGATCGCACAGGAACACGAAACCCCCGTGCTGCTCGGCGCAGCCGAGCCGTGCGAGAAACCCGCTCAGGGCAGCGCGTTCCATACCTCCCCGGGGTTGATTCGCTCCACGTCGGCCCGCCGCACGAAGGGCGCCAGTGCGGGACCGTCAAAACGCGCCGCGGCAAACAGCGGCCAGACTCCGAAGCCGAGCGCGGTGGGCGCGCCCTCCCACGAGAAGGCCACGCGCAGCGCGGCGCGGGCGCCGACCGCCGTCTCCAGCGCCGAGGAAAAAACGACGTTCGCGCGCGCGGCCCTCAGCCGGACGAGCGCCTGCGGCGCGTCTGCCATCAGCGAAGGTTTGAGCACAAACCAGCCTGGCCAGCCCTGGGCCACCCAGCGCTCGAGGTCGTCATCACCCGCGAGCGATTCATCAAGCGCCAGGGGTGTCGGATAGTCGCTGGCCAACCCGCGCAGCAGGTCCTCGGCTCGGCGCCAGGCCGCCTCGCCGTCGCGTCGAGCGGCGAAGCAAGGCTGCTCGACGAATTCCACCGGCCGCTCGGCCGCGCGTTCCAGCCAGCGTTCCGCGGTGCGCCGGTCCCAGGCGCCATTCGCGTCGAGCCGCAGCTTTCCACCCGACGGCAACGCGCCGCACAGCTCGTCCAGGAGGCCCCACTCTTCCGCGGGATCACCCACGCCGACCTTCCATTTGAACACCCGAAATCCGGCCTCGAGCTTCGCGGCCAGTTCCGCCCGCGCCTCCCGACCGGCGGGCAGCAGCGCGGCCACGCCGCGGGCTTCGGCTCCCGCTGCGCCGGGACCTGCGGCCTCCGCGCGCTCGGCTCTCGCGGAGCACTCGAGTTCCGCCCGAGCGGTCGCCAAGGCCTGCCGGGTGCAGCGCAACGCCGCGGGCACGCCGTCAAGGTCCTGCGACCGCGGGTCCTCCCCGAGCCGTCGCAGCGCCGCCTCGGCCTCGTCCGCCGTCTCCGTGCCAAACGCCGGCAGGGGCGCAACTTCGCCCCAGCCAAGCCGGCCGGCTTCGTCCTCCAGCCGCACCACGATTCCTTCGCGGGCGGTCCACGTCTCATGCGCCGTGCGCAGCACCCCCCGCAGGGGGAGCCGGTAGCGCCGGAACTGGAGGCGGCAAGCCATGGATCCAAGCACGACGCGGCGGGGGTTCGGCGCAATCTTTTTGGCGGGGCCCCGCGCCAACTTTCCCGTTGCGCTTGGCGCCGGGCCGCCTACTTCGTTCATGGCAACCATGATCAAGGTTGCCACGTCTCCGTCCACCAGTGCCGCAGCAGACGCCGAGTTTTATCTGCCGGCGGAAGAGTTTTTCCGGGCGAACCTCCCCACCGCCCTGACCTTCGACGACGTGTCGCTCGCGACGCTGTATTCGGAGATCCTGCCCAAGGACGCGGATACGTCGACGGTGCTCAGCGAAGCGCTCCGGCTCCAGATTCCGATCATCTCGTCGGACATGGACACGGTCACCGAATCGCGCATGGCGATCGCCATGGCGCTGAACGGCGGCCTGGGGCTCATTCATTACAACATGCCGGCCAAGGAACAGGTGAAGGAAGTGGCCCGCGTGAAGCGCCACATCCACGGCCTGATCCAGGACCCGATCTCGGCCACCCCCGACCAGCTCATCGGCGATGTGCTGGCCAAGATCGAAGCCCGGCGCTTCGCGTTCTCCACGTTTCCGGTCATCGATGCCGGCGGCAAACTCGTCGGGCTGCTTTCGGGCAATGTGGTCAAGGACCGCTACAAGGCGAAGAAGGTCACCGAGGTGATGACGCCCCGGGCGCAGCTGATCACGGAACGCGAGAGCGCGGTGGCGCAGGATCCGATCCGGGCCGCGGACGCCTTTTTCAGCCAGCACGTCGGCATCAACAAGATGCTGGTCGTCGATGACCAGGACCGGCTGCGGGGCCTGATCACCGCGTCCGACGTCGAGCGCATCACGTCTGAATCCAAATCGCGCCGGAAGCCCGCCCGCGATGCGTCCTTCCGGCTCGTGGTCGGCGCCGCGCTCTCTCCGGTGCGCAAACCCGACGGTTCCCTCGACCGCGATCGGATCGTCGAGCACGTGGGCCACCTGGTGGCCGAAAGCGTGGACTGCGTGGCGGTCTCCACCGCGCACGGCCACACCGCCGGAGTCGGCGACGTGGTGTCGCTGGTGCGTGGCGCGTTCAAGGACCTGACGATCATCGCGGGCAATGTGACCAGCGCGTCCGGCGTCGAGTACCTCGCCCAGGCCGGGGCCAACGCCATCAAGATCGGGCAGGGCCCCGGGTCGATCTGCACCACCCGGATCGTGGCCGGCGTCGGCATTCCCCAGCTCACGGCCCTGCACGTCTCGAGCACGGCCGCCCGGAAGACCGGCGTGAAGCTGATTGCCGACGGCGGCATCACCAAGTCGGGTGACATCGTGAAGGCGCTGACGCTGGCCGATGCCGTGATCTGCGGCGGGCTGCTGGCGGGCTGCCGCGAGGCGCCGGGCGAGATTCTCGAAATCAACGGCAAGGTGTACAAGCAGTACCGCGGCATGGGCTCGCTCGCGGCGATGAAGGCCGGCAGCGCGGCGCGCTACGGTCACGACAAGAACGATGCGACGCGGAAGGTGGCCGCCGAGGGCATCGAGGCCCTCAAGGAAGTCAGCGGCTCGGTCGACGATGTGCTCGCGAATCTGCTGGGTGGCATCCAGAGCGGGATGGGGTATCTCGGCGCCGGCACGCTGCAGGACCTCCGCGCGAAAGCGCGCTACATCCGCGTCAGCCCCGCGGGCCAGAAGGAAGCCGCGCCCCACGACGTGATCGAGGTCTCCACGCGTACGTCGAACGGGTAGACTCGAACCCCGATCTTCGCCACAGAGATCACAGAGGCCCGATCAGAGCCGGGCCGGAGGCGGGCGCTGCGACTGTCCTGGGCGTCACGCGATGAACAGGTTTGTCCAGGGACCGAGCCTCCGTGTCCTCCTTGTCGGAGCTCTGTAGTGCTATCCCTGCATTTCGTGTTTTTTCAGCACGATTTGTTTTTGGGCTCCTCCCAATCCTCTCAACCACAGATGAACACCGATGGACTCAGATTTGGAAAAAGACCGGCCTGGATCCGTGTCCAT
>JAEWKR010000011.1 GCA_023457715.1 Verrucomicrobiota bacterium
TAAGACGGTGTTAGCTTGCCCCTTCGGATGACGATGCTGGTCTAAACCGGCAGACCACCGCGCCCCAAGTTTCTTTTTGGAATGATCGCGCCGCCGCGGCGCGTGTGGGTCGCTCAAAACCCAAAACCAGAAACCAGAAACTAGAAACCAGAAACCAGAAACCAGTTCCGCTCACTCCACCCTGACTTCGCGCAGCCAATACTCGGCGTCGCGGCGAAACAGCACGGCCGAGATCCGCTGCCCCGCCTTCAGCCCCGGCAGGGTCTCCGGATCCACTTTGAACACCATCGTCATCGCGGGCATGAAGTCCGGAATGGCCTCGTGTTTCACGGTGAGTTCCGCGCGGTCGGGGCGGACGGCCGTGACCACTCCGCGAAGTGGATACGTTTCGGCGGCCCCGGCCTTCTCGCCGGCGTGGCAGCAGCAGACCGGCTCACCTTTGCAGCAGGCGCAACCGCAGTTCTTCGACCCGGCCGCGAAGAGCGCGGCCAGGGGTACCATCAGGAGGACAAGGAAGGCGCGACACCGGGATTTCATGGCGCGGCAACGCTGGTCCACCTCGCGCTTCAATTCAATCCCGGCGAATGCGGAGCCCGGGCCGTTCCCTCCGGGGCAAAGCCATGGGGCGTGCGGTCGTTGGGGCGAGTCCGTCCGAACCGCGGGGCTCCGGTGCGGTCGGTTGGGAGACTCGCATGACCCGCTGGATCCAGTCTCTCATTGAAACGTACTCCTACCTCGGCGTCGCGCTGTTGATGTTCATTGAGAACGTCTTTCCTCCGATCCCGTCGGAGCTGATCATGCCGCTGGCCGGCTTTTTCACGACGCAGGGCAAGCTGACGCTCGCCGGGGTCATCGCCGCGGGAACGGTCGGCTCCTTGCTCGGTGCCCTTCCCCTCTATTATGCGGGCAAGTGCGCCGGCTATCGCCGGCTCCACGCCTGGTGCAATCGCCACGGCAAGTGGATCGGGCTCACCGGGCGCGATCTCGACAAGGCAAACGCCTGGTTCGAGCGGCACGGCGGCAAGACCGTGCTGCTCTGCCGTTTGATTCCGGGGGTGCGCTCGCTGATCTCCGTGCCGGCGGGAATCATGAAGATGCCGCTCGGGCAGTTCCTCGTGTACACCACCATCGGCTCGGCGGCGTGGTCGGCCGCGCTCGCGCTGGCGGGTCGCGCCCTCGGCCGGAATTACGAGGCGGTGGAACACTTCATCGGCCCCATCAGCACCGGCGTGGTCGCCGTCATCGTGATCACCATCCTCGTCCGCGCGGTCCGGCTGACGCGGGCCGAAGCGGCGGCGGGGTGACGACGGCGCCCGCTCACGCGCGGGCCGGATGTCCGGACGGTATCGGCACGCCCCGGGTCCACCGGGCGCAGAGTCGCAACAGATTGCAGGCGGCGAGTGTCGACGCGGAACCCAGCACCTCGCGCTCCGCCTTCATCCAGAACCAGCGGTCGGAGAGATGAGCCGCCCGAGGCTGGCTGGAGCGCACGAGTTCATCGGCGCGCCGCGCGATCCGTTCGAGCGCAGCCTCCCACGGTTGGTCCGGAGGGGCGGAAGGCAGGCGGGCGGGCGTGGCGGACGGAAGAAGCGATTCGCGGGCGGAAGCGGGACGGGGGGAGGTCGGGCAAGGCACGGGAGGTACGACGCGGGACCGCGAAATTCGTTCGGTGGAATTTGGCGACGCTTTTCCAGTTCCCCGACGTACCGCGGCGGCGGCATTCGGAGATCCCCCCTAAGCCGGAACGATTCAGTTAACCACGAATGGACACGAATCGACACGAATGAAGACCTGGGAAAATCATCACTTCCGCGCAGGCACAAAACAGTGAGCGGGACTACGGACGGGCTGCATTCGAGTTTCCTCTCCTATTCGTGTTCCTTCGTGTCCATTCGTGGTTAATCCGTCTGCATAGTTCCGGCTAAGAGGTCGCGCGACCGGTTCACTTCCTCGCGGCCAGCTCGGCGGCGACCCGCTCCAGGAGCGTTTTCATTTCAACCGGCTTGGCGAGGATGGGGCCAACCCCGAGAAGTTGCAGTTCCTCCTCGGTGCTCGCCTCGAACAACCCGCTGATGGCGAGAACGCGCTGGGTGGGATCGATCACCCGCAGCGCGCGGATAAAGGGCACCCCGCCCATGACCGGCATCATCAAGTCGGTGATCACGAGATCCACCTCGGGGCGCAATTCGAGGTACAGCCGCAGCGCATCGACCCCGTTGCGGGCGGTGGCCACGGCGTAGCCATGCCGCTCGAGGACCGCCTGGGTCGTGCGCAGGACGATTTCCTCGTCATCGACGACCAGAACCCGGGTCGAGCGGACGGGCCGCTCCGGCGTGCTGGCCGGGGCCGGAGCTTTCTCGGTCCCGATGGGGCCCGCCGCGGGCAGGAAAATGCTGAAGGTCGTCCCCTGCCCCACCTGCGACTTCACCTTAATGTGGCCGGCGTGGGCCTTGACGATGGCGGCGGTGGTGCAAAGCCCCAGCCCGGTGCCCTTGCCCACGGGCTTGGTGGTGAAGAACGGTTCGAAGATCCGGGGCAGATGTTCCGGGGGGATGCCGTGCCCGGAGTCCTGAACCTCAATCGCCACATACGGGCCGGCGGCGGAGCCTTCGGCGAGCTCGCCCGGCCGGGCCTCCACGTTGCGCGCGGTCAGCGTCAGCGTGCCGCTGTTGTTCATCGCGTCGCGCGCGTTGATGCACAGGTTGAGCACCACCTGATGGATCTGGGTCGCATCGGCGACCACCTCCACGATCGACGTGGGGGCGTTGACCACGATCTCGATCGAGCGGGGAAAGGTTTCCCGCATGATGAGGACCATCTCCTTCAACAGGTGCTGCGGAAACATGCGGCCACGCTGGCCGGTCTGCCCGCGGCTGTAGGTGAGCAGCTGGCGGACCACCTCGGCGCCGCGCTTGGCACTCGCGTTCGCCATCCCCAGCAGCCGCAGGGTGCCAGGCTCCTTGATCTGCTCCTCCAGGATGCCGCCCACCAGCAGCATCGGCGCGAGGATGTTGTTCAGGTCGTGCGCGATCCCGCTGGCCATGGTGCCGACCGCCTCCATGCGCTGCGCCTGGATGGCCTGTTCCTGCAGCACCCGGCGCTCCGTGGTGTCGCGGACCACCGCCAGGAAATGCGGCCGCCCCTCCCAGGTGACGCGACGGACGTTGATCTCGACCGGGAAAACGTCCCCGTTTTTGCGCCGCTGCCAGGTCTCCATGATCATCTGCTCCCGGGCCTTCAGCTGCTCAAACTGTTCCGGGAAGCTGGCGCGAGACTCGGGGGCGCGCAGGTCGACAATGGTGAGCTCGCGCAGCTCCTCCAGCGTATAACCATACACCTCCCGGGCACGTTCGTTGGCCTCGACGATCCGGCCGTCCTGGTCGGCCAGCACGATCAAATCGCTCGCGTGACGGGTCAGCAGCGCCAGGCGCTCGGCCAGCCGTTTCTGCTCCTGTTCGGCGCGAAGCGTGCGGGCGAGCAGGCGGGCCTCGCGCAGCCGCTGCACGAAGGCCAGCCCAAGGCCGACGGCGAGGATGCCGACGAAGATCAACCCGGCGGTCCGCCACGCATCGCGCGAGATCGCCTCGTACGCTTCGGCCTGGTCGATCTTCGCCACGACGAACCAAGGGCTGTTGGGCAGCGCGCGACCCGCGCCGAGCACGGGAACCCCATGATAATCGACGCCCTCGCGCGCGTGGACGTCGCCGCGAACCACAGAGGCGGCGATCAGCTCCTGATGATCCGCGCTGCGCCGCAGCCCCCACCCTTCCGGCGCGTGCCGCAGGTGGCTGAGAAACACGATCTCGTTGCCCTCCTGACGCAGGAGCAGCGTCTCTCCGGTCCGACTCGGGTTGGGCCAGGCCGCCAGCAGCCGATCCGTGTGCCGCGCGGCATTGATGCGGAGCACGGCGTAGGCGATGGGCGCGGCGCGCTCCCGGGCCGCGGGCAGGGAGACATCAGGTGCAAAGATCGGGGCGACCACCTCCATGTGCGCGCCCTTCTCGCCCGGCTCCTGGTGCAGATCCGAAAGCAACGGCGACGCCCCGACCTTGTCGAACCGCTCCTTGAGTCGGGAGCAGGGAGGGTTGGCGTCGGCCGGCACGCTGAGCCGGACCTTGAACGCGGCGTCCAGCAGGAGGACCGACTCGTAGCGTTCGCCGCCCTTCATGGTGCCGAACCATCCGGTCAGGGCCGCGCGGGCTTCCTCCGTCTCCGGTCGGGCGAGCAGCGTCGCCACATCGCGCGCGATCGCCCCCGTGTTGCTGAGGAAGGAGCCGTCGTTCAACCGCTCCTGCCGCCAGTCACTCAGCTGACGCGACTGCAGTTCGGCCACGGCTTCCAGTTCCCGAAACATGAGGTGCCGGAGGCGAACCCGCTCGCGGTGGAAAGAAAACAACCCCAGCACGACGATGCCCAGGCCGGCGAGCACCGCCATCACCCAAAACCGCGTCTGCCCCGCGAAACGCGCCGGCGAACGACCGTTCGTTTCGCGAGTTGCCGGCAGGAGCGGGTCGGAGGGCATCCGCGGGACCGTGGCGGGACTCTCAAACGTTGGCAATGGCTTTAGCACCCGCAGGCGCACTCCTCAGCCGGAACCCGCCGGTAACCCCGAAGGGACGCGAAGGAACGCGAAGGACAGGTCAGCTGGTACAGGACCGGTGACTCGGCTGCGATCAGCGCCGCGCCTCGCCGAGCACCCGGCTGGCCAGATGAGCCTCGAACCCGTCGCGGTCGCGCCAGCGCAGGGCCACCCGGGCCTGGAAGGGACCCTCGGCGTCGCGTCGGGTGAACCCGTCGTCGGTCAGGGTGAAGCGCACCGTCTCCACCTCCACCAGCCCTTCGCTGTACGCGAGATAGACCGCGACGTCGTCGAAGAGCGTGGTCGAACGCGTCACGAAGAAATCGCAGTTCATCCAGGACACCCGCGCCGCCCACAGGCAGTAATTCTCAATCACGGCGCGGACCGCGGGGTCCGTCGTTGCGGCCTGCCACAGCCGGCGGTAACGGTCGCCCGACAGCGTGATCCGTCCACAGGTGTCCAGCGGCGTGAGAAGCACCTCGCGCCAGGGCGCCTGAAGGACCTGGCGCAACGAGGGGACGTCCGCCTTCACATTCCATTCCGCGGACGGGGCCGATCCGGGTTCGTAGCCCGAGTCGAAGCTGCCGTACATCCCGACGAGGCGGCATTTCCGCGCAAACTCCGGGTTGCGCCGCACCGCCTCTGCCAGGCTGGGCGTGGGACCCACCGCAATCACCGTGACCGGTTGCTCCGAGCGCTCCACCAGTTCCAGCAGGGCCTTGACGCCGTCGGCGTGCACGGTCCCCGGGTATTTCGCCGGGTCATAGTCGTCGACCCACGGAACCTGGTTTCGTTTTTCATCGTCGGGGCTCGTCGTCCCGACGCCCACGCCCACGGCGACATCGGTCCGGCCCGCCGACTGAAGCAGTTTGGCGGTCAGCGCCGCCCGGTAGCGGGGCGCGCCGTACTCGGTCAGCACCAGTTTGACGTCGAGCTCGGGCGAGCGCAGCGCATGCACGAGGGCCCAGGTGTCGTCGATGTCATCGCCAATATCGGTGGCGAGGACCACGGGGATGGGCCGCGCCGTCGCCGGCGCCGGATCCGCCGCGCGGACCGACACGAGGGCCAGGGGAAGGGAAGCGAGCCAGATCGTCAGCCGGGGGAGGAAACGCATGCGCACAGCCTGGAGGACGATTGAATCCCGGGAAAGCCCGGAGGGGACGGGTGGGCGAATTTCTTTTCGCGTCGCCCCGGCGGCGCCTTTGCGGCTGCGTGAAGCCGCCACTCCATGCCCCGTCCTTTTGCCGCCGCCTGGTCGCGCCTCGACGCCGTGTATCGCGACCAGCCCTACTTCACCGGCGTCCGCGCCCGGCTCTTTGCCTGGTTCGCGGCCGGCGTGCTCGGCTTTGTGCCCTTGAATCTCGCCCGGGTGGCCTGGGCCCACCCGGAGCAGGTGGCCACGCGCTTCGGGTTGAACGCGGGCATCGCCGCCCTGGCGGCAGCGGCGCTGCTGCTGTGCTGGCGGGGGCGGTTGATGCTGGCCGGCGCGACGCTCTCGATCGGATTGACCGCCGCCTCGCACCTGACCTGGCCCCTGCTGCCACCGCGCCTGATCCCCCACCCCCTGAATGCCGCCTTCCACCTGTACATCCTGGAGGTGATCGCGCTGCTGATCGCGCTCGTGTTCTCCACCCGCACCGTGGCGGTGGTGGTCCTGCTCATTTCGCTGACCGGCAATGTGGCGCTCCGCGTCACCCGCCTGAGCGGGGCGGAGCTGGACCCCCTGCTCCAGGCGCCCGCCCACTCGCTCACCGCGCAGGGCTCGCTCGGGCTGGGCTTCATCTTCGTCCTCGGCCTGGCTCTCATCCGCATGATCGAGGCGGCGCACCGGCGCAACGAGGAGTCCCTGGCCGAATCCCGCCGGACCAACGAAAACCTCGAGCAGCTGGTGTCGGAACGCACGCGCGCGTTCGAACAGGCCTCGACGCAGGCGCAGGCCGCGGCACGGACCAAGGGCGAGTTCCTCGCCAACATGAGCCACGAGATCCGCACGCCGCTGAACGGGATCGTGGCCTCCGCCGACCTGCTGCGACGCCGGCGCGACCTCCCGGCGGAAGCCGCCGAACAGGTGCGGCTGGTCGCCGAGTCCGGCGATCTCCTGCTGCGGCTGCTGGGCGACATCCTGGATTTTTCCAAGATCGAGGCGTCGATGCTCACGCTCGAGCGGCAGCCCTTCGAATTGTGTCCCATCGTCGAGGATACCCTGGCCCTGATGCGGACCCGCTCCGCGGCGGACGAGGTCGCCCTGACCCTGGAAATGCCCGGCATGCGGCCCACGCTCCTGGGCGACAGCTACCGGCTGCGGCAGGTGCTCTTCAACCTGTTGTCCAACGCGGTGAAGTTCACCCCGGCGGCCGGCCGGGTGAGCCTGCGCGTCACGACCGGCGCGCCGGCTCACGGGGTGATGCCGGTCCGGTTCGAGGTGCAGGACACCGGCATCGGGATGGATGCGGCGACGCAACAGCGCGTGTTTGAACGCTTCACGCAGGCGGACTCCTCCACGACGCGGCGTTACGGCGGGACCGGGCTGGGACTTGCGATCAGCGCGCGGCTGGTCGCGCTCATGGGCGGCAAGCTGGAAGTCGAGAGCGCACCCGGCCAGGGGTCGCGTTTTCATTTCACGCTCCCCCTGCCCCTTGCGACGCTGCCCGTCGATTCCGTCCAGCCGGCGCCCGCGAACGCGGGCGCGCTGCGCCTCCGCGTCCTGCTCGCCGAAGACAACGCGATCAACCGGCGGATCATCCAGGCGCAACTGACCCACCTCGGGTGCGGGTACGTCGGGGCGATCGACGGCGAGGAGGCCCTGGCCGCGCTGGAGCAGGATCCGCTGCCCGACGTCGTGCTGATGGACTGTCACATGCCCCGGCTCGACGGCTGGGAAACCACCCGGCGCATCCGCGGCTGGGCGTCGAATGCCGACCCCAGACGCCAGCGCGCGGCCGTGCTGCCGATCGTGGCGCTGACCGCAGCGGCGCTGCCGGAGGAGCGCGCGCGTTGTCTGGACGCGGGGATGGACGGCTTCCTGGCCAAGCCGCTCAAGCTGGCCGAGCTCGAGCAGCTGCTCCGCACGTACGTTTCGCCGCGCGCGCCGTAGGCCGGCTGGCCGGGTGCGAAGGCACCTCGGGAAAAGCACCAAATCGCGGCGGCGCCTGAAACCAAAGGTCCCGGCAGACCACGATAGGATCGTCATGGACGGCTCCAACGCATGCACCTGGCCGGAGGTTAAACAGCGCGCCCATTATCTCGCCTGGCTCGGCACGGCGGTGGGGACGGCAGGCCTCGTCGGGCTGACCGTCGATCTGGCGGTGGTCGCGCTGACGGGCGGCGCAGTTGGCCTGGAGTTGGTCCCGCTGCTC
This sequence comes from Verrucomicrobiota bacterium, assembly GCA_023457715.1. Taxonomy (GTDB): domain Bacteria; phylum Verrucomicrobiota; class Verrucomicrobiia; order Opitutales; family Opitutaceae; genus ER46. Next base: position 7,936 of record JAEWKR010000011.1, read on the forward strand.
TACGCCTGCATGATCTTCCCCCCGCTGGTGTACGGTTGGCGCCGGCACGGCGAGGCGTATCACGGCTTCCTCGAACTGGAGCACGCCCTGGACCAGGCCTGGAGCCCCGCGGGCCCCGGCTCTCGCTATGGCGAGATCGCCGACTTCATCGCGCGCATCGAACAAGCGCGCGGGATGGACCGGCAGGTCGTGCGCCTCGAAGCGAAGCAATGGCTCCTCGCGAATGCGGGGAAGCTCAGCCGGGAAGAAAGGGAATTCGTGGCCGAGCACCTGGGGTATCTGAGGCGGCCTGAGCGGCCTGAGCGGCCTGCGGCCGCATTTGAGATTTGAGATTTGAGATTTGGAATTTGGCGGCGCGGTCCGAGCTGCCCGGCATTCGATCGCGTGAAGGAGGATCGTCGAATCGCTGGCGCTCTTCGCTACATCGGAGTAGCTGCCCCCCAGGTTGGATGTTGGACCTGGATTCCGAAGTAGCCACAGAGAGCACAGAGCTCCGACACTGAGGACACGGAGGCTCGGTCCTGGATTTGAGATTTGTGATTTGAGATTTGAGATCAGCTTCAAGTCATCGAATCGCTGGCGCTCTTCGCTACATCGGAGTAGCTGCCCCCAGGTTGGATGTTGGACCTGGATTCCGAAGTAGCCACAGAGAGCACAGAGCTCCGACACCGAGGACACGGAGGCTCGGTCCTTGGATTTGAGATCTGAAATTTGAGATTTGAGATCGGTGTCAGTCGTCGAATCGCTGGCGCTCTTCGCTACATTGGAGTAGCTGCCCCCAGGTTGGATGTTGGATGTTGGATGTTGGATGTTGGATGTTCGCTGTTCGCTGTTC
>JAEWKR010000012.1 GCA_023457715.1 Verrucomicrobiota bacterium
ACGAATGAACACGAATAGGAGAGGAAACTCGGATGCAGCCCGTCCGTAGTCCCGCTCACTGTTTTGTGCCTGCGCGGAAGTGATGATTTTCCCAGGTCTTCATTCGTGTCGATTCGTGTCCATTCGTGGTTAACTGAATCGCTCCGGCTAAAGCTTCGATTCGCGGTCAGGCTCATGCAGGACGATCCCATGGATGCGCCAGCCGCCGCGCTCGCCCACCAGGGTGTACCGGTACGTCGCTGACCCCCGCGCACCGGTCACGTGGACGAGGACGGTCGCCATCCGACCGTCGTCCCGCACAATGCCGAAATCCGCCCGCTGGTTTTCCCAGATTTCCGGATAGTTGGATTCGACGATCGCCACGAACAGCTGAAACGGCTTCTCCCGCCGCAGCTGCGCACCCAGGAGGTTGTACGCGGTGTCGAGGTCGTTGCCGCGCAAGGCCGCCAGCTGCGACTCCACCACCGCCACGACTGCCCGGCGGACTTCGGGCTTGCTGGCCGTGAGTCCGCCGGGCTCGCCCGCGGCCAGGGCCAGCGCGAGGAAAAAGGAAGCGAGCCAGGACAACCAGCGCACCATGGCACGACCGTGACAACGCGCGGGAATTTCGCAAACGCGCGTCGGGGTTGCCTCGCCTCGGTGCGCGCCACTTAAGTCACCGGATGCCGCCTCTCCTCCGCCCCGCCACTCGCGACGACGTTCCCCTGGTCCTCGAGTTCATCCGCGCGCTGGCCGCGTACGAGAAGATGACGGACGAGGTGGAGGCCACGGAGGCGCAGCTCCTCGCGACCCTCTTCCCCGCGAACGGCGCGCCCGCCGCCCACTGTGTGCTGGCCTTCGCCAGGGACGGCGGCGCGGATCGCCCCGTGCCGGCGGGGTTTGCGCTGTATTTCTTCAATTATTCGACGTTCCTCGCCCGGCCCGGACTCTACCTCGAGGACCTGTACGTCCATCCTGAATTCCGGGGCCGGGGCTTCGGCAAGGCGCTGCTGCTGCACCTCGCGCGGCTCGCCAACGACCAGGGCTGCGGCCGGATGGAATGGACGGTCCTCGACTGGAACGAACCGGCGATCGGCTTCTATGAGGGATTGGGGGCGAAGCGACTCCGGACCTGGCAGATCTGCCGGCTGAGCGGCGCCGCCCTCAAGCGCTACGCCTGAGGGCCCGCGGCGGAGGCGAGCCGGCGGTTCGCGCACGTTTTGCTTCCGCTGGCGGTCCCGACCTGCTCCCATTCGCCCATGCCCGGACCGCCGCCGAACCCGGACCTCGCCGAGCTCGCCCGATTGCTGGGCGAGGAGAACGTGCGTCTGCTCGTGCGGACGTTCCTCACGGAATACCCGGGGCTCATGCAAACCCTGAAAGCCGGGGACCGGAACACGCGGGTGCGCATCGCGCACAGCCTGAAGAGCAACACGCGAGTGGTCGGCGCCCGCACCTTGTCGGCGCGGTTCGCGGACCTGGAGCGCAGACTCGCCGACCCCGGCCAGCCGGACCTTGCGGCGGGCGAGTACGAGGCGCTCCTGGGGGAACTCGAGACGGACGTCAGGCCGTTGCGGCAGTTCGCGCTGTGACGGGGACGACGGGCGCCGGGCGCGACCGCGGAGGCGGGCGTATCCGCGTATCTGGCCTGCCGATACCGGGGCCGGCTAGCTATCCACCAGCCCCGCCTGGATGCACCAGCGGGTGAGGCTCGCGACCTCGCGAACCCCGATCTTTTCCATGATGTTGGCGCGGTGCTTTTCGACGGTGCGCACGCTGAGATTCAATTTCGCGGCGATCTCCTTCGACATCTGGCCCGCCGCCACCAGCCGGGCGATTTCCTGCTCCCGGTCGGTCAGCGGGATCGGCATCGAAGGCCGCCCGGAACTGATCACCGCGGTGGCTCCACCCCGGGCGCGGACGCGGCTCGCGAAGAACATGCCCCCGCCCCTAACCGTCTCCACTGCACTCAATACGTACTCGATGGGTTCGGTCTTATCCACGTAGCCGTTCACACCCAGCGCCATCAGGTCGGCGGGGAGCCGTTCACTGGGGTGCGCAGTGATCACGAGAATCTTTACGTCGGGCAGCGAGCGGCGCGCCTCCCGCGCCACTTCTATCCCGTTGAGATCCGGCAACATGAGATCAACCACGAGCAGGTCGGGCTTCTCCTTCAGGCAGAACTCCAGACCAGGTCTTCCCATGCCGAATTCACCGATGACCTGGAGGTCCTTCACCTTACCCAAAGTAAGGAGAATAAGCTGCCGAAACATCGTCTCGTCTTCGATGATGACGGCGCGGACCTTGATGGGGGAAGTAGGCACGGGCGTAAGCGTTAATCCACAAGCCGCTCGCGGGGACCACGAATAGGCCGCCGGAGCATCTGCTGGTAACGTCAAAGCACTGACAACGCCCATGATCAAACTCAAGCCCACATTGCACACGAATGTCACGTGCTCGGCCCGAGCGGCCGGAAAGGGCACGTCATGACGGTCAACCCCTTTCACGGCGTTGCCCCGCGCGGCCATCTCCTCTTGATCGAGGACGCTTCCGTCCTGCGCGAACTCGAGGTGCTCGCGTTCGCCAGCGGCGGGTTTGCCGTCACGGCCGCGGAACATCCGGGCGATGCGCTCCGCCACCTGCAGACCAAGCCGACGGATGTGGTCGTGGTGAACACCGATCGCGCCACGGCGCTGCAGCCGAATTTCCTGGAGGCGCTCCGGCACACCAAGGCCGAGGTGCCGATCCTGGTGCTGCGCGCGACCTCGACCGCCCTGCCGGTTTCAGAGCTCGAGAAGCACGGCGCGACGCTGGTCGTGGACCGCTCGCTGCATCCCAGCCAGCTGCTCGTCCAGGTCGATGCGTTTCTCGGGGGCACCCTGCTGCCCGGCCTGCCGAAGCTTGGCGACGGCGAGGCCGAGGCTTCGGAGTCCGATCTCGTGGTGTCGGGCTGAGCGGTGGCATCGTCCGCGTCCGGACATCGGCGCTTTGTGATCGTCACAGGATCCGGCTTCCGGAACTGTACTGGTCGCAAAGGCGCCGCGCTACGTCTGCCCGTCCCCCGCGGTTGATGTATCGTGACGGCCCCACCACCGCCGCCATGATCGAGACCCTCATCACCCCTCCCACCGCGCCGCTCTACGTGGAGCTGGCGCGTTCCATCGAACAGTTAATCGATCAGGGCACGCTGCGCCCCGGGCACCGGCTGCCGTCGGTGCGGAGGATGTCGCTCCAGCGCGATGTGAGCATCTCCACCGTGTTGCAGGCTTACACCCTGCTCGAGAATCACGGTTGCATCGAGGCGCGGCCGCAATCCGGCTACTACGTCCGGCCCCGGCTGCCCAGCGCGCCGGAGCCCCGGATGGCGCGGCCGATGGCCAAGCCAAGTTACGTGGGGGCGAAGGATCTCGCGGGTCAGATGATGAGCCTCGCCGCCGACCCGGCCTACGTTCCCCTCGGTTCCGCGTGTCCGGACTCGAGCCTTTTTCCCACGCGCAAGCTGGCCCGGATGCTCGCGGCGGTGGGGCGCAACGACCCCGCCCTGCTCGGTCGCTACGCGATGAACTGGGCCTTCGACCCGCTGGCGCGGGAAATCGCGCGCCGCTACCTGCAGGCGGGCTGTCCGCTCAGCCACGAGGAGCTGGTGGTCACCGTCGGTTGTTCGGAGGCTCTCAATCTGTCGCTCCGGGCGGTGACCAAGCCGGGGGACACCGTGGCCGTCGAGACGCCGGCCTACTTCGGCTTTCTGGAAACGATCCAGAGCCTGAACCTGCGGGTGGTTGAAATCCCGACGGATCCGCGGACCGGCCTCTGTCTCGATGCAATGCGGGCGGCGCTGGCGCAGAACGACGTCAAGGCGGTCCTCGTGATGCCCAGCTTCCAAAACCCGATCGGCTCCTGCATGCCGGACGCCAAGAAGGAGGCGCTGTACCAGCTGCTGGTCGAGTTCGACGTGCCCGCGATCGAGGACGACATCTACGGTGACCTGCACTTTGGCGAACGGCGGCCCAAGCCCCTGAAGGCGTGGGACACCGACGGGCGCGTGCTCCTGTGCAGTTCGTTCGGCAAAACCCTGGCGCCGTCGCTGCGGGTGGGCTGGTGCGCTCCGGGCCGGTACCTCGAGCGGGTGCGGCGGCTCAAGTTCACCAACACCCTCGGCACTCCCGTGGTGCTGCAGAAAACCGTGTCGGATTTCCTGCGGCACGGCGGGTACGACCACCACCTCCGGTCCATCCGCCGCGCTTACGGCCAGCAGCTGCACCTGATGTCACAGGCGGTCCTGAAGTATTTTCCCGCCGGCACCCGGCTCAGCCGGCCCGAAGGCGGGTTCATCCTCTGGGTCGAACTCCCGCATGGCATTGACGCGGTCGCCCTCCAGGAAGCCGCCCTCAAGCACCGGATCAACCTGGCCCCCGGCACGCTGTTTTCGGTCAAGGACCGCTACCGCAGCTGCCTGCGGATCGGCTGCGGCATCCCGTGGAGCGACGCGATCGACGGCGCGCTGCGTACGGTCGGCGAGCTGGCGCGGTCCCCCGCACCCAAAGCCCAGGTACCGGCTAAAGCCGGCGCCACCGGGTGACTGGCGCCGGACGGGCCTCCGTACCACCCGCAATTTGCTGGCGGCAATTTCCCCTCGACGCTCCAGCGTCCACGGATTGGATACGCCGGCCGGCCTTCCGTCGGCACCACACCCTCGCGGGCCAGTTCCGCCTTTCGTCGCCATGCAATTAATGGAGGTTCGTCGTGTCTCGCGCCGCCGCCGCGGCTGGCGCCTGCTGCTGCTTGTGGCCGTCGCCGCGCTTGGCGTCGGCGCGTGGCTGGCGTACGAACCGGCAAAGGTGCGGTATCGGGCGTGGAAACGACAGCAGGCGCTGCAGCAGGCCCGCGAGTTCATCGCGCAGAACGACGTGCCGAAGACCCAGCTGGCGCTGGACGTCGCGCTGAACGCGGGCCCCGCCGACCCCGACACCCTCCGCGTCGCCGCGGAGATGCTCGAGCAGGTGGGCGCCGCGCAGGCGATGCGGTTCCGTCGCGCGGTGGTCCGGCTCCTGCCGGAGTCGGCCGCCGACCACGCCGCGCTGATCTTTTCCTGTCTCCGGTTCCGCGACTACAACGCCGCGCGCGACGCACTTCGGTCGATTCCGACGCGCACGGCCGCCGAACCGGCGGCGCTGCGGGCGGCCCTGGCGTTCGCGCTGGCCACGGAAGATCATGCGGTGGCCGACCTGGCCCTCGCGCAGCTGCGCCAGGCCGAGCCGGGGAACGACAGCCTTGCCTTCACCCAGGCGCTGCTGCGGCTCAAACTCCCGCGCGAAGACGGCCGCCAGGCGGCCGAGGCGGAGATCGAACGCCTCGTGAGCCGCACCCCCGCCCTGCGTACGCCCGCCGACCGCCAGCTGGCCGCGGCCGCGATGCTGCATCGCGACTACGCCACCGCCCGGCGCCGGCTGGAGCGGATCCTGAGCGCCCCCGACGCGACCCTCGCCGATCGCCTGCAGCTCGCGAATCTGGAACTCCTGGTGGACGGACAGCCCTTCACGGAGGTCTTCAGCCGGGTGGCGCCCCGGGCCACCGGCACCGCCGCCGACGCGGCCACGCTCCTCAACTGGCTCGTCGTGCAAGGCCGGCTGGCGGAGGCTTCCGCCTGGGCGGGCACACTCCCCCCCGCCGTGCGGAGCGCGGACGCCGTGGCCCGCGCCGAGGCCGAAGTACGGGCGCGTCAGCGCGACTGGGAGGGCTTGCGGGAGCAGCTGAAGCGCGGCGCGTGGGGACCGATCCCCGACGAGACGCTGCGGCTGGTGGCCGCGGCCATCGCGGTCGACGCCCCCGACAAGACCGCCTTGCGCAAGGAGGTCTGGGACATGGCGCTGACCAAGGGCGGAACGAGCCTCGGCGCGCTCACGGCGCTCCTGCGCATCGCGAGCGCCTGGGGCTGGACCGCCGAGGCGGAAAGGACCGCGTGGACCATCGGCCGGCATTTCCCTGACCAGACGTGGGCATTCCAGGAACTCTTCAACGCGTATAAGCAACGCAAGGACACCCAGGGCATGCGGGAGGTCCTCGGCAGGCTGCGCGACGGCGACGCGGGCGTCGCCCGCTACCGCCATGACTGGGCGCTGCTCAGTCTGCTCACCGAACCGACGCTGAACTGGGACGGACCGAAGAGCGAACTCGCGGCCCTGCATGCTTCGCACCCCGGCGATGCCACGTACGCCACCGGATACGCGGTCGCGCTCGCCCAGGCCGAGCGGGCTGCGGAAGCGCTGGCCGTGGTGGACCAGCTGACGCCCGAAGAACGCGCGTTCCCGCCGCGGCTGCCTTATCTGGCCTACGTTTACGGCGTGGGCCGCCGGGCGGCGGAGTTCGAACGCGCGAAGGCGGCGATGGCTGCGGGCGGAGACTATCTGCCCGAGGAAAAACTCCTGGTGCAGCGCGGCCAGGAGGCGTTGCAGCGGCCCGTGCCCAAAGCCGCGGCGCCGAAGCCGGCGGACCCCAAAACCTGATCGCGCGATGGGCGCACCGGGATCCCTTCCTGCGGACGAAGCGACGGCGTCGGGCGGATCCCGGACGCCCCCCGCTACGGGCGGCCGGGCCCTGGGGGCGCTCGCAGGGGTGACCGGCGCGGTGTGGCTGGCCGGCATCGTGCCCACGTGGCAACTTTCACCGGACCTGGGCCATGCGTGGCTGGCCCCCCTCCTTGCCGCCTACCTGTGGTGGGAGCGCTGGGGCGAACGCCCGGGCGTCCGCGCGGAACGTCCGCTGCCGCCGGCAGCAGCACGGGGGTACCGCTCCGGCGGCGTCGGGACCGCCCGCGTGTTCACGGGCCTCGGGCTTCTGGCGCTGGCCGCGGCCGTCGTGCCGGTGCGACTGCTGCTGACGCCCTATCCGCTGTGGCCGATGGTGGTCATCTGCTTTACGGCGCTCTTTGCGGCCATTGTCCTCCTCGCCGCGGGACGGATCTCGGGCAGCGCGGGCGTGCGCTGGGTGGGTGGCCCGCTGCTGCTGCTGCTGAGCTGCCTGCCGCTCCCCAGCCGGCTGGAAACCGCTGCGATCCTTCCGTTGCGGGAACTGATGGCGGGACTCGCCGCCGAAATCTGCAATCTCGTGGGACAACCGGCGCTCGCCAGCGGCACCAGCATCCAGCTGGCGAACGGCTGGGTGGGAGTGGAGGACGCGTGCAGCGGCATCCGCTCGCTCCAGGCTTGCGCGATGATGGGGCTCTTCTTCGGCGAGTGGTTCCGCTTCGGTGCCATGAAACGCGGATTGCTTCTGCTCGTGGGAGCGGCAGCCGCGGTCGCCGGAAATTTCGGGCGCGTCCTCTTCCTGTCCCTCGCCGCGACGCGCGGGGCCGAAGCGGTCGAAAGCAGTCACGACGTGGCCGGATGGGTGGCAATGCTCGCGAGCCTGGCCGCCACAGGCTGGATCGCATTCGCATGGGGCGGGTACCGTCTTCCCGCCACCGCCGCCACGACCCGCAGCCCGGGCAGCATCCGGCCCCTGCTCCCGTGGCTCGTCGCACCCGCGGCGATCCTGGTCGCGACTGATGTCGGGACCCGGGCGTGGTTCGCCCGAGGCGAGCGGGCGCAGGCCCAGGTGCCGCAGTGGACCGCTGTCCTTCCGCTCGATCGGCCCATGTTCCAGCCCCGGGCCCTCTCCGACACCGCGCGCCAGATGCTCCGCCCCGATCGGTTCGCCGCCGGCGGCTGGAGGCAGGGCGACGAGCGGGTCGAAGCGTATTACGTCGAATGGGTCCAGGGCCAGGCGGCGCGCTCGATCCCATTCCTCCACAACCCGACGGTCTGCCTGCCTTACGGCGGCTGCGAACTGGTCACCACGCTGCCGCGCCTGGAAGCACGGTGGGCGGGCGGGGTGATCCCTTTTTTCGCCTACGAGTTCCGGCGCGGCGAAGAGCCTCTGCTGGTCGCGTTCACGATCTGGGATCCGACCCGGGGAGAGCTGCTGCAGAAGCCGGCAACCACGTCATGGTCGGCGTGGTGGTCCAACCAGTGGGCGGACGTCCGGGACGCCCGACGCCACCAGCCCGCGCAGCTCCTGGCGGTCTCGCTGCGGACCGAGGACTCCCCGGCCGCCCGGGCGCGCCTTTTGCAAACCATAGAACAACTGATTCTTGCACGTCGGTAGCAGTAAGCCCGCTGATGTAGGTAATAAGCCGTAGATGTCGTCTTCACTCTTGAACCCCACCGGTCCCCGCCTAGGGGTTTTACCCGAGATGAGAACCCGCCTCCATACCCTCTTCGTGCTCGCCGCCACCTTCCTCGGGCTGAGCACTGCGCACGCGCAACTCGACACCTTCGACACCCGTCCCGTCTACGGTGGCAGCGCCGTGGTACTGACGAGCGGTTCGAACATGGGCCAGGTTTTCAGCAGCGTGTACGCGGTGCAGCAGATGACGTACAACTTCTTCGCGGGGACGGGAAACGTCACCGGCAACACGACCATGAGCGTGACGTTTGGCGAGTGGAACAACTCGCTCGGATCGTTCGTGTCCGGCACGACCGTGTCCTTCAACAGCATCACCATCAACTCGCCCACGAACGATCCCGGCGCGTGGACGACGCTGCTGCCGGGGAATGAGGCACCCTACCAGAACACGTCGGCGACATTCGACCTGCGTTCCATCAGTTCGCCGCTGATCGATTCGAGCATCGGCTATCTGACGGACCCGTCGAAGTCGTATGCCCTCGTGCTCAAGAACACCGGCGCCACCACGGGCCTGTCGCTCGGCCTCACGCCTGCCAATGATTTTACGTACGGCTACGGCTTCCCCGACGGGTTCGGTTTCACCAGCAAGGACTGGACCTTCGCCCAACTCGTGATCGCGACGGATCCGGAACAGCTCACCCTGACCCCGGTGCCGGAATCCAGCACGGTGGCGGCGATCGCCGGAGCCACCTTCCTCACCGGCCTGGTGATCAAGCGCCGCCGGCAGAAGGCCGCAGCCGCGGCCATGGCGGCGGCCTGATCGCACGTCGAACCTGGATTCCGAAGTAGCCACAGAGAGCAACCTCTGTGGCAAAACCGGTATTCAGGTCGAACGTTCTCTCTCCTCGGCGGGGCCCACGAGCCCCGCTTTTTTGTGTCCGGAATGGTCCGCAGGCCGGGTCGGTGGACCCGCGGCAGGATTGCGGGGTCTATCGACCATGACCTCATTGCTGCGGACCGGCCTGATGATGCTCGCCCTCACGCTGGGTGCGTGTGCGACCAACGAGGCACGGATCCAGGAACGAAGCGCCGTCTTTGCGACCCTCGACCCCGCCACCCAGACCGCGATCCGGCGGGGCGAAGTCGCCCCGGGCTTCACCCCGGATATGGTCTACATGGCGCTCGGGCGGCCGTGGAAAAGCGAGCGGAGCGAAGCGGGTGAGGAACGCTGGATCTATCGCCACGAACCCCTGGCCGGCCCGAATGAAACGCTCCAGGCAGGTTTCAGCCGTCGGATGGTCTACGATCCGCTCAAGCGAGGCGAGACCCTGGTCGTCGAGCCGATCGATGAGAAAGCCTTTCCGCACAAAGTTCCCTCCCGGACCCTCCTCACTTTCCGCGACGGGAAGCTCGTCGGAATGGAACGCGTGCGAGGGTGGTTTTGAGACAAGTTTCGAGTTTTGTGTTTTGAGTTCCCGAACCCAAAAACCCAAAACCCAAAACTCTCAAGAAACAGGGCTGGTGAGTGGGTCAGGGACGAGCGCTAAACCAAGGGACTTTGCTTTAGCGGTTAGGTATTTGAGTGTTCTTGCCCTCTGGGCATCGCCAGAGG
>JAEWKR010000013.1 GCA_023457715.1 Verrucomicrobiota bacterium
TCGCCTTCTCCGCTTGCTCGGGGCCATTCGACGCGGGCCGCGAAACATGTGCATGCATCCACGCTGAATTGCCGGCCGCAGGCCATGAGCAAGGGCCGAGTCTTGCGAGGCCCGCGTCGAATGGCTGCCCGGGTAGGGATCGAACCTACGACCAAGTGATTAACAGTCACCTGCTCTGCCACTGAGCTACCGGGCAACGTGGCGATCACGGTGTTACGCGTGAAAGAGTCGTTGAAAAACAGGGTCGGCGGGGGGCTTGTCAACGCTCCTTTTCACCTCCGGCGAAAATTAAGACCCACCGCCGCCACGCCCTACCGGCAAAGTTGGGCAAGTGATTAACAGTCATCAATGAGCCAGCCGATTCGATACGGACCGGCCCCAGCCGTCGGCAGGAGTGCACGAGGGCGGTCGGCCTCGCCGGACTGCGGGCGGTCCGCCCGCAGAACGGCGTCCACTGTCGCTCGCGGGCATCCGTAATCAGACCAGCGTCTTCACCCACGTTTCGCGGTCACCGGGCAGCAGGTCCATGGGTGCGATCTCGGGCATGGTGTAGGCGCCGGGACGCAACCGCAGGGCCGCGGCGCGGCCGCAGGAGACCATGATCTGAGCCGTGAGCGCAGGGTTGTTGATCGTCATGCGGAATTCGAAGAGTTGGTTGTGCGCCGCCCCGCTGACGCCTTTGCGCTCCATGCGCACGCCGTGCCCCATGTCTTTCAAAGCGTCCACGCTGGAGACGGCGATCACCCGGGTATCGTCGTTGATGAAGTACTCATCCGTCTTGATCGCCTTTTCGAGAGCGGCGAAATCGGCGCCCGCCTCGAGTTCCACGTAGACCATGCGACGGTGCACGCCGGTGCCGGTGGGAATGGTCATCGAGAGCGCGTCCCTCACGCCGGGCTTCGACTTGGCCACCACCGAGTGGCCCATGCTCATGCCGGGGCCAAAATTCGTATAGGTGATGCCGCGCGGCGCCATCGCGAGCAACAGGCTGCGCAGCACGGAGTCGCTTCCCGGATCCCAACCTGCGGAAACGACCGCGACGCTCTGGTGTTCCTTGCCGATGGCATCAAGCTGCTGGCGGAGGTCCCAGAGCTTTTGCCCGTGGATATCGAAACTGTCGACGGTATGGATCCCCCGGCGAAGGTACTGTGGAGCGACCTCCGGGATGCTGCGGGTGGGCCCGCACAGCAGCGCCACGTCGACCTTGCCCAGCCGCTCGGGTGTGTCGGCGATCGCAATGCCGGTCAACTCGACCGGCACCGGCTGCCCCGCTGATGCCGTGCGGCGAATCACACCGGCGAGCTCCATATCCGGCGCCGCCTGGACGGCTTCAACGGCCGAGCGGCCAATGTTTCCATATCCTACCACAGCAATGCGCAGTTTGTTCATGAGTGCGAAGCTACATGACAGCGATTCATGCGTGTGAGTCGAGGGAGGATCGAGAGAGGGCGGGATGCCGGCGGTCGCCAGCAGCACGCCCGGATGCGAGGCGGCAGGCCGAACAGCGACTCCCTTCCGGTCACTCTCACTCTCACTCTCACTTTCACTTTCACTCTCACTTTCACTCTCACTTTCCCCTTCCCTTCGCCTGCATACCTCTTGCGGTATATGCGAGAACGGGTATGTCGGTGGCATGGAGCTGGTCCAAATCTACGAATGTCTCTGTGACCGCACGCGGCTTCGGATTCTTCATCTGTTGACCCACGGGCCGCTCTGCGTGTGCCATTTCCAGTCGGTTCTGCGCGAGCCGCAGGTGAAGATTTCCAAGCATCTCGCCTACCTTCGGGGACGAGGCGTGGTGCAAGCCGAGCGGCGACGTAATTGGATGGTGTATTCGCTGCCGAAAGTTCGCTCGCGGGAATTGGCCGCAAATCTCGCCTGCCTCCAGGACTGTGCCCGGGAAGAGGCCGTCTTCCGCCAGGATCTGGCGCGGCTCAGGAAACTGGCTCCCGATCCCGTGCCGTGCGCTTGCGAAACGGAATGACTTCCATGCCTGACTCCAAACCGACCGTGCTGATTCTCTGCACCGGCAACTCCTGTCGCAGTCACTTGGCGGAGGGCCTCCTTCGCGCGGTGGCCGGCGATTTCCTCGACGTCGCGAGTGCGGGCTCCAAGCCCGCCGGCTACGTGCATCCGCTCGCCGTCCAGGTCATGCAGGAGATTGGAATCGACCTTTCCACGCACACCTCAAAGCACATGAACGAGTTCATCTCCCGCCAGGTGGAGACCGTGATCACGGTGTGCGGCCATGCGGATCAGGCGTGCCCGATCTTTCCCGGCCAGGTCAACCGGCACCACTGGCCCTTTGACGACCCGGCGCACGCCACCGGATCGGACGAGGAGAAACTGGCCGTGTTTCGCCGGGTGCGGAACGAAATCCAGCGGACCTTCACGGCGTACGCCGATGGCCGCCGCGACCAGATGAAGGCGCCGCGTTCCTGAGGGGACCCATCATGTCGACGCATGATTCTGCCAGGACCGAAACGGTCGCCAGGAACCTGTCGTTTCTGGATCGCTATCTCACCGTCTGGATCTTCGCCGCCATGGGTGTCGGCGTTGCGCTCGGGCACTTCGTGCTGGCCGATCCGGAGGCGTTTTTCGCGCCGATGACGGTCGGCACCACCAATCTGCCCATAGCCGTGGGGTTGATTCTGATGATGTATCCGCCGCTTGCGAAGGTGAGGTATGCAGAGCTGCCGAAGGTCTTCACGAACCTCCGCATCCTGACCCTCTCGCTCGTCCAGAACTGGATCGTCGGTCCGGGGTTGATGTTTTTCCTGGCGATCCTGCTCCTGCGCGACCACCCGGACTACATGGTGGGGCTGATCCTCGTCGGCATCGCCCGTTGCATTGCGATGGTGCTGGTGTGGAACGAGCTCGCAAAGGGCAGCCGCGAGTACGCGGCAGGTCTGGTGGCGCTTAACAGCATCGCCCAGATCCTCTTCTACAGCTTCTACGCCTGGCTCTTCATTACCGTGCTGCCACCGTACTTCGGGCTCCGAGGCACCGTCGTGAAGGTCGCGATGAGCGACATCTTCTGGAGCGTCATGATCTACCTTGGGATCCCGTTTGCGGCCGGCGTGCTCAGCCGCGTGCTGCTGGTGGCCGCCAAAGGGGAGACCTGGTATGAAACGAAGTTCGTCCCCCGGATTTCGCCCCTGACCCTCGCGGCGCTGCTGTTCACGATCGTCGTCATGTTCACCTTCAAGGGTGACGCGATCGTGCAGTTGCCCGGCGATGTCCTGCGGATTGCGCTTCCGCTCGTGCTGTATTTCGCGGTCATGTTCCTGGTGAGCTTCGTCATGGCGAAGCGGCTGGGCGCGGACTACCCGCGGTCCACGTCGCTCGCGTTCACCTCCGCCGGCAACAACTTCGAGTTGGCGATCGCCGTCGCGATTGCCGTGTTCGGCCTGAAATCGGATGTCGCGTTTGCCGCGGTGGTCGGACCTCTCATCGAGGTGCCCGCGCTGATCGGACTTGTGCACGTGTCCTTCTGGCTGAAACGGCGCTGGTATTCGGGCGCCCTTTCATAGGCCCGGACGCAAATGCGTACGATTCTTACCGGGATTTCAGATTTCAAATTTCAGATTTCAGAAGCCAAGCCGCCGAACGCCTTCCGCCTACCGGCTACTGAGATCTGAAATGCCCGCGCTGCGGGCCCTTGGAACCGGGCAAGGCGGTCGCAGACTATCCGGCTCATGCAGATCCATGTCGGGTGCTCGGGCTGGTTTTATTCGCACTGGCGCGGCCTCTTCTATCCGCCGCAGGAGCCGACGACCCAATTATGGTTCGGGTACTATGCGAATGTGTTCCGGACCGTGGAGCTGAATGCGCCGTTCTACCGCTGGCCGACGGCGGCGACGGTGAAGCGTTGGAAGCGTGAGGCGCCGCCGGGGTTCGTGTATTCGGTCAAGGTTAACCAGGAGATCACGCACCAGCGCCGGCTTGTGCGCACGAAGGCGCGGGTGGATGCCTTCTACGACCTGGCCGCGACGCTGGGGGAGAAGATGGGCTGCTTTCTTTTCCAGTTTCCCCCGAGCTACCGGTACACCGCGTCCCGGCTGAAGAGCGTCGTGACGCAGCTCGAGCCAGCGACGCGGAGCGTGGTGGAGTTTCGCCACCGCAGCTGGTGGCGGCCGTCGGTGTACCGCGCGTTGGCGGAGCGGGACCTCAGCTTCTGTGCGGTGAGCGCGCCGCGCCTGCCGGAGGACTTTCCGCCCGGGCAGCGCGTGCTGTACGTCCGCTTCAGCGGCGTGACGCAGTGGTACCGGCACGACTACACCCGCGAGGAGTTGAGCCGCTGGGCGGAGCGCATTCGCAGCTCCGGCGCGGAGGAGGCGTGGATTTATTTCAACAACGACCGGAACGCCCACGCGATCAAGAATGCCCTGGCGCTGCGCCGGATGCTGAGGTCCGGATGAAGAATTCAGCGAGCAAGGAGGGGCCGCTATTCTCCGAGCGCTCTGTACTAATATCCCAGAAATTCGTGTTTTTTGAGCACGATTTGTTTTTGGGCTCCTCCCCATCCTCTCAACCACAGATGAACACAGATGGACTCAGATTTGGAAAAAGACCGGCCTGGATCCGTGTCCATCTGTGTTCATCTGTGGTTCATCTATGCCACGATGCCGGGCGTGAGCCGGAAATCCGTCGCAAGCGCGTCGAACTCGGCTCCTGGCTCAAACTCGCGGTCCCAGGTCAGAACGTTTTTGTCCCACCGAAGGCGGACGATCTCGGGGGTCCGCAACGCACTCGCCTCGCGCACACCGAACGACGGATCCAGCGTGGTAAGCAGCAGTGCGATCGCGTAGCCGTGAGAACCCAGGGCGACGGTTCCCTCCGGATTATCCTCCGCGATGGCGCGGACGGCGCCGGCCATCCGCGAACGGCACACCAACCCTGATTCACCGCCCTCGAGCGCGTACGACAGATCGGCCCAGGAACGCTGCCAGACGTCGCGGAGATCCGCGATCCAGTCCCGGCTGAGGCACCGCTCACGCAGTCCGTCGCGCACCTGCAGAGGCAGCTCCCGCGCCGTCGTGAACGGCCGCAAGGTGTCGATGCTCCGGCGAAACGGACTGCTATAGACCGCCTCAATGCCGAGCGCGGTCAGCACCGGCACCAGCCCGGCCGCCTGCGCCTGCCCACGCTCGGACAGTTCCCACTCGGGTTCCGGCACCGCCCGCAGCGGATTCGCCTGCGCATGCCGGACCAGGTAAAGCGTGGTCGCCATCCATCAGAGCCTGCCGCGGCACCGGTGAAATGTGAAATCTGAAATCTGAAATCTGAAATTCCCAGCTTCACTCCCGCCTATTCCTCGCCGTCGAAATAAGGGATTGCGGGTGCGCGCATGATGGCTTCGTCGTTCTTTGCGATCAGCCACTTGTTGCTGTCGGGGTAGTAGCAGCCTTCGCTGAGCGGGTTGTCGGCGACGACGAGGAGGACGAAGTCTTCGGGTCCGTCGGCGATGAGTTGGTGCGCTTCACCGGGTTCGAAGAAGAAGGCGTCGCCGGCGACGACAGGGGTGGTGCCACCTGCGTGGCGGACCGAGCCCGAGCCGGCCAGGACCTGGAAATATTCGTACTGCGCGGTGTGCAGATGATACGGACTGCGCATCTTGCCCGCGGGAATCCGGCAAAGCTGCACGTCGAAGGGATGCCGCTCCCGCAGGTCGGTTGAGTCCGGATTCCGACCCAGCGCGACCGAGATGTCCTTCAACCCGCGGGCATATTTGCCCTTCGGCGAGACCGAGAAGGATTCCGGGAGATCGGGGACGTGGATCTTTTTCATGGGCGAAAGGGGCTGAAGAAAAGCGGAACGCTCGAACATCGAACATCGAACATCGAACATCGAACATCGAACATCGAACATCGAACCGATGTCCGCGGCTACCAGAATGTAGCGAAGAGCGCCAGCGATTCGACGGCTGACACCGATCTCAAATCTCAAGTTTCAGATCTCAAATCCCGGATTGGGCCTCCGTGTCCTCCTTGTCCGCCGTAGGCTCGGCGAAGGTGGATGTGTCGGAGCTCTGTAGTGCTATCCCTGCATTTCGTGTTTTTTGAGCACGATTTCCCGTTTCGGTGAGCGTCGTCCCAATCATTGAACAGAAGGTAACGAAGGAAACGAAGGCCGCTGAGTGAATTGGAGCAGTTCCTCCAAATCAGATTTCCCAAAAACCGAACTACAGCGCCGAGTGATCCCGCAATCCTTCGTTTCCTTCGTTACCTTCTGTTGAATGGATTGATCTGGTTGCGGCGCAGCCGCTCTAAGCCTTCTGCGCCTTCTTGCGGCTATCCTGCCTTGGGGCCGTACGGGTCGCGGCTGAGCACGGCTTTGATCGCCGCATTGTTCTCTTCGATGGTTCGATTGTTGCCCGTGAAGCTTGCGGCAGGGTAACCGCTCTTCCCGTTCGCGCCCGGATAGGCTTCGCGGCGCAGATGCGCGAGCGGGTTGTGACCCAGGCGGTTCGCCCGCGCTTCCCGAAGCGCGCCCAGGTCGATCTCCGCCACGACCACTTTCTCGCCCGGGCCGGGATCCGCCTGCGCCAGGATCCGGCCGTCGTAGTCTACGACCATGCTCCCGCCGGGCCACGAGAACGGGCCGTAGTGCTGCAGGCTGGCGCCCTGGTTGGCGGCAACGACATACGCCAGGTTCTCCAGCGCGCGGCAGCGGTTCACCACGGTCCACCAGTCCATCGGCGGGGTCGCACCCCATGGGTCCATGTACGCCGACACCCGGATCAACACCTCGGCTCCGTTGATCGTCAGCTGCCGGATCGCCTCCGGGAAATTCCAGTCGTAGCAGATCGCGCATCCCAGGTTGCCCAGTTCCGTCCGCGCGACGGGAAACAGCTCTTCCGCGTAGCCCGGGACGTCGTGTGGACTCGCGTGCACTTCCCAGGGGATCCAGGGGTTGACCTTGCGGTACTTCGTCAGGATTCCCTCGGGGCCGATGAGGCAGGTCGTGTTGAACAGAACGCCCGGATACTTCGGGTCCTCCTCGATGAAACTTCCCGTCTGGATGTAGATGCCATGCTGCCTGGCTTTCGCGATATATCGATCGGTGTGCTCGTTCGGAATCGGAACCGCTAGTTTCGCGCGCAGCTCGGCGACGGTGAAGTACACGGGAGCCGCGTGCGCGAATTCGGGAAACACCAGCAATCGGACGGGAAAGAACGGGCGATACCCCAACACGGCGCCGTCGATCAGCGCCAGCATCCGGTCGACGCGGCTGGCGATCTCCCGCCGGTCGGCCGGACAGGCGAAATCAGTCTGAACGGCGGCGACGGCGTAACGCATGGGCTGGTTATTCGACGATCCGGGTGTTGTAGCGGGACTGCAGTTCGCGATGCCGGGGCGTGTCGGGATAACGCTCGGTCGCCGGGTACGGGTAGCGGGTCATCCCCCGGAATGGCAAGGGTTCCAGCGTGTCGGGAGTCGCGGTGTAACGGTCCATGTCCTTGCAGTACGCATGGGAGACCAGGACAAAGCTCCGCACCCACGCTTCCGGCAGCGGGGGTAGTCCGGTGGCATCGAAGGTCGCCGCAATCTCGTCGCCGGATCCAACCAGGACGAAGTCGTCGTCAAAGGCCTCCAGCAGCTCACGCACCGGGCCATAGCGGGTGTAAGCCCCGCTCAGCACACGGAAGGGCGCCGTGAGGTCGGTCTGCTGGTAATCGTAGATCAACGGCTGACGTCCATCCGGAGAGACCTCGCGCGCAAAGCCCGCGTAACGCAGTTCCGCGTCCTTCACCGGCAGCGGGTGCACGCGGACGCCCGGACCCGCCGGGTGGCTTCGCTCGACCGAGCCGGGCTCCGCGACGCCCACCACGCCCGCGAAAATCCGGTCGTAGTAGATTTCCAGATTCGACGTGATCCGCAGCCGGCAGGGTCCGCCCGCGGCCAGGCCGGTGAGATCCACCGTCATGGTGCGCGCCATCCCGCCCAACGCCCCGGCATCGGGAACGAGGGTCGCCCACGTGCCGTCCGTCTGCTGCCGCTCGATGTGCAGCGGCTGCCAGCCCGTGCGTGCCTGGGCGGCGGCGTAAGTAGTCTGCGAATACGGATACTCGAGATAGCCGTTGATGAAGAGAAACAGCCGTTCCGCCGGACCCACGCCGGCGAACGCGTGGCCGAAGTCGAGTTCCAGCGTGTGGGGCCGGCAGAACCCGCAGAACCGCCGGTCCAGTTCCGGCTCGTAGGCGTAATGCCGGTCGGCCTGCCGGAGCGCAGGCGCGCAATCCTCCGCCGGGCCGCCCGCGTCCACCCGGAAGGCTCGTTCCGGGAACACCGGCCGCTCCACCACCAGCAGGTCGCGCGTTGGCGCCGGTCCGGTGATCGTCAGGCGTTCGTCGGGATAAACCAGCGACGTTGACGGATGGTCGATCGCGACCAGCTCGAGCCGGTCAACATACGCGGTCTCCTCCATCGGCTCGGTGATTCGCACCTCGAAGACACCCTCGCGCTCCCGGAGCTGGCCGGGCTCGATCTTCACGTGATCGACCGCCTGCGGCTGCGCGTACTCGCCGGGACCCACGAAGTAACCCAGTCCGCCCACCCCGGCAAAGTCGGTGATGAACTCGAAGCGGCTGCCGTTCCACGTGAACAATACGGGGCAGCTGGACACCTTGCGCTGCGTCTCCGCGACGACGTGAACCTGGCCGGCCGCCAGCGCGGTCTCCACCTGCGCCACCCCGTCGGGCCAGTTCAGCCGCACATAGTCGGCTTGTGGCGCACCGCCCAATCCAAACACGACCGGCACCGGCGATTGATTCCAACCGCCGTTCTGGCCGGTGATCCAGCGCGTCTGCTCGCGCAGCCCCGCGCGCACGACCACGTTCACTCCATAGCCGCTCGCCGGACTGCGCGTGCGCTTGTCGCGGCTCCGCACCCCCGTCGGCGCCACGGCGAGCGCGCTCCCGCGCGGGGAGAGCACGCCGGGCGCAATCAGGACCTGGGTCACCGTGCCGCGTTCGACCAGCAGAAGGTCCGGCACCAGATCGCCGGTCAGGTCGAGCACCTCGGCGCCGGTGATCGCGGCGCCCGGCGAGGCGGTCCAGATCCGCGCCTGACCGACGAAACGACCCGTGCCGTCGTTGAGGAGCACGTGGCCTTCGCGGCCGAAAACGGCCACGTCGAGATCGCCATCCAGATCGAGGTCCACGACGCGGAAGCCGCGGAGGGAGTCCGCGTCCGGCAGGCCCTGCACGGTCCGCGCGAAGGGCTCGCTGCGTTCAAACCGGGCCTGGCCGTTGCCGAGCTGCAGCTGCAACGCGGCGGGCTCACCGCCCAACGCCAGAAGGTCGAGAAATCCGTCCCCGTTGAAATCCTGGAGCACCCCACCGCGATCGCCGTGGAGTTCGGAACCAACGAGCGGAGCCGCCGGTCGAGCGTGGTCCGGGACGGGCGCCGGGCGGCGATCTCCGACCACGGCAAACGTCCCCGCCAGTTCGTTCAACACCACCACGGCCGGCGCATCCGCCCGCAGCAGCACGAGGTCCATGTCGGTGTCGCCGTCGAGGTCGCCTGGCAGGGCCATCACCGCGGCGTGCTCGGAGGCGGTCAGCGCCGTGCCCGCGCCGATCGCGGTGAACGTGCCATCGCTGTTGTTGTTGAAAAGCAGATTGGGCGATCGTCCGCCGCAGAGCAGGAGATCAAGGTCCCCATCATGGTCCGCATCGAACCACAAGGCACTCGCAGGCGCGGCGGCTTCCTCCCAGGGTCCCGCCACGCGCTCGAAGCGACCGCCGGCCTGACCGCGGAACAGTTGGCCTCCGCGCGGGCCGCCCTGGGACGGGTTGGGCGCAGAGACCAGGAACACATCCGGTATTTCGTCGTTGTCGTAGTCGCCCACCGCCCAGTTCCGCGGCGCCTCCACGGCTTCCAGCCCCGGGATGGGCGTCGGTGCCGGCCAGCCATGGACTGCCGCGCCTCTCAGCGCAAACGTGCGACCGCCGGTGTCACCCAGCAGCAGGCCGGCATGACCATCGCGATCCAGGTCCAGGACCGCCGCCCCGCCGAAGACATGGTCAGCCGCGCCGCCCCGGGCCGGCTCAGAGACCAGCGGTTTGAGCGTGCCGGCGCGGTAGGTGAACGCCGCCCCGGCGGGCAGCGCCCGTTCCCCGAGCGGCACGACCAGCGCCAGCTCACCCATCTGATTGTACTGCGGAAGTTCGATGATCTCCGCCAGCGGACTTTCGCGCAGCTGTTTGAAGCGCTCAAGATACGGCCCCGCCTGGTCCGGTTGTCCCGCGGCCTGCAGGATCTGCCAGAGCCGGTAATACGCACTCACCAGATAAGGACGCAGCTCGATCGCGCGACGCAATTCCCGGGTCGCATCCTGCCCCATCCGCTGGCGGCACAGCCCCAGAAGGTACCAGGCGACGCCATCGCCCGGCCTCGCCTTCACCACTTGGTCGAAGCACGCAATGGCGGGCTCGGCCTGCCCCTGATGCTGGAGGACGATGCCCTTGAAATAGAGCGCCCGTACGTGCGCAGGATCACGCGCGAGAATGCCGTCGATCAGGCGCAGCGACTCCTCGATGTCGGCGCTCTCCTTCCGCCCGCGATTGAAACGCGCGATGGCAAGGTTCAGCTCGACGGCGGTGGCTTCCGGGGACCGGCGCGTTGAGCCGCCCCCGGACGCCAGCGCGGCTGCAAACGCGTTCACCGCGCCGTCATAGTCGTACTGGCCCATGAGGCTTACGCCCCGGTTCACCGCCGCGACCACCTCGGGGTCAACCGCATCCGGGGCTTCCGTCTTGCGTCCGCAGCCGGCCCCGGCCGCGAGCAGCAAACCAGCGACGATCAGGAAGCGGGCGAAGGGAGCACGCGCCCGGGTGCGTTGGACGGCAGGGAAGACGAGGGTGTTCAAGAGCAGCGATTAACAGGACCGAATCTCAGTATTGCTCAAACTCGTTGTCGAAATCGCGGAAGGAGCAGTTGCACGGGGAGCGGAAGAGCAGCACCCAGTCCTCCGCCGTGGGGGTCCGGTAGGTCCGGCCGCGCAGCGCCCGCGCGTTGCGCATGCCGCCGTCACGCGGACTGAACCACAGCGGCTTCAGCTGATCCTTCAGCAGCTCATCCTTCAGCGTGACGATGCCGCCGCCGGCGATATACACCGCCGCCAGATCACCGGCCGGGTTGCGGGCCGCAAACGTGGGAGGCGCAGCCCGGCCGTCCGCAGAACCTGAACTGCCGAGCGGAGCCCCCGGACCACCCGGGTTCCTGGCACCGGGATGCGGTGCGACCGAAACGACCAGCTCCGGCTCCGGATGCAGTTCCCACCAGGTGATGCCCGTGAAGAAATCGTAGAGGTGTCCGTAGAGCTCGAGCATGGCATCGTCCTCGCCGCGACCATTGATCCAGCCGCCGGAATGCGAGACCGGCTGGCCGGGGTCAGCGGAGGCGTCGCCCCGATTCGCACGCTCGCCGGTGGTCTGGTAGCCGCCGGCCAGACAAATCTCCCACGCCAGACGCACCCGCGACTCCGCCGAGCGGGCCGGAGCGACCCGATCGCCTCCCCAGCCTTTCGGGTAATGATCCTCGTAACCGTACTCTTCATTCACCTGCGGCATCAGGCGGCCCGTCTTTTCCTGCTCCCGCCGGTTTTGCAGCATGTAGTCGTATCCACCGTGTTCGTCCCAGCTCTGATACAGCGCGAGGTCCGCCCAGGGGGAGCGACGGAAGCGAAAGTCGCCGTGGCCATGGACCGAGGTGAGATGATCGTAGGGATCGCAGGCCTTCACGAACGCACCCATCTTTTCGGCCCAGGCGTCGTCACGGAAAAGCCGATACTCGTTGGCCACGTCCCACATCACGTTGGCAAACGCGCCCAGCCGCGCGACGGCATAGCGATAGTAGCGCTGCTCCTCGGGTCCGCCCATCGCCGCCCGGCCGAAGGGATCGACCCCCGGGCGCGCGCCATCGACGTAGAAGATGACCGACACCATCATGTCCTTCGCGCGCGCGTGGGCGAGCAGCCGCTCCCATTTTCGCCAGTAGGCGACATTGAACCGGGACACGTCGTAGTCCGGCTGTTCGACGTTGCCCGCCTTGCGCGCCACCCAGGGTTCGAGCAGAAAGGAAAACCGGTCCGACGGCTGCACGGGCTCGAACCACGCCTGTCCATCCCGCACGCGGCCGGAAAGCGCGGCACGAACCCGCGTCACCTTGAGCCGGTCAAGCCGGTCGAGTGCCTCGCGGATCGCCTCGTCGTCGCAGCCCGCCAGCCAGTAGGCCGTCGTGCCATTCCAGAAGTAGCGCTCCTTGGTCCCCTCCCATTGGAAATGGGCCGGATACTCGGGGTCGACCCGCAGGAGGCCCCGCTTGCGACCGTCGGTCGCGGTGAAAGTCCCCCGGTGGGTCTGCTCGGCCCCCGCGTGCCGCCAGGTCACGCTGTATTCGTGCACCCCGGGCTCCGCCGGCATGAACCGGATCCGGTGCACGCGGCCGTCCTCGGAGTCGCAAAATCCATCGACCGCGAGCTCGGGGGCGCCCTGCCGCGCGAACGTTCCGGTCACGGAGACGTCCGTAAACGGATTCCCGGCCGGCGCTTGGGCCGCGGTGACTGTGATCTCCACGTAATCGTACGCGGCGACTTCCCCCGCCGAGGCGACAAACTCCAGCCGCGGAGCTTCAGCGAACGCGGTCGCAATTCCGATCCATCCCAACAGGCAACGCAGGGTTTTCATGGTGCGAAAGTGTGCTGGCTTCACTGGACCGCGGGCGGCTCGCCCGCCTTTGCGTGACTTGAGGCCACCCCATCGGGCGACGCCGGCGCCGGCTCGAAGCTGCGGGCGGGCCGCCCGCGGTCCATCGAAACGGCCGCCGGGGACTCGATGACCACGATCGGCAGTCCGCCGCGCACGTTCTGCCCGGTGCCGTCGAAACGAACCTCCCCCGCCAACCCCGACCACGGGGACAGCGCCCTCAAGGCTTCGCGAATCCGCGCGCGGTTGGGACCGGCATGGTGAATGGCAGCGATCAACAGCCGCGTCGCGTCATAGGTGAGCAAGGCGGCGAAATCCGGTGCGCGACCGCGCGCGCGAAGGAATCGGGCGGTAAACGCCGCCGTCTCAGGCGCCGTCGGAGTGTCGTCGGCGAGCCGGGGATAACGAACACCCGCCGCGGCTTCACCGGCGGCCGGCAGGAAAGCAGCGCGGCCTGCAGCCGGACCCGCGTAGATCACGGCGCCCGGCAGTGTGGCCGACACGCCGCGGACGAGCCGGCCTGAATCCACGGCCCCCGCCAGGACCAGGACGACGTCGGGTTTTGCCGCCGCGAGTGCCGACAGCTGCGAGGCGTGATCAAGGCCCACCGCGGCCACGTCGAAGCGGAAATCCGGGAGCCGCCCCCGCCGCGAAAACGCCCGCACGACCTCCCGCGACGTCATGCGCGTTTCGTGATCGGTCGCGGCGACCAACGCCCAACGTCTGGCAGCGCCTTCTCCCAGCTCCTCCAGAATACTCTGCGCCAACGCCTCCGCCACCGCCACGTCGCTCGGCGCGCAGGAAAACATCCACGACACGCCCGCCAGGGTCACGCTGGGATCGGTCGCAATCGGGCTTACCAACGGGAGCTGCGCCTTGGCGACGACCTGCTCCGCCAGGTGTGTCGTCGTGGAGTCGACCGACCCGATCAGCGCGAGCGGCTGCTCCTCGTACACCATGCGGGTCAACTGCGACACTCCGGTCCCCCATGGATCGACCGACCAGCGGGGAATCAGCCGCACCGGCAACGGGCCCTTGGCGTCCGCCGCCGCCTGGGTTGCCGCCCACCAAAGGTCGCCGGTCAGCGGACCCTCGGGGTCGCTGGGGCCAAACCAGCCGATCCGGATTTCGGTCAGATTTTCAAAGTCCGCTGCCGCGCCATGGTAGCCGAGCGTCGTCTCGCGCAGGCGCAGGTACGGCTCGGCGGCGGCGGTGACCTGGATACACCCGAGGCAACAAAGCACCGCGAACCAGCCGAGCCCCGCAGCGCGGGCGAGCCGTCCGCGGTCCCTGTCATCGATGAACCGCGGGCGGCCCGCCCGCATCAAGACTGCCCTGTGCCCGCGCGCGCTCACCGGGCCGCGGCCATCTCGCGCTCGACGCGCGGCTGGGCAATCACCTGGCCGCGCGGAATCCCCAGATCCTCGCGCGATCGGTAGATCCAGCGACCCCCTTCGCGGATGGCCAGAAACACCTCGCCAGCGTCGTCGAGCACGGAGCTGAGCGGGATCTCACCGGTCACGCCGGAGAACGCCTCCGCGCGGTAGGCCAGCACATCGCGAATCTTGGCGCGGTTCAGGCCCGCGGTCTGGATCGCCCAGATCAGCATGTTGGCGCCGTCGTAGGCGTGGGCGGCGTAGGTCTCGGCTTCGACTCCCCAGCGCTGCTTGAACGCCGTCCGGAACGCGTCGAGCTTGGGATCACGGCGGTCCGGGTTCCAGGGGAAGCCGCAGATCACGCCCTCCGCATTGTCGCCGGCGATCCGGAGAAAATCGTCCGACACCGCGCGGTCCGAGGTGAGGAACGGCTGCTTCCAGCCGCGCGCGCGAATGGCATTCAGCACGTGCGCCGCATCGTCGCCGTTGCCCCAGTGGAAAATCACATCGGGGTTGTACTCCGCGATCCGGTCCAGCTGCAGGTCGAAGTTCTTCGCGCCCACCTTGTACGCCATCTCGATGACGCTGGGACGCCCGAGCCGGCGGCAGCCGTCGCGGATCTCGCGAACCCCGAACCGCCCATAACGATTGCCCGAGCGGATGATGCAGGGGCGCTTGTAGTTCATCTTCCGCAGGGCGTAGTCGACCAGGATGTAGTTCAGCTGCCGGTCGTCGCCGATGCACCGCATCACCCACGGGATGTTCGTCTCGATGTAGGTCGGATCCAGGTCACCCGGGGTGAGCCAGGGAATTTCAATCTTCAACGCGACGCGGATCGCGATGTGCGTATTCGCGCCGTCGATGCCGCCGATGATCGCCCAGGCGTTGTCCTTGTAGGCGAGGTCGATGACCTCGGTGCCCGACGCGCCCCAGAGCGCGTTGTCGTTCTTCACCGCGAGCTCGAACGGAATCCCGCGCCGCGTGTAACCGCCCCGGGCGTTGGCCTCCTCGATCGCAAGCTGCGTCGCGCGCATCATGGCGATGCCGAGCGTCTCCTCATTGTGACTCTTGCCGCCGGTGGCGATCGACACCGTCGGTGAAATGGGGCCCAGGAACCCGATCTTCACCGACGTCAGGTGCTCCGGCTCCGGCAACGCGCGCCCCGCGCCGGTGTACTCCATCTGTACCATGAAGTGCTCCTTGTACGGCTTGACGCCGCCGTAGGGCTCCACGTCGGAGGACGACGCCGCGTAGTTCCGCGCCTGCTTCAACGGCAGATCCATGGCCGCGTAAGGGCTGATCCCATCGAGGCGCTTGAGGATGTCCTCCAGCCTGACGTCCTCGGGGCGGTCGAGTTTCTTGAGCGGTTGCGCGAACGCGGGGGTACTCGAGCCCGCCAGGGCGAGGATCGAGGCGAGAAGAAGGGACCTAAGGGGAGAGAGGGACCCAAAGGACGCAAAGGACCTAAGGAGCAGAAGCCCACAATCCGGCCGCCTTTCTTTAGGTCCCTTAGGTCCTTTAGGTCCCTTTCCTCCCTTAGGTCCCTTCCCAAAGCCAACGCCACGGAAAAAAGTGTTCATAGTTCCTCCGGTTATCGCTGCCCGTCCTTGGAAAGCCGCGGGTAGTACCCCGTGCCGATCCCACGGCCGACGCCTTTGCCGGTGCCGACCCAGACGTCGTTGCCGTCGAAATCGAGGCAGATGATGAAATTCTGCGGCACGTTGTACCCCGTATCCACCGTCTGGATGAGCTTGCCGCCGCGTTTGACGAGCGCCCGTCCGGTCTTGCGATCGCCATCCGAGGTGTAGCTCACCCACGTGTCGGTGGCCGCATCGACACAGGCGCCCGCACCCTTGTCCGTCGCGAACCAGCACTCCTGGGCGCTGCGCGCGCGGATGCTGTTGTTGAAGTTGCTGGGGAGGCCCGAGTCGTGGTCAAAGTAACCGCGCCAGTGCCGGCCATCGTAACGCGCACAGCCGAAATAGGAGGAGATCCACAGCGTCTTCTCGAGGTAGTTGGCCCCGGTGACGATGACGTGGACATTCCCGTCGTCACGGTACAGGTCGATTTCCATCTCGCCGTCCGGATCGAGGTAGACCTTCCAGTTCTCGCTCTTGACGTCGAACTCCAGCACGCCGCTGCCCCACACCGCGAGATGCACCTTCCCGTCGCGGGCGGCGACGTTGTAGTTCCAGATCTCCTCCATCGGCGAATTCTTTTCCGTGAAGATGTCCCACTTGTCCGCCTTGGTGTTGTACCGGCTCGCGCCTGCGGTGGTGGCGCACCAGACATTGTCGTTCTCGACCGCCACGGCGTAGACCACGTCGTTCGCCAGGCCGCTGTTCATCTGGGTGTAGTGGTCGAAACGCCCCGCGCTGAAGCGCGCGAGCCCGCCGCCAAACAGGCCCAGCCAGACATCGCCCGTCTTCGGATCGACATCGATCGCCGTGACCACGCGCCAGGGCAGGCCGTCCTTTTCGCGCCAGGACGTGATCTTGCGCGTCTGCTTGTCGAACCGCGCCAGGCCGTCCTCCGTGCCGATCCACACGCAATCGCGCAGCGGATCAGCCTTGAGGGCGAAGATGTGATCGTTGGGCAGCCCCTCCTTCGTGGTGATCTGCTCCCACTGCGTGTACACGTACGGCAGACCGGGGTCGGCGGCGGGCGTTGGTTTCGGCTCGGCCGCGTGGAGCGTGGCGGCGATCACGAGCATGCCTGCCGCCGCGCGCAGCCAGGAGGGTTGGCCATGTGGCGGGGCATGCTTCCGATCCCTTGAACCACCGAGGCACGGAGGACACAGAGCCAATCCATTCATGGACGAGACCTCCGTGATCTCTGTGCCTCTGTGGTTCTTCTTCAGGTCGATCGCGCGTTTCATATTTCCTCTCAGAGTGTTTTCAGGTACTCGATCAGATCGTTCAGCTGATCCTTGGTCATGTCGTTGGTGACGCCGTGCTTGTCGTCCGGGTTGTACACCGTCCAGATCTCCTCGAGCGTCTTGGCGATGCCGTTGTGCAGGTACGGGGCGGAATCGTAGATGTTCAGCAGGTGCGGCGCGTCGAACAGCGCGGTCTTGTCCGTCGGCGACTTGGTGCCGACGTCACTCAGCTTCCCGCTCGTGTACAGCGGCGCGGGGTGGCAGTTGCTGCAGCGGCCCTCGGGCGGGATCGCTGAACCGTCGTTGCGCCGCGTACGCTCGAAGATCGCCTTGCCCCGCCGCTGCGCCTCCGTGAGGTCCTGACCGAGTTTGCGATACCGATTGGGGGGCCGGGGAATGCTGCACAGGTAGTAATGCAGGTCCGTGAGCTGGTCGGGGTTGAAGGGATCGATGCGCGTGATGAACACCGCGAGACGCGGTCCGCACTGGCGTTTCAGGTTCGGGTTGATCCCGTTCCATTTGTAAGGCGCCATGTCGTTCACCCCGCGCAGCGTCCGGTTGTCGATCGGGCCCATGCCGATGCCGTCGTCCTCGATGTCGTAGACGACGTTGTCGATATGGCCGTCGGGGTGACAGGTGCTGCAGGAGAACTGCCGCCGGAACGCGACGTTGGCGCTGTGGAAGAGTTTTTCGCCGCGGCGGCGGATGTCGTCCTGCTTGGCGCCACCCAGGTCGATCCGGCCGGCCACCAGCATCTCCGTCAGGTCGATCACCGTCACGGAATCATCGAGCATGCTCGCGACGTAGGCCGCCGAACCATCGGCCGAGATCGTGATGCCCTTGGGACAGGTGGCGGTCGTGACGTGGCCGATGACGAACTCGGCGGACTTCCCGGTGTGATTGGGAATAACCCGTTGCCGTTGGTGCGGCGTCGCCGCCTCCAGCATGCCGACCAGCTTGTCCAGATCGACCACGGCCACGCGGTTCGTGCTGCTGCTGGTGACCAGCGCGCGCCGGCCATCCGGCGTGATCGCTACGTCCGAGGGATCGGGGAAGCACACGTCGTTGTGATCCAGCAGCACCTGGTCGACCGTGCCATCGGCCCAGAGAACCCCGAGCCCGTTGGTGATCGTCCACCCGTGGTTGATCCGGGTCATCGGCACGAGATTCTTCGTGCGGAGCAAGGTGAATAGGGCATAGCGACCGCTGGGGTGCCAGGTCACCCCTTGCAGCAGATTCGACGCCGGCACCACCACCCGGTCGCGCACGATCGCGCGTTCGGTGTCGATCACGGTCAGTTCCGACATCGACGGCTGGCGTTCGCCGATGAAGCGCGAGAGCGCATGGGTCACCACGATGGAGCGGCCGTCGGGCGATTCGGCCAGCGACCACGGCGAACGCGACGCGCTCAGTCGCTTGACCTCCTTCAGTGTCGCCACGTCGATCACCGACACATTGTCGATGGAGGTGTTGAGCACGTAGAGGTGCTTGCCCTGGCGGTCGACGAGCACGCCATGCGGCTCGTCTCCCACCGGCAGCGTGGCCGTGACGCGATGGGTTGCGACCTCGATCACCGAAACCGAATCGTCGAGCCGGTTCGACACGAAGGCAGTCCTGCCGTCTGGCGTGAAACACACGTCATTCGGCTGACCGCCGACGCGAATTTCGAGCCGGGTCTGCCGCGTGGCCGGATCGACGACGGCGACGACCGCATCCGCCTCGCACGTCACCCACAGCTCGCGACCGTCCGGCGTAAGCGCGAGGTTCTGGGGGTTCTTGTACACGGGATCCGCGACCTGCGGGGGCGGTCGCTGGCTGGGGTGCTCGATCCGCTTGAGCGCCGCTTCGACGTCGAACGGCTTGCCGTGCGCGTTCTCGTGACAACCCGCGCAGGTTTTCGCCGCGGGCTCGGCCAGGCCGCGGGCGCGGGCCATCACGCGATCGCGCATCACCTTGTCGTCGGCGTACGAGCCGCCGGCGCCATGACAGGCCTCGCACTGCACGCCGTCGAAACGATCGAAGCTCTTCGTGAAGCTCGCATTCGTAAACCCGTGCCCGGTGCTGTGGCACTTCAGGCAATCGCCGGCCTCCTGCGGGTCCCCGTGGATTCCGGCGGCGCGAGCCATTTCCTTCCCCTTCGGCGTTGCCAGGGTGGCGTAGGCGCGGGCGTGCGGTGACATCCGCCACGCGCTGAACTGGTAATTTCGTTCGGCGCCCCCGTGACATTCGGTGCAGGTCATTACGCCCACGAACCGATGGGGACTCTCCTGCAGCGGTCCGGACGGCGGTGGCGCGGGGAGTTCCGGCGCGACCTCGGGCTTGCGGTGAGCGATCGAGTTCCAGGCCGCTTCGAGATCGAAGGGTTTCTTGTTCTTCAGGACGGCGTCGTGGGATCCTTTCGGCCGGTGGCAGATCACGCAGCTGTCCTTCTGCGGGCGTTTCAGCCCATGGGCGGTCGCCTTCGCCGCATCCTGCATGATCTCCTTGGTCGCGTACTCGCTGCCCGCACCGTGACAGGCTTCGCATTGCATTCCGTCCTGCAGATGAAACCCTTCGCCCTTTTCCCAGTCCTCCGTGTCGGATGCCGTGGCGTGACAGCCCAGACACATGCGGGACTGGTGCGGCTCCTCCGTGATGCCGCTCAGGCGCGCGATCTCCCTCGACTCCGGCAGGGAGAGCGCGGCGTAGGCGTTCGCGTGGGCCGTCAGCCGCCAGCTGCTGAACTGCGCGCCGGTGGCCGGGTCGTCATGACAGGCCGCGCACGCCTGGGCGCCGATGTACACGGGATCCTTGACCACCGTGTAGGAAGACGCCGCTGAACTGGAGGCGGCCGTGCCCACAAGGGCGAGCGCCACGCCCGCCAGAAACTGCAGCTGGATAGTCATACGTTGCACGGAAAGGGATCAGTTCCGCCCGGCGCCGGGCGTCGGGGTGGCGGAAGCCGCGGCCGGCGTCTGCGTCACCGTCAGAAGCTGGTTGGCTTTCACGTCGGTCAGTTCCTGTCGGCTGCCGTCCGGCCAGAGGATCTCGACCGACCCGGCGGACGTCGCCGAGCCGAGGCCAAAGTTCGGGCGGGGATCGCTGCTCGTCAGATAACCGTTCACGCCCAACACAGGCTGGGTCATGCTGAGGTTGCCGGCCTTGACCACCACGCGGGCGCCCAGGGCCACACTGCCGCTGGCGAGCCGGGGCACCACCTTCAGCCAGTTCCGGGCGGCCACGCCATCGTTGCGCAGCAACCGCGGCAGGTCGTGCGTCACATTCATCAGGATGTCGATGTCGCCATCATTGTCGAAATCGGCAAACGCCGCGCCGCGACCCACGTACTTGTGATCGAAGAAGTCGCCGGACTGGCGGGCCATGTCGACGTAACGGCCCTTGCCATCCCATCGGGCCAGGACGGCCTCCTCCACCCGCAGGTGGTGGGGATCGCCATTGGCGATGAAGAGGTCCACGTAGCCGTCGTTGTCGTAGTCGTTGAGCATTCCGCCCCAGCCGGTGTACTGGCCGCACAGGATCGCGAGCCCCGACTGCGCCGTGACGTCGACGAAGAACCCGGGGCGCATCTGCAGCATGAGCGAGCTGTAGCCCATGTCCGGCACCAGCAGGTCGAGAAGTCCGTTGCGATCGACGTCGGCCACGAAGGGCCCCATGGAGGACACCCCCTGGCCGCCCTCGCCGAAGGCCGTGCCCGTTTCCATCGCCTGGTCGCTGAACCGGCCGGTGCCGTCGTTCAGCCAGAGGTTGTTCGGCATCGCGTCGTTGGTGACGTAGATGTCCGTGTCGCCGTCGCCATCGAGGTCGCACGCCACCGCGCCCATCCCGCGCCCGGACGGCTCCCACAGCCCGGTCTCGCGGGTCACATCCGTGAACGTGCCGTCGCCGTTGTTGCGGTAAAGGCGGTCAGGCTCGCCGGGGTACGACAGCGGGCCGGGAAAGTTGTCGGCCTTGTAATACGCCCCGAGGCGCTGGAAGGCGCCCTGGTCATATTCGAGGTAATGCACCACGAACAGGTCGAGCCGCCCGTCCCCATTGTAATCGAACCACGGCGCCGATACCGCCCAGCCGGGACTGGCCACCCCCGCGGCCTCGGTCACATCCGTGAACGTGCCGTCGCCATTGTTCCGATACAACAGGCTCCGCCCGTAATTGCACACATACAGGTCGGCATCGCCGTCCCCGTCATAGTCGGCGGCCGAGGCGGCCAGGCCGTAGCCATCGTCCACCCCGGCGACGCCGGCCTGCGCCGTGACGTCGGTGAACGTGCCGTCGCGGTTGTTCCGGTAGAGGGCGTTGGCCAGCTTCCCTTTCAGCGCCCGGCCGCGGTTGTCGCTGATGTCCGGATGCCAGCGGCCGTTCACGAAATAGATGTCCATGAACCCATCCCCGTCGAAGTCGAAGACACAGCTCCCGGGCCCGGTCGCCTCGACGATGTTGCTCATGTCGAGGTCGCCGACCGAATGCCGGAACGAGATGCCCGCCGCTTCGGTAACGTCCGTGAAGTTCGGCCAGGCGGTTTCGGCGGCGCCGAGCGTTGCAACCGGAAGGATCGCCGCGGCCAGGAGAGAAAGGAAGGTTTTCATCGCACGAGCGTCTGGGAGGATTGCAGGACCGGTTCTCTCTGGGACGGGGGGCTTGTCGCACCGGCGGGCGCCGTCGTGGTCTGCCCGGAGGAGGGCCCCGTTCTCTCGAAGGAAGCTGCAAGTGCCCCGTGGCTTCGCTCGGAAGAGCGAGGATTCGCCGACCCCGCCGGCCCGAACGCCGCCCCGAGATCAATCCACTCCAGCAGGGTCCGAATCTCGTCGGCGGTCAGCGGGGGCATTTTCCCATGCGCAGGCATCGCCTGGATCCTGCGTCCCGCGGCCTCATCCCAGGGCCGGGAGGTGTTGGCGC
This sequence comes from Verrucomicrobiota bacterium, assembly GCA_023457715.1. Classification (GTDB taxonomy): domain Bacteria; phylum Verrucomicrobiota; class Verrucomicrobiia; order Opitutales; family Opitutaceae; genus ER46. Next base: position 21,860 of record JAEWKR010000013.1, read on the forward strand.
CGGTCAACTGCCACACCAGCCAGCTCGTGCGCGCCCGTCCCGCGTCAACGTACCTGCCCGCAGGAGGCAGCCCGGTGACACCGCCCGCCGGTCCCGCTTCAGCCGGTGCCATCAACGCCGCGTACGCGGGATGCAGGTCCGCGGCCGTCAGCGGCAGGTGCAGGGGCGTCTCCGTGCCGCCATGACACTCCGTGGTGGCGCACGACTTCCTCAGGATCGGGACGACATCGCCGACAAAGGTGATCTGCCGGCGGTCTTCGACCCGGACCTGCAATGAGTTCGACGGGCGTCGCAGCGCCTGCACATACTCGTTCTCGGGGGTGAGTTCCGGATCCTCGTGGCAGCCAATGCAGCCCCGGACTTCCTTTGGCCGCACCCAGACCCAGCCCGAGGTGGCCAGCGCCAGACCCCGCTCGTCGAGCGTCTGGATCTTCAGCGGCACATCTGCCGGCACGGTGACGTTGAACGACCCGTCTGCCTCGACCGGCGCCTCACCGATCAGCCGCCGCGCCACGTGCGGGCCGGCGGCGCCGGCTCCCGGACCGCGGGCGTCCCGCCCGCCTCCGTCCTCCACCACGCCTTCGATGAATCTCACCCGCTTGATCTCGCCCGGCTTCAGCTGACCGTCGCGCTTCGGATCGGCGGTGTAGGCGTTGAGCCCGTAAAAGGTGCCGTAGGTGTCGGCCATGGTGACGACCGTCGAGTGTCCGTCGGGCCGCGGACGCGGCTGGACGGCCACCGCCTGCACGTCGTGAAACTCCGCGGTGTCGAAGACCGGCTCGGCCGCGCCTGTGTCCGCATCAAAGCGATACACACCGGAGTTCACCGGACCTTCGGCTGCGCGGCGCGAAACCAGGATGCGGTTGCGCTCCAGGGGCGATGGATGGAGATACACCACCTGCGGATCGTTGGTCAGCGCGCGATGTGTCGTGTAGGGGCGCCGCTCCTCCGCGCATCCCAGCTGGCCGCTGCCATCCCATGCGGGACGCTCCGAATCCACCGTGATCACCAGCCCGCCGGGCGTGGCGCAGGGCATCTGGCGGAGCCGCGGCCCGCCGTCACCGGCGTAGCGTTCAACGTCAGCGCCTTCGATATGAATGGCGTAGAGGCTCGTGCGCGCCCCGCCTGTCCCCGGTTCGTCCGGTTGACGCTCGGCCGCATAGATGACCCGGCCATCCCGCATCTGAAACGGATCGAAGCTGTGGTTGGGATTATACGTCATCCGCCTCAGATCCGTCCCATCGAGCTTCACATTGTAGAGGCTGGAGGCTGAGGGCTTGCCCGCTTCGTTCGTGGTTTGCGCCCGCGCGACAAACACCATCGTGAACCACGGTTGCGGCGATTCCAGGGTGAACAGGGTGGGCACGTGCATCGGGCTGCGCGCATCCAGATGCTCGGGGCTCACCGCCCGCAGCCCGCTGCCATCGACCCCGATCTCCCAGATGCGCCAGCGATCCGCCCCCGCTTTTCGGCCGGCGAACAGCACGCGCTCGCCATCGAAGGACACATTCGGATCGGCCGCGGCCACGAACCCCTGCGACAACACGCGCACGTTCCCGTCGGTTGAGACGACCACCACGCGCGCCCCGTCAAACCAGTCGGCTCGTACCTGGCCTTTCTCGTGCCAGTCAGCCACGCGTCCTTCCGCCCCGAGCGGCACCTGCGTCAGGACCATGGGCACCTCGAGTCGCGCCGCGCGGGAATCTGCGGCCAAACCTCCGTGACCAGCGAGCAACGCGACCCCCGCTGCCAGCAGGCGCAGGGCATTCAGGTTTGTCCGTATCATAGGGAGAAACACGTTCACGCCCGCCCGGTGCGGGGCCGTTGTTTTCGGTCCCCGTGTAATGGGCCACAGTAGCGGCTCTGATGCTGCCAGCTTCGAGTGGCCCGTCGCAGCGTACTCCGCTTTTGACCGGGGCCGGGCACGGCTGGACATTTGGGGCGGGGGACGTGCTGGCAGGTCGCCCGTGGAAAAACCAGCCGGCAGTGGCGAATGGACGCCATCCGGGGGTCAAGTGAGTGACGACGGCGTCGAGGGAATGCAGGCTGAGGCACTGCCGCTACCCCAGCGCCGGCGGCGGCGCGGCAGCGCCAGAGCTTCAGCCTGGTGGCCTTGGGGGTTAGTTCGCCGGCTCCGCCACGCGTATCACGGCGGGCAACGGCTCGGCCACGTCCTGGGTGCTCTCGCGCCCCGACGGCCAGCGCACGCTCAACCGCCGCAGCCGCCTCTCCGCCGTCGAACCGAAGAACACCGCCGCGGTCGACTGGCTGTAGTATCCAGATCCCGCGTACACTTCCGCCGCCGCCGTCGTGCCGTCGGTGTACTCTGCCTTCACCCGCGCCCCGACCGCGGTCGGATTGGCGCCGGCACCCTGGAGGCTCACGCGCACCGAGTGCCGCCCTGGCACGCCGCGATTGCGGAACACCAGCAGCGATCCGCCGGCGCGCGACACCACGAAATCCGTCCAGCCGTTGCCGTCGAGATCGGCCGCGACAAGCGCCTTGGCGTCTCCCGCGACCACCAGCCCGCTCTCGACCGGCGCCACACAGGCAAATCCGCCGCGCCCATCGCCGCGCAGCAGTTGGCCCAGCCCGCCGTCGTGCCGCCCGATCGACGGGGCCGGTGCATGGGAGTTGTGCACGAGGAACAGATCCGCCCGGCCGTCGCCGTCGAAGTCGCCCGCCGCCAGCCCGAACGCCGGCGCGATCTGCGCGCGGCGCGGCCAGGGGCGAAACGCATGGGGTCCCTGCCCCTGACTCAGGAACACTCCGCCGCGCAGTTCGGTCGCCGCCAGCCGCGTGGCGGCGGCCAGCTTTTCCGCGCCGAGAAGATCGGTCACGGTGGCCCGCGCGTACTCGTTGCTCCCGCGATAGCGACGCAGGAGCGACGGCAGCGCGGCGGCGATCTCGGATCGGCTGCGGCGCGGGACCACCCGATCGCCGTCGTGATACGCCTCGATCAGGTCGGCGCCACCCTTGCCACCCAGATCGCCCGCCCAGAGAAGCGCGGGATGCTCGTGGTCCGCGCGGTAGCCGGTGTTCAACCCGACATTTCCCACCGCATAATCCATCCGGCCGTCACCGTTGAAATCAGCGGCGACAATGCCCCGCCACCAGCCCGTCCCCCCGGCGGCGAAACCTCCGCGTTCGGTCCAGTCGGCGAACGCGCGCCCCTCTTCATTGTGAAAGTAACGCACCTGGCCCCACTCCAGCGTGATCAAAAGATCAAGCCAGCCGTCCGCGTCGACATCACTCCACAGCGCGCCCGTCACCATCCCGATGCGCCGCAACTCCGGCGCGATCGCTCCGGTCACGTCTTCAAAACGCCCGCCGCGTCGGGCCAGCAACGCGCTCTGCGGTGCGGTCGGGTACTGTCCGGGCGAAACCCGTCCGCCGATAAATACGTCGAGGGCGCCGTCCCGATCGAAATCGGCGGCGCACGCCGCGCCTGCGCTGATGGACAGCAGCGGCAGCTGGCCTTCCCCGGCCGGGGCCAGGTTTCCCTCGCCATCATTGACCCACAGGCGGGCCTCATATTCCGGCCCGTCCGCGGGTGCGCTCGCTCCCCCACCCGTCACCAGCAGGTCCAGGTGCCCATCACCGGTCGCGTCGAACGCGAGCACCGGCCCATCATTCACTTCCGGCGGCCGCGCGCTCCGCTTGCGCTCCGAGTAGGTAGTCCCGCCTTCCGGCGGAAGGCCTTGTCCCGAGGCGCCCGCAGTCCCGCCCGCGGAAGAAACGCCCTGCTCCAGCACCCGCGGTGGCGTACGCGTCGTCCCGCCCACCATCAGCGCGTCCTGTCCGCCGCCGCTCAGATCGGCCAACGCCAACGCGGGCCCGCGGGAGTTCAGGCGGGACGGCAGGAGTCGCTGATCCAGAAATTCATCGTAAGGCTCCTCCTCAACCGTCACGGCCAGCCCGACTTCGCCACTGACTTCCACGAACTGCGGCCCTGGGTGCGCTGGCGCACCCTGGACCGCGGGCGGCCCGCCCGCCGCCGGCTCCGTCACTCGATACCGCGACCCCGCCGCCAGCCCGTCAAACACCTGCACCGACCCGCTCGGCCAGCGCACGGTCAGCCGCCGAACCCCCGTCTCTTCTCCCAGCCCGAAATGCGCGATGGGCTCACTGCTCGCCATGAATCCGCGGCCCGCCGTGAGCGTCCGCACCTGCGTTTCTGCCGCGGTCTCAATCGTCACCTCCGCTCCGATGCCAAACCGGTTCGATCGCGTGCCGCGCAACGCCACCACCATGCGCTGGCCACCGTCGCTGTCGTTGCGCAGCAGGGTCGGCCCGGCCTGGTAGTTGACATAGATGAGATCGAGGTCGCCGTCGCCGTCGAGGTCTCCCGTGGCCGAGCCGAAGCTGATTCCTTCCTGCGCGAGGCCCCACGCCGCGGACACGTCCTCGAAAGCCAGGTCTCCGCGGTTGCGAAACGCGAAATTCCGCTCGGCCAGCGGCGGGCTGTTCCGCACGACCTGGCCCGCGGCCGCGGCGCCGGCGGCCCCCATGCGCCGGTTGATCAGATCCTGGTTGTGGATTTCCCGATACATCCCGTTGGTGACGTGCAGGTCCACCCACCCGTCCCCGTCAAAGTCCTCCCACCGCGGCGACCATGTCCAATCGGTCGCGGCGATGCCGGCCATGCGGCCCGCCTCGAGAAAACGACCGGTCGCCGTGTCCACGTGCAGGGTGTTGAGGGGAAACTGGCGCACTTCCTTTGGATTCTCCTCGGGGGGACGCAACCGCGCGCGCGTTTCCGCCATCGTGCGCTGGTCCTTCTCATGCGTGCTTGCCGCCATGTCGGCGACGAAGAGGTCCAGCCGCCCGTCGCCGTCGGCATCGCCCAGATCCGACCCCATCGACGAATACGGGACCCACGGCATCACGTCGCCGATCACGTCGACAAACGTGCCGTCACCGCGGTTGCGAAAGAGCCCATCCGGCACGGAAAAATCGTTCGCCACGTAGAGATCAGCCCAGCCGTCGCGGTCGTAGTCCCACCAGAGCGCGGAGTTGCCGTGCGTGCGCGCCGGCGCGACCCCGGCCCGGTCGGTGACGTTCTCGAAGGTGCCGTCGCCGCGATTCCGAAAGAGGTAGTCGCGCTCCCCTTCCGGGCCCGCCACGGCGTCGCGGACATTCGTCTGCACAAACACGTCGAGCCAGCCGTCGCGGTCGTAATCGCCAAAGGTCGCCATCACCGTCGCGTCCCGCACGTCTAGACCCCGGGCCTGGCCCTCCTCCTTGAAGGTGCCGTCGCCCTGGTTGAGAAAGAGGAGGTTCGTGGCGTTGAACCGGCACAGATAAAGATCGAGCCAGCCATCGTTGTTCACATCCGCGAAGCACGCGCCCTGCTTCCAGATTTTCGCCTCCGCGCCCGTCTGCCCCACCCCGGCCGTTTCGGTGACGTCCGCGAAGGTCCAGTCCCCGAGGTTGCGGAACAACCGCGCGCTCTCGGTCTTGCTGACCACGAAAAGGTCGGGCCGTCCATCATTGTCGTAGTCTCCGACGGCGACGCCGGTCCCGATGCCGCCAAGGTCAAACTCCCGCGCGCGCCGGCCCCACATTTCAGGATCGTCATACTTGTTCTCCGCCACGACCCCTGTGCGCGCCGGATCCGTGACCGTGAAAAGAGTCGCTCCGCGTGGACCGGAAGCGGCCGCGAGCGGAACGGACTCCAGGCCCGGCGGAAGCGGCTCGTCGGCCGCGTGCAGCGCTGCGGCCGCGGCGAGGAACAACCATGCCAGGCCGCAGCGTCCCGCCTTCGATGGCCAACGCCCCACTTCCAAATTCAGCCCGTTGGCGGTGGGCGGTCGGCGGTTGAGCGTTGGACCTGGATTCCGAAGTAGCCACAGAGAGCACAGAGCTCCGACAAGGAGGCTCGGTCCTTGGACAAACCTGTTCATCGCGTGACGCCCAAGACAGTCACGCCGCCCGCCTCCGGCTCGGCTCTGATTGGGCCTCTGTGACCTCTGTGGCAAAATCGGCATTCAGGTTGGATGTTGCGGCTTGGAAATGGAGTTTGGCATCTGGCTTTTGGGTCCGGGCCTTGGACGTTTCCCTCTCCCGTCACGGGATCGCCTGCACCTTGCCGCCGGGGCTGACCACCTTCAGATCCACCCACCGCGTGTTGTACTCTTTGATCCAGCCGTCATCGAGCCCGGCGGGCCGTTCCGCTTCGCCGTAATGCTGGTCGTTCATTCCCCTCCATGGGAGCGGCTCCAGCTGCCATCCTTTTTCGACGTGGTAATCCGCGTCCTTGTCCCAGCCGACCACATACAGGAAGAAATGCCGTTCCATGCCGGCCGCGACCGGCGGCAGCCGGTCCGCGTCGAACGAGAGCGCCAGTTCGTCGCCCCCGGCGAGCAGCGCGAGTTTGTCGTCCCACCCGCCGATGAGCTTGTCCACCGCCCCATACCGGGTGAACCACCCGGACGGCGTGTGCGCCCACGGGGGTACGGCAACGACGTCGTCGTACTTCGGCGTGCGGGGCAGTGAGGGCGGCAGGTCGGCGTAACGGCTGTAACCGCGCCACCGCAGGTCGCTGCGACTGGCGTCAAGATGGTACTCACGGGAATGCACGTCGCGGGCCCTTTCCGCCAGCAGCGCCCGGTCCCAGTAAAGCTCATACGCCATCGACAGCCGCAGGCGCCGCGCGCCCGCCGGCAGCTTGTGCTCGAGATCGATCAGGATCGTCTTCGTCTTGCCGGCCGGCGTGCCGACCGTCACCTCGACCGGCTGCCAGGTCCCGTCCGCGCGCTCGACCTCCAGGCTCGGAAAAGGGAAGGGCAGCGTCGGGTCCAGCGAGCCGGAGATATTGGCCATTCCGCCGCCGAAGTGAATCCAACCGGTCAGGGCCAGGACGAGCGGACGCTCCACCGGCAGCGTCCCGAAATCCATCGTGAATGCGTAGCGCTCCGCCAGCCCCCGCAACTGGTCACGCCGCAGCTGCACCGGCTCGACCATCCGCTGATCGATCTCCGCCAGCGCCGCGGTGACGTCCAGCCCGTCGCTCCGGGTGGCCTGACGCAGCGGCGTCAGGGGACGCAGGGTCCAGAGTTCGTGCTTCGGAAACGGCGGCTTGGGCACCATCCGGCTCGTGGGATAAACCAGCGTGCCTGCCGGATGGTCCACCGCCACGAGCTTGGCCTGATCCAGGTACAGCACTTCGCGCAGCTCATCGGTGATCCGGATTTCGTAGGCGCCGTCCCGCGGCGGAAACTGCAGCGCATTACCCAGCACCAGAAACTCCTCCGGATCCGCCGCCACGAACATCTCCCGGTTGATCGGGAGCCCGAGGGGCGCCGCGCCCAGGATGTCGGATACGAAACGGAAGCCGCGGCCGTCCCAGGCATACAGATACGGACAGGAGCCGCTCGGCAGCGTGGGCTCGTTGATCACGTGGATCCGCCCGCCCGCCGCGGCCGGGGCCGGCGAAGCCGGGGTGCCGCCACTTTGTCCCGCCCCCCCTCCCCGCCCTGGAATCACCGGCACCTCGACCATCGCCGTCGCCAGATCGAACCACTTGAACTTCAGCGACTCGATCGTCTGGTGCCGGCCGACGCCCACCTCGAGCGGTGTGTTCCGCACCACCCGGCTGGTCCGCCAGTTGCCCGCCACGAGTTCGATCCTCACCCCCAGGGCGCTGCGATTGGAGCGCTTGCCCACCAGGCGAAGTTTGAGCTGCTGGTTCTGGTTGCCTCCGTCGTTGCGCCACACGCGCAGCCCCGCCTCGGAGGTCGTCACCAGATCCGTGTCGCCGTCCGCATCCACGTCCGCCGCCGCGAATCCCGTCACCGCTCCGGCCTGCGCCAGGCCCAGGGCTGAGGTGGTATCCAGCCACCCCGCCAGCCCGCCATTCCGCCAGACCCGCAGGCCGGCCGGGCCCGCGGCCACCAGATCGAGCCAGCCGTCGTTGTCGTAATCCAGCAACGTGAGCCGCTCCACCGCGAAGCCGGCGAGGGGCGGCCTAAACCCGCCGGTCGCCTTTTGCTCGCGATCGACGATCTCCAGGGCGTCCGTTGTCGCGATCACCGCCTCGGCGCGCAGATCGTTGTCCAGGTCGCCGGTCACCATTACCGCTCCCGCCGGCCACCCCTGGGTTGCCTGGCTCTCCGCGAATGGCGCCGAGCGGGGTTTCGCGAACCACCGGGGCGCACCGCCTGCCCGCGCCACGAACACGCCGGGCAGTCCTTCGTTGTTCCAGTCTTCCGTAAACACCTGCGTTGCTCCGGGCAGCGCGGCGGGCAGCCCCGAGTCGGCCCACGTTCCGTCGAACGAGAGATTGCCCAGGTTGCGGAAAGGCACGAGTCCGGGCGCCTCCGCCGGCACCACGAGCAGGTCAAGATTCCCGCTGAAATCCAGGTCCGCCAGCCATCCGGCTGCCGCTTTGACGCCTTCCAGCCCGGCCGCCCGCGTCGCATCGCGCACCCGGCCTTCCGCATAAAATTTGAACACCCGGGTATCCTGCAGCCCCACGGCCACGACGTCCTCAAACCCGTCGTTGTCGAGGTCACCCGTCAGCGCCGTGTGATAGGTCGCGCCGGCGGGCACCCGCAGGGGACGACCCTGCGGCACGAGTTTGCCGTCACGCCAATCGAGGAGCACGAAGGCGCCGTTCCGGTCCTGGACGAACAGACTGGACCGCTCCGGCTGGGTGGAGGGGAGCAACGCGACCGGCCCGCGCCACCCGCTCGCGTCGCCGTCGAGAAGTTCCGTGCTGGCCTCCACGAACTGCACCGGGATTCCGCGCGGTTCCGGCTGCGCCAGCACGAACGGCGCGAGCGGTTCCGAGTACTTGCTGCGCTCCAGTGCGGTCAGGCTCGCCGCGGCGGTCCCGCCACCTTTCGCCTGGAGGTTCTGGTGCGCGGCCAGCGCCTTGGCCGCGTCCTCCGCCCGTCCGACCCGGCGGTACAACTGGCTGAGCTGATAGTGCGCCGATGGATGATCCGGCACCGCCTTGACCACATTCTCGAAGTCGCGGATCGCATCCGGGATCTGGCCCAGCTCCTTTTGCGCGAGGCCCATCTGGAAATCCACCGCCGGCTCGGTGGGATCGATCCGCCAGGATTGCTGGAGGGCCGCCGCCGCTTCCGCGAACTGGTTCAGCCGCAGGTGGGCGCAGCCGACGAGATAATACGCGGCGGCGCTGTTGGGATCGAGCTCGAGAACCTTCCGGCCGGCCGCGAGGGCATCCTCAGGCCGCTCCGCCCGCAGGTAAGCATTGGCGAGGTTCAACCGCACGTCGATGCTGGCCGGCGACCGGCGCAGCGCTTCGTCGTAAGCGGTGACGGCGGCGTGCGCCTCGCCCTTCTCCAGCAGGCCGTTGCCGCGCGTCATCCACGCGATGAACTCGGCGGACGCCGCCGGTGTGGCGGGCGCCTCCGCCGCGGGCCGGCGCAGCCAGAACACCACGCCCACCGCGACCAGCGCCAGCATGACGCCTCCGATCCACAACACGCGCTTCGACATGCCCGCTCGCTAGCGCAACCCTCTCACGTCGACAACTGCGAACCCACCGCACGGTTTCTGCTAACAGCAGCGCTCGCGGCATTTCGCATTGTCACTCATGACCCGGTCCGTTCCCGTCCCGACGTCCGCTCTGCCACTCTTTCCAGCACCCCAGCCTCATGGACGATTATATCGAAAAGCTCGTCGACCTTATCGACCCGGCCTCCCATCGCCTCTACAACGTCACCCTCGACGAGGCGCGCGCCCGGATCCTGAACGGCACGCCCGAATCGGTCCTCGGCATCGATGGCTCGTTCGCGATCGTCGCGCGCGAGGGCAAGCGCGTCCGGCTCGCGCGCTCGATGGACCGCCCCATGCGCTACTTCCTCGCCAAGCGGCGCGAGGGTCCCGCGCTGATCGTCGCCGACCGGATCGACGCCATCCACGAGCAGCTCAAGCGTGAGGGTCTGCAGCGGCAGTTCCATCCCAGCTACACTCGAATGGTGCCCGCCCACTACGTCCTCGAACTCCAACTGATCGGCTGCCCCGATCCGGATCCCGTCTACACCCGGTTCTTCACGCCCGCGCGCAACACCCTCCCGGCCGATCTGGATGTCATTGGTCGACATTACATCGGCGCGCTCGCGGATGAAACCGCGAAGTGGCTGCGGAGCCTGCCCGCGGACGCGCCCATCGGGGTCTGTTTTTCCGGCGGCGTGGACAGCGGCGCGGTGTTCGTGACGGTGTACGAGATCATGCGCCGGCTCGGCCTCAGTCCCGCGCGGCTGAAGGCGTTCACGCTGAATTTCGGCGACGGCCCGGACCTGCGCCAGGCCCGCGACTTCCTCGACCGCCTGGGAATGGGACTCTTCCTTGAGACCATCGACGCCGATCCCGCGTCAATCGAGGTCGGCGAAACCCTCCGCGTGCTCGAGGATTACAAGCCGCTCGATGTGGAGTGCGCCTCGATGGTCCTCGCGCTCTGCCGCGGCATCCGCGCCCGGTACCCCGAGTGGAGGCTGCTCGTCGACGGCGACGGCGGCGACGAGAACATGAAGGACTACCCCATCGAGGAGAACCCCGAGCTGACGATCCGGAGCGTCGTCAACAACCTCATGCTCTACCAGGAGGGCTGGGGCGTCGGCCGGATCAAGCACTCGCTCACGTACAGCGGCGGGCTGAGCCGCAGCTACGCGCGGAGCTACGCCCCCCGGTGTCAGCTGGGCTTTGACGGCTTCAGTCCCTTCACGCGCCCCGCGGTGGTCGCGGCCGCCGAGGCGATCCCTTTTGCGACGCTGAGCGGCATGTCGGTCGACCGGCTCTACTCGCTGAAGGGCGAGATTGCGCGCCGCGGCATCCAGGCCCACTTCGGCGTCGAGCTGCCCGTGTTCGAGAAGCGGCGGTTCCAGCATGGCGCGATCGCCGTGGAGGGCCTGCGGCGGCGGGTGCACACCCCCGAGGCCGATTTCCGCCGCCAGTACCACGCGCTCTACCAGTAGCCGCATGCCTTCCGTGTATCCGGAAAACGGACGCACGGCGTGGATCCTCCGGCAGCGTCCGCCCCGGCGGGCGGCGCCGGGAGCCGACACGCCGCATGGCGCTTTTCTGGAGCGCGAGCGGCTCGCCACCGGCGAGATCGTTTCGTCCGGCGTGATCCTGCTGACGAATCACGAGTGTCCCTGGCGCTGCCTGATGTGCGACCTGTGGCAGGACACGCTGACGGCGCCGACTCCGATCGGCGCCATCCCCCGGCAGATCGAACAGGCGCTCGCAGCCCTGTCCGCCGGGCGGGGTCTCCGGACCCCGCCGCTCCAAACCCAGCCGCCCGCTCCCCCCCTCCCGGCCCAGCTCAAACTCTACAACAGCGGCAGCTTCTTCGACGCCGCCGCGATCCCGCCGTCCGACTACGCCGCGATCGCCGGCCAGGTCAGCTTCGCCCGCCACGTGGTGGTCGAATCGCATCCGCTGCTGATCGGCGATCGGACGCTGGCGTTTCGCGACCTGCTAGCCAGCGGACCCGCCCACGAGCGCCGGCAAGCGGGCAACCACACGGCGCGGCCCACCCGCGGCGCCACGCTCGAGATCGCGGTGGGCCTGGAAACCGCAAACCCCGAGGTCCTCCGCGGGTTGAACAAGGGCTTCACGCTGGAGCAGTTCGCCCGCGCCGCCGAATTCCTCGCCCATGAACGCATCGCCCTGCGGGTGTTTTTACTCGTGGGCGCACCGTTTGTGCCTGGATCAGCCGTGGACTCGGCCGTCCAGTCCGCCGCCTTCGCCTTCGACTGCGGCGCCAGCGCAGTCACGCTGATCCCGACGCGCGCCGGCAACGGCGCGATGGATCGGCTGCGCGAAGCGGGCGAATGGAGTCCGCCTTCGCTCCGGGACCTGGAAGCCGCCCATGCCGGCGCCCTCGCCCTGCGGCGGGGCCGGGTTTTTGCCGACACCTGGGGCCTCGAGCGTTTTTCAGCCTGCCCTGGTTGCTGGGACCCCCGCCGCGAGCGGATCGAACGCATGAACCTGACGCAGACCACGGAATCTGCCGTGGTCTGCGCCTGCGTGAAGTAACACCGGCCCCGACGAGGAATGAAGCGGCAGGTGACACCAGCGCCGCACCCTGCAGGTTGGGCGGATCTCCGATACGCCGCCGGTACCGGACCCCCAACCCCGCGGTCCGGCCGCATCGTTTCGCTCTAATCCGTTCGGCCCAATCGGTTCTTCGTCCAGCGGCCCCCGCAACCTTTGGTTGGATTTTGCCAGCGGCTGATCATGGTTCGGTCATGGGACTACGGCACTTCTGGGAGCTTATCCTGGGCACGATCATTGCCCTGCTTCCGATCATCAACCCGCTCGCCTCTGCGCCGACCTTCCTGGCGATCACGGAAGGCGATAACCGGCCCCGCCGGCTGCAGCAGTTGCGCAACGCCTGTTTCTTCATGGTGGCGATCCTGGTGAGTTTCCTCGTAGGCGGGACGTTCATCATGGGCTTCTTCGGCATCTCCATCCCCGGCCTCCGCATCGCCGGCGGTCTCCTTGTCGCCGGCATCGGTTCGAGCATGCTGCTGGGGACAGACAAGCCGGCCGTCCACGACGAACGCGCCACCGCCGAAGCGAAGGCCAAGCGCGATGTCTCCTTTTCGCCGCTCGCCATGCCCTTGATGGCCGGCCCGGGCTCGATCGCGGTCACCGTCGGCTTCACGTCGCTCGCGACCGAATGGACGGATTACGTCGCGATCATTCTCGGCATCCTGGTCGTCGCGATCATCTCCTACGTCACCCTGCGCCTGGCCGACCGGGTCATTCCCCTGATCGGCGTCAACGGCATGAACGCGATGTCGAAGGTGATGGGCTTCCTGATCCTGTGCATCGGCATCCAGTTCGTGGTCAACGGCGTCCTGGGCATCGCCACCGACCCCGCCGTGGTTCACGCGATCAAGTCCGCCGTGCAGGACGGAAAGTAGACAAAATCTGGACAAACTGCCGGCGATCGCACGAAAGGAAAGGTGCGAGAAGCGTCCCGGCCCCAACCCATCTACGGCAAACCGTTGCCAATTAATATTTTCTCAAAACGGTTGCGCCGCTGCGGTCCTTAAACACCAGCTGATTGCCGGTCACGCCCGCGAAGGTCACACCCAGGCTGGAATCCAGCGTGTCGCCGACCTGAATCAGCCGGCCGTTGATCAGCGCCTTGGGGGCGGCACCTCCGACGACCCCTGAAACGCGGATGCTGCCCACGTAAGCGCGGAATGCGGCGCTGGCCTCGACGGACGCTTCGGTTGGGATCGCCGCGGACACGCCGGGAGCGAGCTCGGTTTTTCGCGTCGTCGGAGCGATGGTTGCGGCCGGCGCCGTGGGCCGCGCCCCCGGGCCCGCATTCGCCGGCGGATTATTCTCCAGCACTTCGTTGCTGGCCGCGGTGCGGTCCACCTGGCTGTTGGCCGCCTGTTGGGCGCGGTTGATCGCCTGAACGGGCGCCGCCGCCAGCGCGTTGAGCGTGGCGGAGGGCGTCGGACCAGGAGCCGACACGGCCGTTTGTCCACCCGTCGTCGCGGGTTGCGCCGCGGTCGCCTGCACGGTGGCGGGCGCCTCGGTTTTCGCTGGGGCGGTGACGACTGGCGCACGTTTTACGGGGGCGGGCTCCGGCTCGGAAAAGAAGTTCCACGCGAGCAGCCCGCCCGCTACGACCACCACCGCGCCGGCCGCCGAAAGCCCGACCAGCAACCCTCGCCGGCTTTTGTAGACACGCACGGGCGGCGGCGGGGCGGGGGGCGCCGCGGGAGCAATCTCTTTGCGTACGTCCACATGGGGTACGGGAGGGGGTTTCGGCGCCGCGACCGGTGCCGCATTCGGGGCCACCACGGGAAAACTGGGCGGCGGGGCCTTGGGCGGCACCGGCGGTTTCGCCGCAACCGGCGGCGGTGGCGGGACCACCGGCGCGAGCGGTGATTCCGCCGTCGCGCCCACGACCGGCGCGGGGACCACCGGAATGACCGGACTCGGCGCCGGTTCCGGGACGAACAAGGGGGGCGCCGCTGGCGTGGGCGGGGTCGTCGCCGTCGGCGGTTTGGCCGGAACTGGCACCGGCGCTGGCGCCGGATCCTCGATGAACAAGGGGGGGGGCGTCCCGGGCGACTTCGGCTTCAGCTTGAATTTGGGGGCCTCCGGCGAACCCGCAGCCGGCGACGCCTCGGCCGCAGGCGGATCGGTGATGAAAAGTACCGGGGCCGGCGGTTTCGGGGTCGGCGGAAGCGTAGCTGCGGGCGTCGTAGGCTGCGCGGGAGGTGTCGGGGGGATCGCTGCCGGCGGTACCGACGGGGGCGCAGGCGGAGGCGGAATCACCGCGGAGGCCGGAGGAAGGGTCGACGGGGTGGGCTCGGGCGGGGCGCCGTCGGGCACACCTGCGGCCGGCGACGGGGTCGCCGCGGCTGGCTCACTGTTCAGGCGCGGCTTCAGACGAATTCGCGGAGCCGTTTCGCCGCCGGGCGCCGCTTCGGGCGCCGTGCCGGAAGCGACGGGTGCGTCCCCGGCCGGCGCCGACGGCGGGGATGTCGGCGGGGTCGAGGGAGCACCCGGTTCCTCCGCCGGGCGAAGTCGCGGCTTCAGGCGGAGGGAGGGAGGCGTCGGCGTGGGCTCGTCGCTCATTCTCCGCTCAGCAAACTCGTTTTTGCGCCCAGCGCGAAACCAAAAACCCGCTAAAACGGTGCTCGCCGTCGGCCGCCGCGCTTGCTCACGTTATCGCCCGCCACATGACCAAACGCCTGTTGCTGATCGTGCTCTCGTCCTCCGTCCTCTTTTCGACGGGGTGTCTCTTCAAGCGCAAGAACGCCAAAGCCAAGGAAACGTCTGCGATCGCCACGGAAACCGAGACGGAGTTCCGGCAGCGCTGGATCAAACAGCGCACCGCTGAACTGAACGCCAGTGGAGTCGTCGGCCCGCAGGCCGAACAGCAGGCCGCGCAAGAGTTTCAGGAGAAGTTTGCCTTCGCGAATCCGAGGAAGCGGTAGTCAGAGTCAGAGATGCCCGCGAATCTCGCGAACGGGCGCGATTGAAACCGACGCCTGGCGGGGCTCGTTGCGGCGTCCGGTTGCGCTGCCTTCTCATTTGCGGACATTCGCGTCATTCGCGGGCAACCCTGTTCGGTCGGAAAGGGCAGGCACTGTACCGCCTGGCGCGTTGACCAGTGCCCCGTGTGCCCGCGAAGTAGCCGGGTGACGGCCTCTCCCACTGCTTCTCCCGCTCGCGGCGTATCCGCCGTGCTGGGCTGCTATCTGATCTGGGGGCTCGTCCCTCTTTATTGGAAGCAGTTGGCCCACGTGAATGCGCTGGAGTTGATCGCGCACCGCCACGTTTGGTCGCTCGTGTTCGTCCTCTTCCTGGTCAGCCAGCAGGGAGAGTTGCGCCTTCTCTTCACCGCCCTCCGCCGGCCTCGCGCGATCTTCCTCAATCTCGTCAGCGCCCTGCTGCTCACGGGCAACTGGCTGATTTACGTCTGGGGCGTGAACACCGGCCATATTGTCGAGGCCAGCCTGGGCTACTACCTCGCGCCCCTCGTCAATGTCGCGAGCGGCCGGTTCCTCCTGCACGAGCATCTGCGGCTCCGGCAATGGCTCGCGATCACGTTTGCTGCGCTGGGTGTGGCGGTCCTCGTCATCCAGATGGGCCGCCTGCCCTGGATCGCGCTGGGCCTCGCCGGCACCTGGGGCGGTTACAGTCTGATGCGCAAGAAAAGCTCGCTCGGCGCCCTCACGGGGCTTGCCGCCGAGACCCTTTTGCTGGCCCCGTTCGCCGCCGCTTATCTGCTCTGGCGGGAAAACGCCGGGGTTGGCGCGTTGGGACACGTGGGCACCACCACGACCGTTCTCATCCTCAGCTCCGGCGTCATCACGGCGATCCCGTTGATCATGTTCGCGTACGGCGCGAAACGCATCCGCCTCACCACGCTTGGCGTGCTGCAGTACCTCACGCCTTCGCTCCAGTTTTCCCTGGGCGTCTGGGTCTACGGGGAAGCGTTCCCGCGCGAACGGCTCTTCGCCTTCGGCTTCATCTGGGCCGCGCTGGTTTTGTACGCCGTTGATACGGTCGTCACTCAGCGCCGGGCCGCGGCTGCGGTGGTCGCGCCCGTGACGGAAGAGCCCGCGGGATAGGACAGCCCGGCTGCGCCGGGAATTTCAGATTTCAAATTTCAGATTTCAGAACTGAGGTGGCGCACGGCTTCAGCGTGCGATCGGAGACGGTTGTTCGAGCCCACGACGCAGGCTGACGCCCGCCAACGAATCGCCGACCGGCCCTCTGAAATTTGAAATCTGAAATCTGAAATGCCCGCGCAGCGGGCTCACTTCTTCTCCGCGGGCAGATCGTGCCTCGGATCGTTCACCCCGATCACTTCCATTTCAAAGACGAGCGTCGCATTGCGACCGATGACGGGCGGCTGGCCCCGGGTGCCGTAAGCGAGTTCGGGTGGGACGATGACGAGCCGCTTTTCCCCCTTTTTCATGAGTTGGAGAACCTGATCCCATCCTTCGATCACCTCGTTCCGTTTTACCCGCACGGTGAACGGCTTGTCTTTGTCCTGCGTCTGGTCGAACACGGTGCCGTTCAGCAGGCGCCCGGTGTACAACACGTCCACCCGGTCACCCGGCTTGATGGTCGGTCCCTCACCCTGCCGCAGCACAATGTACCGGATTCCCATCGTCGTCTTCCTGGCCTCCGGCCACGTCTTTTCCACAAACGCGAGGTCTTCAGGCGGGAGCCGCTCCCGCTGCGCCTGGACCACGGGGGCCGAAACGGCGGCAAACACGGCCAAAAGGGCAACGATCCGGAACAGGGGTTTCAACGTAAGCACGCCGGACAAATAAGGTGGCCGGAGGCCGGCGCAAGGCCGTTCACGACTCCCCTCTCCGCAACCGCGTCGACGTCCGGGCGAGCGCCGGCGTAGGCACGTGCGCCACCCATTCTTCGCTCGGGGCTTTTTGTGGCACCCGCGCCGCCGCGGCCGAGACGACCAGTCGAGGATCCCCCGCCGACGCTTTGAACCCCGCCAGCGCCATGCCGCGACGAACCTCGGGCGCCCGCATGAAATGGTTCCAGACCATTCCCGTCCGCAGGTTTTCGGCCATCAGCAACATGATTCCGACATCGATTCCAATGACGTCGCGCGCCACCCAGCCGGTGTGCGGGTTGAACGCGTCGGCGAACCCGTACCGTCCCCAGACCGCATCTCCGCCCAGTGTGCGCATCCGTTGCAGGGCCGTCAGGCATTCGGCCGGCGCAAAGGGCAGTGACCCTCCGGGCGCACACGGTACCAGCGTCCCGTCGCTTTCGTCAGGACCGGGTCCCGGGGTGCCCCACGCCATGTAGCCCTGCGGACCGTCGGACGCGGTGAGTCCCCACGCTGCCGACGACCACAATGGAAACCGCTCGCGTTGGCCCGCCGACCAGGCTCGCTGGGCGAGGGTCGCGTCAACCGAGTTCTGCCAGTAGTCGGCGTGCCCATCGCGCACCCCGCGAAAGTCGAACCAGGCATGCGCGTACTGATGGGTGAACAGCGGGCCGCAATGGATGTAGCTCCGGCCGCCGATGGTCGCGCGCGGGCGGCGCCACGCCTCCCACGCCTCGCGGGGGAGCGGATTGGCGGGTGCTCCGATGCCGAGGAGATAAAGCCCCATCAACTCGGAATAGCTGTCCCAGCGGTAGGGAATGAAGCCCGTCTCGGGCCGCCACCCCATCGAGAGCGTCATCTCTCCATCCTGAGCCCAGCGCCAGTCGAGCCGGCGGTAGAGGTGATTGACCAGCCGCGCCACCTGCGGATCACGCAGATACTCCCGTGCGAACAGGGCGCCCTTGAGAAACAGCGCGGTGTCGATGGTCGACACCTCGCTCATGAGCGCCCGGCGTCCCGTGGCGGCATCGCTGAAATGGTAGAACCAGCCCTTCACGTGCTCCAGTTCCTCTGCTGCAAATCGGAGCGTGACCAAAGTGCGTCGTAGCGCCTCGCCCGGCGCCAGCCAGCCCCGTGCGTCTGCGATGCACCAGGCGCTGAGCGCGAAACCCGTGGCGGCGATGCTCGCTTCGGGACTTGCCGGGCCGGTGCGATTCGCGGCCCGATCACGCGTCAGTCCGGTGCGTGAATCCGTGTGATCGATGAAGAAAAGCACCGCCCGCGCCTGCAGTTCGTCGACGAGTTGACGATCTTCGACCGTCAGCGCGTAGCGATCGGCCGGCAGCGCAGCCCGGCTCGCCGGCAGCGCCACAAAAGCGGTGGCCAGTACCGCGACGGCGGCTTGGAACCGGAGCCTGCAGCGGCGGCCCGGCGAAGGGGTCGCACCGGGTGAAACCTGAGCACGGGGTTCATCACGCCTGCCCACAGTAGTACCTTAATCGGCACGCGCCCGTTGTCACCTGAGCGCATGCCCCAAAATGGCATGGGAGGTCGCCCGTGACCCTGCTTCCCCGCTCGAGGTCGAACGCCGCGCGACGCTCCCCTCAGCCCCGCTTCCCCTTGCGTGTGCCTGCGCGTGGAGTGCGCTTCGTTGAAGTCCGCTTCGTCGCGGGACGTTTCTTCGCTCCGCCCGCCTTCTTCCGTCCGCTGCCGTTCTTCTTTCCGCCGCCGGACTGCTTGTTGACCGTGGCCCAGGCCCGTGCCTCGGCCGTCTTGGACTTCACCCCGCGCTTCTCATAGCTCTCTTCAATATGCGCGGCCTGGCGCTTCTGTTTCGAGGTGTAACTGCTCTTGTCACCCTGAGGCATGTTTGTTGGGGATTTGAGGGTATCGACGCGTTGACCCCGGCATTGTCCGTGCACATCGCACCGAGTTCCCATGTCCCCGACCGCCGAAGCCGCCATACGAGGGACAGACCCTCTGGCAACGCCATCCGAGGGGACAGACCCTCTTTCGCAAGCGCTCCACAGGGGACGGACATACGTCACACGCATGCACCTAACGCCTGCAAATCCCGGGGTCGTTTAGCCCGATTTTGGAGATCGGGTAAGCCGGTTGGGGGACCTGGCTACGCTATTTCCGGCGGTACGGTTGTCATGAAGACACACCTCCGGCCGGATTTCGTGCTGAAGCTTCAGCCGAGCAGGTTCGCTCTCAGTGGCCGCAGCCCGGAAAGCGGACCCCAATCGGCGGCGTCGGGCAGCGGCTGCCTCGCGACGCGCTCCGTCAATTTGTATCGTTCGCGGTAGGCGGCCACGTGCCGTTCGACGAACTCGGTGCCGCCCAGCACGGCCGCCTGGCTGAAATACTTGATCCGGCAGCGCAGGATCACCGGAAGCGGCAGCTTTCCGCCCGCTTCCACCACCTTTAGCACGTCGGCCA
>JAEWKR010000014.1 GCA_023457715.1 Verrucomicrobiota bacterium
TCAGGACGTGGACGAGGCTTGGCATGCAGCTCCGACGCAAGACCCGCGGTCCCGGGCAGGCAAGAGCAAGCGTGTCGAGCCGATGCAGGATGCGGGATGCGGGATGCGGATGCGGGATGCGGGATGCCGGATACAGGATACAGGATACAGGATGCGGGATACAGGGTACAGGATGCGGGATGCGGGATCCAAGGATCCGAGGCCGCGGGTCGGGACGCGCCGGCCTCCTCACTCCGGCATTGACCGGCTCCCGGCCGTGCCTACGGTGGGCAATTCCCTGTCTACAAACCGCTCGTTTTCTACCGTGAACGTCCAACTGAATAACGTCTCCGCCACCCGCAAGAGCCTCGTCGTCACCCTCGATCCGAGCGAAGTCGACGCCGAACACCAGGCCGTCGTGGCCGAAATCGGCAAGGTCGCCCGCATTCCGGGCTTCCGTCCGGGCAAGGCGCCGGCGGCGATGGTGGCCAAGCGTTTTGCGAAGGAAGTCGCGGAGGAGTTCAAGCAGAAGGTCGTCGCGAAGGCGTATCGCGCCGGCATGGACGAGCAGAAGCTCGACGTGTTGAACATTGTGAACGTCGAGGAGGGCGTCATCGCCCAGGGCCAGCCGGCGACGGTCACGGTCACCGTCGACGTCCGCCCGGAGTTCGAGCTCCCCGCGTACACCGAACTGCCCACGGAGGTTGCCCCGCTCGATCCCACCGACGCCGAGGTCGAGAAGGTCATCGAAGGCCTGCGCAGCGAGCGCGCCGATTTCAAGAAGGCGGAGCGCGCGTCCCAGAAGGGTGACTACGTGAAGCTCTCCTACGAGGGCAAGGTGGACGGCCAGCCGATCACCGAGCTCGTGCCCGACAAGCAGCTTTACGGCAAGGTCCCGCAGACGTGGGAGGAAGTGGAAGGCACCAACGAGGGCGTCCTTCCGGGCCTCGCCCAGCAGATTTCCGGCCTCAGCGCGGGCGACAAAAAGGACGTGACGATCACGTTCCCGGCGGAATTCCCGGCGGCCCCGGCGCTGGCGGGAAAAACGGCGACCTACGCCATCGAGGTGCAGGAAATCCGCGAGCGGATCCTGCCCCCGCTCGACGCGGAGTTCTTCAAGTCGCAGCAGGTCGATGACCTGGCCGGCCTGCAGAACAAGGTGCGCAACAATGTGAAGATGCAGAAGGAGTACCAGAACCGCCAGGCCCAGCGCCGGCAGGTGACGGAGCAGCTCGCGGCGAAGGTCGACTTCCCGGTGCCGGATTCCCTGGTGGAGTCGGAAACGCAGAGCGTGCTGCGCAACTTCATCGAGGAGAACATGCGCCGCGGAATCCCCGCCGAGCAGTTCGAGAAGGACAAGAAGGAGCTGTTCGAAGGCGCGAAGAAGGCAGCCCTGGGGCGGGTCAAGGTGCAGCTCGTCCTGGCGAAGATCGCGGAGCAGGAGAAGATCCAGGTCGAGAACGACGACTTCAACGAATACCTGTACCGCGAAGCCATGCGCTCGGGCCAGAAGCCGGAGAAGCTCGCGAAGGCGCTCGCGTCGGATCGCGATCATCTTCGCTCCGTCCAGCAGTCGATCATTTTCGACAAGGTGGTTGATTTTCTGGTGTCCAAGGCTAAGGTCACCACACTCGAGCCAAAGGCTTGAGCGTCGTTATCTTGGAACCACCCACCACGTGAGCTATTACGTCCCTGTCGTACTTGAAAACACCGGCCGCGGAGAGCGGTCGATGGATATTTATTCGCGGCTCCTCAAGGACCGCATCGTTTTCATCGGTTCACCGATCGACGACGGCGTGGCGAATGTGGTGATCGCGCAGATGCTGTTCCTCCAGATGGAGGATCCCAAGAAGGACATCCACCTGTACATCAACTCTCCGGGCGGCGTGGTGACGGGTGGGATGGCCATTTATGACACGATGAATTTCCTGCAGTGCGACATCGTGACGTACTGCATCGGCATGGCCGCCAGCATGAGCACGGTGCTGCTCGCCGCGGGCACCAAGGGCAAGCGGTTCGCGCTTCCGAACAGCCGCGTGATGATCCATCAACCGAGCGGTGGCGCGGGCGGCCAGGCGGCCGACATCGCGATCGCAGCGCGTGAAATTCTCCGGTGGCGCAAGACCCTCAACGAGGCCATCTCGCGGCACACGGGCAAGACGCCCGAGCAGATCGAGAAGGACTCCGACCGCGACTATTACCTGAGCGCGCAGGAGGCCAAGGATTACGGCTTGGTTGACCATGTGGTCACTTCGACCCGCGAGGCGCAAACCCTCGCCGTACCGAGCGCTGCCTGATCAGGTTAGCGCTGCGGACAAACTCCGGCCTCGACTCAGTCGGTTAGCGAACCACTCTTGGCGCCATGGCAAAATCCGCGCGCATGACGCTGTGCTCCTTTTGCGGGAAGTCGCAGGCGGAGGTGAAGAAGATCATCGCGGGCCCGGGCGTTTACATCTGCGATTCGTGCGTCAACGTCTGCAAGACGATCATCGATCGTGAGGTCAAGGCCCCCTCCGCGGAGGCGAAGCCCACGGTGCGGCTGGTCAAGCCGGCGGAGATCAAGAAGACGCTCGACGATTACGTCATCGGCCAGGATCACGCCAAGAAGGTCCTCTCCGTGGCGGTGTACAATCACTACAAGCGTTTGATGTTCGATGCCGGCCAGTCGCGTGATCCCGCGGCGGTGTCGCCGGAGTTCAACGACGTCGACGTCGAGAAGAGCAACATCCTGCTGGTCGGCCCGACGGGCTCCGGCAAGACGCTGCTTGCGCGGACGCTCGCGAAGATCCTCGACGTCCCGTTCGCGATTTCGGACGCCACCACCCTCACCGAAGCCGGCTATGTGGGCGAAGACGTGGAGAACGTCGTGCTCCGCCTCCTCCAGGCCGCCAACTACGATGTGAAGAAGGCCGAGTGTGGCATCATCTACATCGACGAAATCGACAAGATCGGGCGCAAGACCGAGAACGTTTCGATCACGCGTGACGTGTCCGGTGAAGGCGTGCAGCAGGCGTTGCTGAAGATTCTCGAAGGCACCGTGTGCAACGTCCCGCCGCAGGGCGGCCGGAAGCACCCGAACCAGGAGTACATCCAGATCAACACGGCGAACATCCTGTTCATCTGCGGTGGCGCCTTCGTTGGCCTGGATGCGCTGGTGCAGCGGCGTCTCGGCCAGAAGAGTCTCGGCTTTTCCTCGATTCAGGCGCAGCACGACCAGACGCTGCGGCCGGAGGACATGATGAAGTCGCTGGCGCCCGAAGACATGATCCGCTTCGGCATGATCCCGGAGTTCATCGGCCGCCTCCCGGTGGTCTCCGTGCTTGATCAGCTGCACGTCGCCGACCTGGAGAAGATTTTGCTGCGCACCAAGAACGCGATGGTGAAGCAGTACTCGAAACTGTTCGCGATGGACGGCGTCCGCTTGAAGTTCACGCCGGATGCGGTCCGGGCGATCGCGGCGAAGGCGATCGAGCTCAAGACCGGCGCCCGCGCCCTGCGCTCCATCATGGAGACGCTGATGCTCGAGGTGATGTACGAGCTGCCGCAGCGCGACGATGTCGCCGAGGTCGTGGTCGACGCCGCCGTTGTCGCCGGCAAGCGCCGGCCGACGCTCCGCAAAACGCCGAAGGCCGAGCCGAAGCAGGACGCGGCTTGAGCGCTGGAATAGCCGCAAAAAAGCGCAGAAGGCGCAAAAAAATGTAGGGCGGGGTCTCCGAACCCCGCCTTTCTCATGTCCGCCTACAGCCTACAGCCTACAGCCTACAGCCTACAGCCTACAGCCTACAGCCTACAGCCTACAGCCTACAGCCTACAGCCTACAGCCTCCAGCCTACCGCCTCCCGCTCCTCAAATCAGCGCGTAATCGCCCGCTTTGAGCTGGCGCGAGAACTCGACGAGCAACCTCACGCAGCGCTCCACGTCCTCCAGGTCGACGACTTCGCTCGGGGTGTGCATGTAGCGCAGCGGAATGCTGACGAGTCCGGTGGCGACGCCGCCGCGGCCCATCTGGATCGCGCGGGCATCCGTGCCGGTCGGGCGGGGATCGGCCTCGAGCTGGTAGGGAATGTCAGCCTGCTTCGCGGCCGCCACCAGCCATTGATAGACCTTGGGATTGATGTTGGGCCCCCGGCAAATGATGGGTCCGCCGCCCAGTTTCGTTTCGCCGAACTTGCGGTTGTCGCAATCAGGATGGTCGGTCGCGTGGCCCACGTCGACGGCGACGGCGATGTGCGGGTTGACCAGGTACGCCGCCGTGGTCGCCCCGCGGACGCCGATCTCCTCCTGCGTCGTCGCCACCGCCACGACGCGCGAGACGGGCTTCTTCGCGTCCCGCGCGAGACGGACGAGCGTTTCACCGATGATGTAGGCGCCGACCTTGTTGTCGAAGGCCCGTGCCGTGCCGATGCTGCCGTTGATCAGTTCGAGCTCGTGATCGTACGTGGCCACGTCGCCGATGCTGATCCGCTTGAGCGCGTCGTCCTTCGAGCTGGCGCCGATGTCGATCCAGATCTCGTGCTTCTTCGGCACCTTCTTCCGATCCTCGTCGTCCATGAGGTGGACCGCGCGCTTGCCGGTGACGCCCTTCACGGTGCCGTTCGCAGTCTGGATAAGGACGCGCCGTCCGGAGATGACGCTCAGGTCGTGGCCGCCGATGGTGTCGAAATAGAGGTAACCGTCCTTGTTGACGTACGTGATGATCAGGCCGAGCTCGTCGAGATGCCCCGCCAGCATCAGCACGGGGTCGCCTTTGGGATTCAGGGTGGCGATCCGGTTGCCGAGCGCGTCGCCGCGGTACTCGTCCGCCGCCGGTTTGACGAACTTGTCGAATACGGCCTGCGACTCAGCCTCCGCGCCGGACGGGGAGCGCGCATGCAGCAGTTCGGAGAGAAAAGGAGGGACAGTGTAGGACATGGAAGGGAAAGTGAGAGTGAAAGTGAGGGTGAGGGGGGCAGTCTGGGAGCAAGCCGGGGGAACCTCAAGACCGGGGCGACGGTTACCCCACCAGTTTCACTTTCACTTTCACTTTCACCCTCCCTTCTGCTCACTTTCACTCTTCCCTTCATGCTCATCTATCCCGCCATCGACATCAAAAGCGGCCGCTGCGTGCGGCTCACGCAGGGCCGCGCCGACCAGGAGACGGTGTACAACGAGAATCCGTCCGACGTGGCCGCGGACTTCAAGCAGGCGGGCAGCGCCTGGGTGCACGTGGTCGATCTGGATGGGGCGTTCGCCGGCGAGCCGCAGAATCTCGAAGCGGTGCAGCGGATCGCGGCCCTGGGGATGAAGGTGCAGTTGGGCGGCGGCCTGCGGACCCGCGCCGCGGTCGAGCGCGCGTTGGGCTTCGGCGTGAGCCGCGTCGTGATCGGCACTCGTGCCGCGGAAAGTGAAGCCTTTGTCGGTGAACTCGTGGAGGCGTTTGGTGACAAGGTGGCCGTCGGCATCGACGCGAAGAACGGTCGCGTCGCGGTCAAGGGATGGGTGGCCACGGCGGAGATGACGGCGATCCAGCTGGCGCAGCGGATGGACGCGCTGGGCGTCCGCACCTTGATTCACACCGATATCGGAACCGACGGCATGCTCACCGGCCCGAACTTTGCGGCCCAGGAGGCGATGTTGCAGGCCGGCCGGTTCAACGTGATCGCCAGCGGTGGTGTCAGCCGTCACGAGGACGTCGTCAAGCTGGCGGAGCTCGCGCGTCGTTACGCCAATCTCGATGGGGTGATCGTGGGCAAGGCGCTTTACGAAAAGCGCGTCAACCTGCCCGATCTTCTCGCGCTCAGCCGCTGACGGGGCCGGCGACCGGTGTGAACCGGTAGTCTTCGCCCACGAGCACAGGCTCGCGGCCGCCCGGCCCTGGCGCCCCGATGCGCCGCCACGTGTACGACCGGCCGAGCGCGGCCATCGTGCCGGCGATTTCCTCGGGGGAGTGAAAGCCCATGAAGATCAGCGGCCGGGCCGTCGCCAGCGTGGCGGCCATGCCCGCGAGGACGTGGTGCCCGTGCCCCTCCGCGTCGATCTTGACGAAATGCGGCGGCCGCAACCGGCCTGCCGCAACCAGGTCGTCCAAGGCAACGGTCTCGATTTCGAGGGGCTGGACGTGCGGGTGGCGCACTTCGCCGTCGTAGGGGAGATGGGTGGTCGTGGACCCCAGCTCTCCGTAGGTGTAAATCTCGGCCTTGCCGCTGCGGGCGGAGGCGGCCGCCGCAAAGATCTCGAGATTGTCGCAGCGATTCATCGCGCGGTGCCGGCGAAGTCGCTCCGCGCTGGACGGGTCGGGTTCGAAAGCGGCGACGGAGCCGGTCGGTCCGACCCGCCGGGCCAGTCCGATGCTGTACAGACCGAAATGCGCGCCGATGTCCCAGCAATGCCAGCCGCGGATATCGCCGTCACCGAGTCCGACCAGTTCCTGCTGCAGGACGGGTTCGTGCGTGCCGCGCCAGTAGGCGGAGTAGGGCAGAAGGGTCCAGCGGGCGCCGGCTGCGACGCCGGAACGAACCCGCACGGGCAGGCGCCACAAACCCGAACGGGTCAAGGAGGCCCTGATTATTTGTGCCGGGCCCATCGCTAAGCTCGCCGTCCGGCGTGGTGTCGCCGCCGTTGGGGGGCCTTCTTCACCACCGGGGCGGGAATCTTCCCTGCAATTTCCTCCAGGGGGTACGTGATGATCTCCGCCAAAGTCGGGTGGTACCATGGCGCCCGCAACAGATCGAAGACGGTCGCGCGCATCGCCAGGGGACCGCTGAAGCAATGGATCAGCTCACCGGCGTCCTTGCCGACGATCTCGGCGCCCAGGATGCGACCGTGTTCGGGCTCGGCGATCACCTTCACGTAGCCATAGTTCGCCTCCATCAGGATCGACTTGCCGTGATCATTGAAGGGATACGAAGCGATCAGGTGCTTCGTCCCGTGGGCGACGAGGTCGCGTTCCAGGTATCCGATGGTGGCGAGCTGAGGATCGGTGAAGACGACGTTCAGCAACAGCGAATAATCGACCGGCTTGATTCCCGCGACCGCTGCGGCGTGGCGGGCCGCGAGTTCGCCCTGCTGGATGGCCACGTGCACGATTTCCGCCGGGCCGGAGCAATCGCCGGCCGCGTAGATGTGGGGGACATTCGTCTGCTGCCACTCGTTGGTGATGATCTGGCCGTTGGGTCGGGCCAGCACCCCGGCGGCGTCGAGTGCGAGCGGCCGCGTGTTGGGCTCCCGGCCCAGCGCGTTGAACAGGCGCTCCGCGGTGCGGCGCAGGCGCCGGCCGGCGTGGAGGAACTCCACCGTGAAGCGCTGGCCGTCGTGCGCAATCCGCTCGATCTGCGTGCCGGCGAACAGGTCGATCCCCTCGTCGACGAAGGCTTGTTGCACCACCGTGGAGGCTTCCGGCGAGTGATCGCGAAGGATGTTGGCGCTGCGCTGGATCAGGGTGACCTTGGCGCCGACGCGGTTCAGGTACTGGCTGAGTTCGCACGCGACGATGCCGCCGCCGAGCACGATCACGCTCTTCGGCACGAAATCGAGGTCGAGCACCTCATCGCTCGTCCAGAAAGGGACCTCCCCGAGCCCTGGCACGGGAGGCACGGCCACCCGCGAACCGGTGGCGATCAGAAAGTGGCGGCCGCGGATGCGCGAACCGTCAGAGAGCTGCAGGGTGTGCGCGTCGATGAAGGTCGCCTGGGCGCGCAGCAGGCTGAACTTGCCGGAGGTCAGGGCGGATACGCGGTACTGCGCGAAATCGGCGATGATCCGGCGCTTGCGGGCGGCGATGCGCTTGGGGTCCGCGGCGGCCCGCGGGATGTTGAGGCCGAACACGCGGCCTTTCTGCGCCAGATGCAGCACCTCCGCGGAATAGATCAGCGTCTTCGAGGGCATGCAGCCGTTGAGGATGCAAAGCCCGCCCAGCTGCCTAGCCCCGTCGATGATCGCCGTTTTCAGTCCGAGCGACACTGCAACCCGCGCGGCATTGAAGCCCGCGCTGCCGCCCCCAATCACCACAAAGTCGAACGTCTTCATCCGCACGAGAGGTAGCAGGACTAGCGTCCTTTTCCAAACAGCATGATGTGAATCGTCTTCAGCACGATCGTCGCATCCAGCCGGAACGAGAAGTGCCGGATGTAATAGAGGTCGTACTCCAGCTTTCGCTGCGTGTCGACCACACTGGCACCGTACGGATAGTTCACCTGCGCCCACCCAGTGATCCCCGGGCGAACGAGGTGGCGGAAGTGGTAGCAGGGGATTTCGCGCTCGTAGTCCGCCACGAGCTGATCCCACTCCGCGCGCGGCCCGATCAGGCTCATGTCGCCCATCAGCACATTGATCAGCTGGGGAAACTCGTCGATGCGCGACAAGCGGAGAAACCGGCCGATCCGGGTGATGCGGTCATCGTCCGGTCGGGTGTACCGGCCTCCGCCGTGGACGACGCGCATGGTCCGCAGCTTGAACAGCCGGAACGGGACGTGATTTCGCCCGATGCGGGTCTGCGTGAAGATGGCGGGGCCCCGGTCCTCCAGCCAGATGGCCACGGCGGCAAGGCCGATCAGCGGGAGCGCGCCCAGCAGTCCGGTCAGGGCCAGCACGATGTCGCTCGCGCGCTTGGCGTGATCGAACACCGGCTCGCGCGCCATTTTGAACCCTTCCTGGAAGAGCCAGGTCTGGTTCAACCGGTACAGCGGGATCTTCTGCCAATAAACTTCGTGGAACAGCTCGAGGGTGTAGGTGGGGACGCCGGCGAAGTACAGCCGCACCAGTTTGTCGGATACGTCGTCGCCGAGTTCCCGGGCCGACTCGCGCAGAACGATGGCCTCGACGTCGAGACGCTGGGCGGCGACGTCCTCGAGGATGGACGACAGGGTGCCGACCCCGGAACCCGCCGCGTCGGCCGCACCGTGACCCGCCGGGTAGATCACCCGCTGGGTCGTCCCCATGTCCCGGCACTGGTTCTGGAACGCCTCGCCGCTGGCGGCATCGCCGACGAAGACGATGGCCCGCGCCTCCGCGTGGGCGGCGGTGCGCAGATAAAGCAACCGGCGATAGCTCAGCGTGAGCGGGGCGAGCGCGACGAAGCTCAGCGCGATCACGAACCGGCTGGACTGGAGTTCGTACCCGCCGGGAAAGATGACGTAGGTGACGAGCAGCGTGGCGACCATCGCCCCGGTGACGGCGATTGCGTGCTGGCTGGCGTAGTCGACGCTCAGCATGTCGGTGCGCGGGCGGTACCCCTGCACCAGGTAGATCGCGGCCACCAGGACGATCATCGGCAGCGCCAGGGGGGCCACGATCCAGGCCCCCGGCAGCGCGACCCCGCGTGCAAAGCCCACCAGGTTGAAAGCCAGGAGGGCGCTCGTCAGGTCGAGCAGCAGGAGCAGCAGGGTGGAGAGACGCGGGGTCATGCGCGGGAAGCCGGTGCCGGCAGCGGGTTCGCAATCTCAGCCAGAAGCCGGTTCCAGGTCGAGCGGGAGTGATCGAACGAGGTCGCCGCGGCAAAGGCGAGGGCAGAACGGCCGGCGGCGGCCCGGGCGGCCTCGTCGCGCAGGAATGCCGACAGCGCGCTCGCGGCCGATCCGGCATCGCGGCCGTCGAGGGTCAGCCCCAGGCCTCGGTCCCGCACGGTGGCGGCGATGTCGGAATCAACGGGGCCGAGGAAGACCACGGGGCGGCCGACGGCGGCGATGCCGTACAGCTTGCTGGGATACACCACCGCTTCGCAGCCCGGCTTGAGCGTGACCAGGTGAACGTCGGCGACGCTGAGGCTGACGGCGAGCTGGGCGCGGGGCTGGGCGGGCTGGAAACTGACGTTGGGCAGGCCGGCGGCGGCGACCCGCTGCTGCAGCTTCGCACCCTGGGCGCCCGCGCCAATGAACACGAACGCGATGTCGCGTTCCGCGCGCAGTGCGTCCGCCACCCGCAGGATCGAATCGAGATCATGCACGCGGCCGAGATTGCCGGAGTAGGCCACCACCCGCCGCCCCTCCAGCCCCCACTGCCGTCGCAGGTCCGCGACGGCGCCGTCGTGGAGCGGCCGGGGCGCGAGTCCCGCGGGCGCCCAATTGGGGACCGTGCGCACGCGCGCGGGCGCCACGCCGCCCGCCTCGACGAGTGCCGCCATCCGGGGTCCCAGCGTCACCACGCGTTCCGCACTCCGCCACGCCAGATTCCTCAGCGGCCGCAGGAGGTTGAAACCGCGGTGCCCGCTGACGGCGACCGCCACTTCGGGATAGATGTCGTGCGCCCAGTGGATGAGACGTGCGCCGCGCCAGCCGGCGGTCAGCGCGATGCCCACGCCGAGCAGGGGCGGGTCGGTGAGGCACACCACGATGTCGTTTCGCCGGACCCGCCGCAGGGCGGCAACGAGGGCGCCGGAACCGAACCGCACGAAGGCGGCCAGCTTCGACGCGGCCGATGTCCCGTGCTCGAACCCGGGAACGCGCACGATCTCGACGCCGTGACGGGTTTCCTGCGCGGCCGTGTCAGGCCCGCCGCCGGTGATCACGGTCACGGTCCATCCGCTCTGCGCCAGACCTTCCGCGAGGTCGGTCAATAATTGTCCGGTGGCCGGCGTCTGCGGCCAGTAAAAGCGGTTGACGAAAACGATGCGCGTCATGTTTCCGCCTGGAGGTTTCGGAGCTCCTGCGCCGCGAAGCCCTCATAACGCGCCAGCAGCCGGCAATACTGGAGGCCGGCCCGGCCGTCGAGCAGGCCGCCGCGCAGGAGGTACTGGTAGAGGAACCGGGCGGCCGGGCGGAAGGGGAGGAAATAGCTGGCGTGCTTCAACGCGCGCCGGCGCCGCAACCGATCGGAGGCGAAGAGGTCCGGCCAGCTGAAGTGGTCCCGTTCCGCCAGAAACCGGCGGGCCTCGGCGCGGGCATAGCGGCGATGCTTCGCCAGCCAGTCCGCTTCGCCGCCAGCCGACATGTCGTGCAGGTAGTTTGCCTGCAGCCGTTCCATGCGCATCTCCGGCGCCTCCCGCTGACCATGGCCGACCTCGATGAAGCGGAAGCCGGGCACCCGGACAAACCGGGCCTGGTACGCGGGGTAGTCGGTGCAATGCGGCACCCAACGCCCGTTCCAGAGCATGCGCGGGGCGACGTAGAAGCCATCCACATCGTCCCGGGCGGCCTGCGCCAGGCACTCGCGATGGAGTTCCGGGGTCATGGTCTCATCCGCGTCGAGATGAAACACCCAGGGATGGCGGAACGGAATGGCGGTGGTGGCGTGATTGCGCTGCCCCGCGAAGTTGTCGAAGGGGCGGGTGAACACGCGCGCACCCAGGTCGCGGGCAATTGGCACCGTGCGATCGGTCGAGCCCGAGTCGAGGACCACCAGGTCGTCCGAGCCGGCGGCGGACCTGAGACAACGCGGCAGATTCTCCTCCTCGTTGAGCGTGAGGACGACGACGGAGTAGCGGGGGGTCACGGGACGGAGGGTGGGGTTTCCGGCCGCGCGGGCTCCGCGGCGCTGTGATCCTTCAATCGGGCGTACTGCACCGCGGAAAAGAAGCACAGCCACCAGCAGAGAACCACGGCGAAATTTCCGAAGGGGAACTCGAGCGCGCCGTACACCACCACCAGGGCGCAGCCGCCGAGCAGGTAGGCGGGGATCGAGTTGCCGGGGTTGAGCCTCCCCAACGCGGTCAGCGGCAGCAGGGCTGCGGCCACCAGCAGGAAGGTCCCGACCACCCCATGCTCGGCCAGCGATTGCAGCCAGTCGCTATGCGCGTCCTCGTAAAATACCGGGAGCCGGTCGCGCGGGGAGGTGCGCGAGTTGTAGAGCGTGAAGATGTGCGGGTACGACGCCATGCCCCAGCCGAACCACGGCTTGTCCCCGGCCATGCGGAGCGTGTCCTGGTACAACAGGACCCGCGCGTCGGGCCGGGTGGCCTGGTGCGCCGCGGCAATCTGCCGCTGGGTGAGCGAGAGCCGCGTCTTGATGGTGGGACCGGCGATGGTCCACACCGCGGCGAGCGCGACGAGCGCCGCCGTCGCCGCGCCGAGCAGAGGCGGCAGGATCGACTCGTTATAATGCCGGCGCTTGCGGACGAGTCTGCCGATGTACTGGAAAAAGGTGCCGCCGAGAAGAACGGTGACGAGGGCGGTGCCGGAACGCGAGGCGCTCAACGGAAGGGTGAGGGCGATGATCAGCACGACCAGGAGGGCCATCGCAAAGGGGGAGTGCAGCGCGTCGCGACCTGCGTAGCGTCGCGAGTAGTGCGTGCCGAGCCCGAGACAGATCGCGACCATCAGCAGCGCAAAGGCGGCCCAATGGTTGTGGTAAACGAAGGTGGCGAAGAAGTGCTTCTGCGGTGACGGCACCGCGCCGAAGTACAAGCCCGGGGAGGACGACAGCTTCTGCGCTGTACCGAGGACAGCCAGGATCAGGGCATTGGTTGCGCACAGCAGCAGCAAGGCGCGCAGGGTGCGCCGGCGTTTGCAGACGAGCGCGACGTTGAAACAGCTGATCCAGATCGCATCGAACTGGAGCAACGCCTGGCGCGCGAGGGCCGGCATCGCCGAACTCGGCCAGCGCGGGTCTCCCCCTTGGGGCAGGAGGAGCGTGGCATCGTCGTGCCGGATCGGGACCAGGCTGGGATTGAACGAGGCAGCGAGGACCAGCAGGTTGAACGCCAGCACCGGCAGCGCCCAGGGCAGCACGCCGCGCGCGCTGGCGCGCAGGCTGGGACGCAGCATCACGGCGAGCGTGATGAAGGCGCCGAGGCAGCCCCACGCGATCAGGGGATGGGTCAACCAGGCGGCTTGTCCGCCGAAGGCCCACGTCGAACCGACGACGAAGCCGCCCGTATGGAGCAGGGTCAGCCACTCCAAGGGCTCGAGTGACGAAGAGCGTCGTTGGTCCGAGGTCACCGGGTTTCTCCCAACTGACGATAAAACGGGACAAGACGGCTGGCGGCGCTCGCCCACGAATAGTCGGCGAGGATCCAGCGACGTCCGCGTTCCCCGAATTCGCCGCGGTGCGTGTCGCTGAGGCGCAGGGCCGCCTCCGTTGCCGCGCCAAACTCCGCCCAAGGCACGCACCATCCGGCCTCGCGCGCGTTCAGTCCGCTCCAGGGGGTCGTGTCGGTGACGACGACGGGCACCCCATGCGCCAGCGCTTCAGCCACGGTCAGGCCGAAATTCTCGTTGTGGGAGGGCAGCAGGAACAAACTGGCCACGGCGTAGGGCGCGGGAACGCGATTACCGTCGAACACGCGCACGCAGCCGGACGGTGCCGAACGGGCCGCATACGTTTCGAGCGACGACACGCCATACTCTTCGGGAATGCCGACGATGAGCAGTCCCCATCCCGGCATCGAGATCCGCGCCCAGACGTCAATCAGCTCCTGCACTCGTTTCTTGCGGTGCAGCCGGCCGTAGAACACGGCCCATTTGCGACCTGGTTCCACGATCCCACGCGCCGTCCAGAACTGGCGCGCATCGGCGATCGTGGCCTCCGCGGGGGCGTCGACGCCATTGGGAGACACGCACACCGGCTGCCGGAAACCCAGGGCCCGGATTTCCTCCGCCTCCTGTTCGCTGGTGGCATGCCAGCCTGCGACGCGTGCCCACGCCCCCGGGTGGAGGAACCACGAGGCCAGCGCCTTTTGTGTGCGATGGTGATGCCAGGCCCACCTGCTCATCATGCCGCGCGGCGACACCACGAGGGGAGCGTTCCCGCGACTGGCGTAGTGGAGGGTGCGGAGCCACAAGCCATGATGATGCACCACGGCCGGCTGCCCTTCGGCCAGGGCCCGGCGCAGGCCACGCGACGGGCACAGGCGTTGCGGCCAATCGCGATGGAAGGTGCGGATCGTCAGGCCCGGCTCCGCCAGCTCCGTCTCACCTGGCCCGGGCACCGTCGGATGCGTCGTGAGCAGCGTCACCTGTTCGCCGGACGAAGCGAGCGCGCCACACAGGGCCCGCACCGACCGGCTGGGGCCGCCGTGCTCGCGCTGCAGGCTCGCGACGACGTGGGTAAGATTCATGGTCCGGGGGCGGGAAGCGTTTCAGAGCCGCGTCTTCAGGACAACGTCTTCACGTGTGCCGTGGCGATGGTGAGGGCGATCTGCAGCACGGCGAGCGCGGCGAGAGGTGCGAGTCGCACCGGGCCGTGCGGCCGCGCGCGGACCCACAGCAAGGCCCAGAGTATCAGAAACAGCAGGACGGGTGGCTCGAAGTAGCGTTGGAAGAGCCGCAGGTTGGCGCAACTGGAGAGCATCCAGCAGCCGAAGGCGGAACTCCAACAGGCCGTAAGCCTCCCGCCGGCGGCGACGTGCAACCGGCGAACCAGCGTCAGCAGCAACCACGCGCCGCCGCCCGCCATCGCGGTCAGGAGCAGGGACCGCCCGCCGGGCGCCGGAAAGAACTGCGTCGCATGCCACCAGTATCCGCCCCAGCGATTCCCTTCCGGATCAAATGTCGTGGGCGCGGTGAGGGCCCAGCAAACCCCGCCCGCAAACGCCAGGACTGCTTTTTGATCGACGAGCGGCGGGCCGTCACGATCGGGAAACGACAGGAGATAGAAGGGCGCAAACGAGCCGAGGACGGCGAGGATGTAGGTCAGCGATGCGGTGGTGAGGCGGCCATCGCCGCGGTGAACCTCCGACCAGATCGGCGGCACGAGCCCGCCCCAGCGCCACACCAGGTAGGCGAGCACCCCCGCGGGAAGCAGGACCGAGGCGCCGCCCATCAACCGGGTTCCGAGGCTGGCGGAGCGGGTGTCCAGGTACGCGCGCACCGCGAGCGGACCGGCGAGCCACACATTCATCTGGCGGACGCTCGTGCTGGCGGCTGCGGCCAGTGCGCCGAGCCACAGCGGCGCCCCTCCCGACTGCTGGCGGACAAGCAGCAACAGCGCGACCCCGGTGGCGAAGAGAGCGGCGTTATCGGTCACCAGCCAGCAGGCGGACTTCACATAGAAGTTGGAGAACGCCAGCGGGGCCGCGACGGCCACGGCGAGCCAGCGGTGTCCGCGCGGGAACGCAGCGCACAACAGTCCGATGAAACCGGCCGCGACCAGGAAGTTCAAGCCGCGCAGGGTCTGGCCTGAGGTGCCGGTTGCCTGCGCCACCGTGGCCAGCAGATAATGGTAACCGGGCGCCGTGGCCGACAACGAATCGCGCAACAAGTCCAGCCGCGGCCAGCCGGCTGCGATCTGACGAACCGCGGGAAGATGATACTGCTCCTGGTCCCAGGTGTAGGGGCCGATCCTCGTCGTCAGCAGCAGCGGCAGACACAGGGCGAACAGGAGGACCAGGAGGGCCGCCAGGGGACCGGCGGTTCCGGCGCGGGAGTCAGCGTCGGAGCGTGTCATCGAGTGCCTGCTTTAAACCGGCGGTGGTCTGGACGTAGGTGTAACGGGCCGCGCGCTGCCGGGCGCGGGCGCCGAAACCGGTGCCGGTGGGGGCGCGCAGATCGTGCAGCGCGCGGGCCAGCGCTCCGGCCAGCCCCTCGGCGCCGGTCGTTTGCCACACCCAGCCGGTGTCGCCATCGGTCACCAGGTCCTGCTGGCAGCCGACGAGGTCGCTGACGAGCGCCGGGACACCCATGTGCATGGCCTCGTTGACGGCGAGGCCCCAGGTCTCGTAGTGGCCGCGCGACGGCAGGACAAACAGCTGGGCCATGGCGTAACGGACCGGCATCTCCGACTGATTGGCGAAAGGCAGCAGCCGGACGTCACCGCGGCCCGCCGCCCGCCGTTCGACCTCCGGGCGCAGCGGGCCGTCGCCAACCAGCAACAGGGTGCTGTCCGGGGCGCGGGCCGCCAGAAAAGCGTCGAGCAACTCGACGGGCTGCTTGAGTGCGACGAGTTTGCCGGCAAACAAGACCACGTGGTGGTGGGCCGGGATGCCGAGGGAGTGGCGCAGGGCCGCCGCAGCCTCCCGCACCCCGGTCGCCGCGGGATCGAAGTGGGCCGCGTTGACGGAATGCGGCGCGAAATGGCAGCGCGCCGCCGGTACGCCCAGCAGGCGGAAATAATCCAGGTTCGCGCGGCCCACGGGCAGGAACGCCTGGAACTGGCGGTACAAGGTCGCCAGCACCACGCGGCGGGCGCCGCCGGGGCGTCCGCGCCCGAGGAAATGAGAGTCGCCGCGGAAAAGGGCGGGAATGCCCTGCAGGCGCGCCCACGCCAGCGCGAGCAGGTGACTGCGCGACTGGTAGCCGAAGAACAGCACGGCGTCGGGACCGAAGCGCCGCAGACGCGATGGGAGCGACGGATTCCACAACCCGCCGAAGCGATCGGTCGCGGGCGCCCGGGCGGCGTTGGGGACGAACTCGCTCTCGTATCCGGAAAGCAGATCCACGTCCCACTTCACCGTGCGCTGGAATTTCGGATCGCGCCGATCGGTGACCCCGAAGTCCCACAGGTAGAACACCCGCAGCTGCAGTTCGGTGTGGGCGGCAAGCCAGCGGAACCACGGGCTGTAATACTGCGTGGGATGGGAGAGGATGACCGCGAGCCGGGTCATGGGTTCGCGGCGGACAGGCGCTTGGGGTTGATGCGCGCGACGAAGGGCCAGGTGGCCCCGATGATCGGCACCAGCGATTGGAAGAGCGCGGTGACGAACACACTGGCCACCATCTCGTAGGAATTCGCGAGCAGCAGGAACGTGGTGAAGGCCAGGAAGCCTTCGAGCGAGAGCACGAGTTTGCGCAGCGTGGCCAGTTCGATCCACGCGGCGATCAGCCCGAGCACCAGCCCCACAAGCACCGCGCCTTTCAGCGGCCCGAAATTGCCGTAGGCTTCGGGGAGCAACCCCCAGGCCACGTAGGTGCGGAACGTGGAGTGCAGATCCTGACGGCCGAAATGAACATTCAGGAGCACCTGACCTTCGTGTGCACGCGGCTTGTCCGGCCACAGGAGGCGGGGCACGAGCAAGGGGGGAATCAAGGAGTACGTGCTGCCGCCAAGGGGCGCGATGTTACGGCCCTCCATCACATCGACGACGTAGAGGAGGCTGGAGAGATTGTTGACGCGATGGAGCAGGCTCTGGCCTTCCAACTCGTCCTTCTCGTCGGAGAAGCCGCCGAAATCTCCGACCTTCTCGGGCGCCACCTCGGCACCGGT
This sequence comes from Verrucomicrobiota bacterium, assembly GCA_023457715.1. Lineage (GTDB taxonomy): Bacteria > Verrucomicrobiota > Verrucomicrobiia > Opitutales > Opitutaceae > ER46. The sequence continues at coordinate 17,029 of JAEWKR010000014.1, forward strand.
CAGGAGCGCGAAACTGACGCCAATCCACTCCAGGTACGTGCGGGGCATGTCGACCAGCGTGGTGGTGGTCGAAGCATCGTAATCGCTGGTCGACCAGTATTTCTCCCGCATGACAAACTTGCCGACATTGAGGAAGGCGAAGGTCAGGAAAAAGGTCAGCAGGAGCCGCCACGGAACGCGCCCGCTCCCCCAGAAAAGTCCGACCACCGATGCACTGACCACGATGACAGATGCCGAGAGCAGGAAGCCACCGGCGGTGACAAAACACTGCAACGCGAGCGAGATCCAGAATGTGGTGCGTTGGATCGAGGTCGCGCGCCCGCGGCCGACCATCATGCCGGTGAGGAAGAACCCGGACGCGCTCATCGCGGACGTGGTCGCGTGCAGGATGGGCGCGGAACCCACGGGCAGCGCGGCGAAAACCATGTTCATCGCACCGGCGGCTGTCGCCAGCGTGTAGGCGGTGCTTGCGCCGATGAGCGTGACGCCGAGGGTCGTCAGCCGGTTCGAGGCCGTATCGAGGCCGAGCAAGGCGTAGCACAGGCTCGAGCCGGGTCGCAGCAAGCGCATCCCCGCGGTCCAACCGCCAATCAGCGCCAGATTGAAAGCGGCCACCTCCCAGCCGGCCTGGAAGAGCTGGTCGGCAGTGTAAGCCGCCAAGCCTTCGTTCCCCACCACGATGGGCAGACCGTAAAGCACGAGGTTCTGGGCGGCGAAAAGCGCGAAAACAGGCAACCCTTTGCCGGACGACGCCCAGAGCGCGAGGGCGGCGAGGCTTGACGGCCCAATGAGGGCGAACGCCAGCGCCCCGGGATTCCCGGACATGAAGAGGTGTCCCACCCCCAGCAGGCAGCCGACCATCAGCACCGGGAGCATCTTCTTGATCGCGAGACGGACACTCTGTCCGATCTCATTGAAGACCACCTGGCGGTCGGTATCGCGGACGGGAGCCTGGGTCGCGTGCGAGGTGCTCATGCGCCCACCCCCGCCCGGAGCGCGGCGCAAAGGCTGCGTTGCTCGATCTCCCAACTCAAGGAGGCCTCCATGGCCTGCCGCGCGCGAAGGCCCATCGACGCCAGCCGGGGGATATCGTTAAGGACGGAGTTCAAATCGTCGGCGAGCCTGGCGGGTGATTCGAGGTCAATCAAGGCCCCGGCGCCCGGGGCGGCGTCCAGAAATTCCCGTTGTCCGGCCGTCGGGGTGGCCAGGATCGCGAGACCGGCGTTGGCATACTGGAAGATCTTGTTGGTGATCGTCAGGTCGCGGCTGGGTGGAGTGCGGTGCTCGAGGGCCAGGCCCACGTCATGGAGCGCGATGGTGGACGGCAATTGTTGCGGATGGACCGGCTCCAGGAACGACAACCGAGGCCGCGCTTCGGGCGGGACGCTGGCCCGCAGGGCCTCGCGATACCCAGGGGCGGATGAGCCCAGAAGAACGAGCCGCGGCGGGGCGCTGAGCCGTTTCCAGCCGGCGAGGAAGGCCTCAAGGCCGCGCCCCGGCCCGATCGTTTGTGAGAACCAGAAAAGCGAGGGCTGGCCGTGTGCCGATCGGGGAAGGGGCCGCGGCTGCAGGGGAAACGAGTTGCGCACGACCCGGGGTGGGGGCGCCTCGGCGTATTGCGCGAGGGCGTCGGCGAGCGCCTGCGAGGTCGTCGTGCAGACGGTGGCCTCGCGCAACAGCCGACGCTCGACCCGGCGGAGAAGTGCCAGCGGCCGGGAACGGCGGGAACCGGGCAGGAGATCCTCGGAGTGCCAGTCTTCAAAGTCGGCGGCCACGCGTCGTCCTGATCGCAGGAGCTTCACGCCCACGCAAAACGGCGCCTCCGTATGCACGACCGTGAGGTCGGCCCGGAATCGTCGCGCGTGTTCCAGCAGGGAGAGGTAGGGCCCGAACGCGTAGGGCCACTCGACCCCGCGGGGACAGAGCTTTCGGGCCAGGGCCGTCGCGGCGCGGTCGCGAAAAGCACGGAGACGTTCGCCGCGGGTGCCGCCCAGATGGTTGATGACGACGTTCCGAAAGGGAGCGTCGCGTGTCAGATCCCGGTCGTACGCTTCATACTCCGCGACGTTCGCGACGCGGACGACGGTCACGTCGAAGCCGGCGCCCGCCAGCGCGGCCGCTTCCTTGTAGACGCGCGGATTGCGGCTCAGCTGGCCGGCGGTGAGAATCAGGACGGTGGGTTGCACGCGCGGTCGGGGTTCACCAGCGGCCGGTCAGCCGCGCCAGCCGCCGGGCGAGGCGCCAGCCGAGGAAGCGGCCCAGGGTTTGCTGACGGGCGCCGCCGCAGGGTTGCACCTTGGAACCGCCGAACTGCCGGGCGCGACGGAGTGCATCGCGACTCAAGGCCGCGTCGTCCGGATACAGCTCATACCCGATGTGCTGCCAGAAGTCGGCGGCGGCCTGGCGGACGAGGGGCGAATCCTCCGCGCGCAGCATCGCGGCGATTGTCAACTCGGCGGACCGATGCAGCGACCGCATCGCCCGGGCGCTGCGGGACCGGCTGAGGCTCCCGGCGAGCTGGCTCCGATAGTAGCTGCACCCCGTGCTGGAGAACACGATACCCCGCGAGGCCAGCACCACGCGGGCAAAATACTCGCCGTCGTCATTCAACGAAAGCGACTCGTCCCAGGCGCCGGCCCGGTCGATCACGGCCCGCGGCACGAGCCAGGCGCCGGGGTGCATCATCCGGTTCGTGGCGGTTGTCAGCCGCAGGAAGTCGAGCGGCGCGAAGTCGCGAAACACCTCGTCATCCACGAAGCGCGCCTGCGCAGGGTCGTCCGAAAAACGGCCCCAGCGACAGGTCGCGACGCAACCCTGGTGTTCGGGGCGCGAGAGCAGCTCGACCTGCGCCGCGAGCTTGTCCGGCGACAGCAGGTCGTCCGCATCCAGAAACTGGACATACTCACGCGTGGCGTGGCGAAGACCTTCATTGCGGGCGGCGCTCGCGCCTCGATTAGCCTGACGCCGGGCGAGAATGCCGCGGGGCACGTGCCGCTGCAGCACGTCCCACGTACCATCGGTCGATCCATCGTCGACGGCGATGATCTCGGGCGGTCCGCCGCGCGCGGCGAGCAGACACTCCAGCGTGTCCGCGACCCAGCGCGCCGCATTGTAGCAGGGGATGACCACGGATACCGGGAGCGTCATGGCTGGTCGTGTTTCTGCGCGACTCGGCGGGCTTGGAAGAGCCGGACCATGCCGTCGTTTTCCACGGGTTCATTCACACTCGCAGGGTAATACGGAGCCCCGAGATCCCCCACGGACAAGCTGTCCAGCCGGCCGAGAGCGGCGAGAATCCGCGGGGACCGGCGGTGGTGCTCCAGGTACATGCCCCGCGCGGCGATCGCTCGATGTTCCACGAGCGACGCGAGGTTACTGAGCAGCACGGTGAGCAGCGCAAGGGCGGCCCAACGGGCGCGCCGCGGCTGTCGGCGCACCCACAGGGCGATGCCGCCGAGCGCGAGGATCCACAGGAGTGCCACGCTCGGCAGGCCGTAGTAGATGCGCCGGTAATCCAGGTTGAGCATGGCCGGGAGACGCAGGATCATGGCGGCCTTGATCAGCAGCAGCCCAAGCGGGAGCAGGCTGCACCAGACCACGGCGAACCATTTCGGTGCGGGCTCGCCCGATCCCAACGCGCGCGCCATTGACCAGACCCCGCCGATCAAGAGTGCCGCCGCTGCCAGCGCCGGCACATTGCCGAAGAGGAAGCGCATGTCATCGAGCACCAACGTGGGCGAATAAAGCGCGAGCGTGCCGGCCAGCGGTCGGACTTGGTCCCAGGGAAGGTGCTGAAATTCAAACGACGGGCCGATGCCGCTGAAATGGCGGATGAGACGAGGGCCGACGGCGTGATTGTAGAGGGCGACGGCCACGCAGGCTGCCGTGAGCGCGAGCGCGGCGGGTTTCAGGCTTCGATCCCGCGCGATGCCGAGCGCCAGCCAGAGCGCGCCGACCAGCAACAACGCGAAGCCTTGGCGGTCAAAGAGGCCCATCAGCGTGCCCGCCAAGAGGACCCACGCTCCGCCTGAAACCGGCTGGCGGCGGGACCGAAGGATCCCGGCCACGAGGACCGACAAGGCCAGGACGACGCCCGCTTTCGCCGAGCGGAAGAACGAGCCTCCCAGCAGCACCGCGGGAGTGCTGAGAAAAACGCCAACCCCCAAGGCGGCGACGATGCCCGGCAGCCTCCACTCGCGGCGGGCAAGTTGCCACCCGATCGTCGCAGCGAGACCCAGGAACAAGAAGTGACTCAACGACAGCACATGGGGCACGCCGTGATCGACCGATCGGGCGATGACCTGGCAATCCAGGTAGTCAAAAACGTAGGACAGCTCACGCGCCTGATAGTAACCCCAGTCAGTCCCGCGCGGATCGAAGATTTTCTGCAGGAAGGAGCGTTCCGGATTCAGGTAATGGGGAATGAACAGGTAAGCCTCAGGGTGAATCATGCCGCGCCCCACGGCGGCGAGCGCGAGCACGAACAGCGCGCCGGCGGCGGCGAGCAACCCCCATCCGGAATGCCGGTTCGCCCAGAGATAGACGATGCGGGCGTTTCTCATCTCACGGCGCGCCCCTGCGCTCCAAGACCACGAGGCCGGGCTGTTGCTCCAGGATCCGGCACCGACCGCCCTCGACGGCCCGGGCGATCGCATCACGCCAATCCGACGCCAGTTCGCCCGGCGTGCCGGCGCGATCCAGCGGCCGCGCTGCAATCACATACAGTCGGCACATCGGCACGGAAAAGTTCTCGATCGGCCAGGTTCGCACGGTGCGCTGGTCGAAGTGCGCCGTCAGCGCAAAGGCGTGATCGTTGATCCCGATCCGGTCGTCGGCGCGAAGTTCCTGGCGCAACCGGTCCACCCCGGGCTGCACGTTCGCGCCAATCTGCGCGCTGATACCGCGGAGCGCGCCGAGCCCGCCGAGCAGACCCAAGGCGGCGCACACGCCGAAAACGGCGGCCGGACGCCGCCAGTGCTCGAACACCAGCAGGAGCGCCGGGGCAAGGATCGGCAGGAACATGCGGCCATTCGAGAGCCCATCGAAGGTGCCGACGCAACGAAGTGCCGCCATGCCGAGCGTGTAGACGACAACCGTCAGCGCCAAGGTCTGGGAGTACCGGGCCGAGGACCGGCGCCAAGCGCTCCACGCGAGGAGCAACAGTGCGGCGGTGACCAGGCTCCCGAGGGCATGGGTTGCGAGAGGGGACGCAACGACGAGTCGCTCGCGAAGGCCGTTGCCGATCAACGCCGAAACGGGAGCCCACCCGAAGTCGGCAAGCTGCTGCGGGAAACTGGAGAGTCCCTCGGCGCCGCTCCGATCTGCACCGCTGAGATGGCCCGAACGCCAGAGGTTGAGGCCCAGCAACAATAGCGAGATGACCGCCGCGCATGCGGTCGCGGCGATCACATGGATGCGTCCACTGCGGCCGGCATTCCGCAGCATCAGCAGGCTCCAGAGTCCCAGCGTGGCGAGCGCCAGCACCCCGGCGTAGCGAATGGAGAAGGCCGCCAGCGCCGCCGTTGCCGCCAGCCAGAGCAGGCGCGGCGCGGTGCTCGCGCGCGCGAGCACCAGCGCCAGCGCGAGAACCGCGGCGGCAAAGGGCAGCTCCGTCAGCACGCCAAAGAGCTCGATCGCCACCACGGGGCACACCGCCAGTGCGGCGAGGGCGGCGGCCTGTCCACGACGAGGAACGCCGCGCTCCGCCAGGATCCCACGAAAAGCCCACAGCAGCCCGCACAGCGCCGCCGTCGACAGCAGCACGAGCGACCCGTAGGCCGGCAAACCCAGCCGGGTGAGCAAACCGCCGGCGAAAGGGTAGCCAAACGTCCAGTGGTTGCCGAAGCGATCCGGCCACTCCTGCGCGAATTGCTTCGCCATCTCGACGTAATGGTAACCGTCGAAGGTCAAGCGGCGGCCGCGGACGTACGTCGCGACTGAGGCCGCGACGCCAAGCAGCGCGGCGCCCGTCACCAAAGCGACGGCGGTCGCGCCCCCGCTGCTGGGGACGGAAGCGTCCGCCTGGGTGGACGCCGCTGAGGGCGAGACGCCAGCCCTCATACGAAGCTCCTCCATCCCTGGCGGAAATACCAACGCTTCGACTCCGCCACGTAATGTTGCATCACTCCGGCCCCGCTTTGCACCTGCTGTCGCGTCGGTCTGGTGATGTACCGCTCCGCCGACACCTGCGTGAACGCGCGGCCCGGCAGCAGCATCGCCACGAGGGCCTGCTCGAGATAGTAATTCGTTCGCTCTCGTCGTTGGAGCTCAGCGGTCCAGCTTTCCAGCTGACCCCAGTCGAGCTCGCTGCTGTTCAACCCGCATAGACCGACGTTGACGAGCGCGGGCAAGCTCCCTCCCGCCAGGGATTCCATCAGCGGACGGGAGTAGCCATACGACTCCTCGCAATCGGTGGCGACCAGGGGTTGGCGCGGGTCTGCCTGCCATGCGAGCAACTCGGTCGCGGGAGCGAAGAAGAGCAGGTCGGAGTCGATCACGAGTTTCCACCCCTGGCTTCCCAGGTGAACGTCGATCAACTTGCGGATGTTGGGGTACTTCTCCCAACGGTCGCGCAGGCAGGGGAAGCGATCCGGCGGCAGCCCTGCGTCCCGACGCGCCGTTAATTCCGCGATGCCATGGATCCGCACCGGCCCGAGGCGCAGCAACCTCTCCCGACAGCGGTCGTCGATCGTGCCGTCGTCGTAGATTTCCGCGACCACGTTGACTGCGCTGGTGCGACTGAGGCTGTGGAGGCAGAAAAGCGTTTGGTACCAGAAGCGCCGGCCCGTCATCAGATGCACGGTCAGGGTAGGAGCGCCGGGCCATTGCGGGAGGGCGCCCAGGCCGTCCGCCGCGCGCACCATCTCCAGCCGCTGACGTTCGGTCTCGCGTTCGGCGAAAGGGCCGCCGTTGCGGAGGGAGTCGCGCGCGCGCCCGACCGGTCGGTGGTAGAGTGCCAGCAGCACGCGTCCGAGGCCAAGGTTTCGCAGCAGGGATTTCATGCTCGGTGCGTCAGGCTGCCAGGACACGCCCGTCAAAATGACCGCGCGCGCCCTGCCACCGCACTCGGGCGGCGAGGGAGCGCCAGGGCCGGCAGGTGCCCCAGGCTTTGGCTTTGCGCAGGCGCGCGCCAAGTCGGGATAGCGGAGGCCACGGATTCGCCTCGTGCAGCCGCAGCACCTGCATCCACGATTTCTGGATACCGTAATTGAGCCGCCCAAGGTAGTCGGGCTGCAGCCGTCCGGAGGGGATCAGATGGGTGAGGGACAGCCCGGGCAGGTAGGCCACCTCCCAACCGGCCGCCATGGCAGAGAGCACGATGTCGTTGTCGCCGCCCGAGGTGAGCTCCGCGCCGCGACGATCGGTGAGCGCGATGTGGCCACGGTTGATCCAGGCCTGCCAAGCCGCGCGCCGGAGCGCCATGCCGGCGCCGATGGGCGCGTAGAGCGGGTACTCGTTGCGGGCGGAGCCAGCGGGACGCAGTCCCTTTGAAATACGCGGTTCTGCGCCGAGGTCCCGCACCGCCAGCAACGGATGAAACTCGCGCGTCCACTCGGGGGGCGCGGTCTCGAACTCCGGCAGGGACCTGCCGCCCAGGAGTCCGACCGGGGGCAGCCGTTCGAAGGCGGACAACGCGGCGGCCAGATAGTCGGGCGCGAGCACGTTGTCGTCGTCGACCAGGATCGCCACGTCCGCGGCGGCCTCGTTGAACCCGCGCCGGCGGGCCCACGTGAGTCCCACCTGCGGCTCACGGGCGATGCGGCCATTCGGCGGCAGCGCGACGTCGACGGCAGGAGAGGACGCATTGTCGATCAGCAGCAGTTCCCACTCCGACGCGGGGAGTGTCTGTTGCGCCAGTCCGGCCAGGGTCCGTCGCAGGCGACCAGCGTCCGGATTGTGGGTGGGGAGGATGACCGAGACGCGCACGGGCGTTTACTTGCCGCGGAGATCGGCTACGGGGCGCACGCTGCGCACCCAACCGTGGGAGCGGCGGGGACGAAAGAGCCGACCGATGAGACGGATGAGGGTCATGCCAGTTTTGAGAATTGGGCCAGCCAGGCGAGCTTCTGCTCGCGTGACCGTTCGCCGGGGTTGCGGAAAACCTCGTCGTTTAGCACGAGGAGGTCGAGATCGGTGTTCAAGAAGCATTCCCACGCTTCGGTCGCGGTGCGGACAATCGGCTGACCGCTGACGTTGAAGCTCGTGTTGATGAGAATCGGCACGCCCGTTTCCTTTTCGAACGCGGAGATCAACTGGTGGAAGTCAGGATGGACTTCGCGGCGGACCGTCTGCAGCCGCGCGGAAAAATCGACGTGAATCACGCTTTGAATCTCACTGCGCGGCGTGTCCAGCTGCTCGCGCAGGCCGGCGAATTCCGCCGGAACGGCATAGCGGCGATGAGGCAGTAAGTTGGCGGTGTAATTCATGTAGTCCGACTCGGCGGTACAGTCGAACCAGTCACCCACCTTCTCGGCCAGGATGGCGGGTGCGAATGGCCGGAAAGACTCGCGGAACTTCACGGCGAGATTCAATCGGGACTGCATGCCCGGCGCGCGAGGATCGGCGAGCACCGAGCGCGCACCGAGGGCGCGGGCGCCCAGTTCCATCCGGCCGCGGACCCACCCCACCGTTTTCCCCGCGGCAATCTGACGAGCGATGTAGTCGTGCAAGGCTCCGGAATACGGCACCTGCCAGGGCCGCGCCACCTCTGGCACCGGACCGGGCTCTGAACCCAGGTAGAAGCCCTTTGCGTCGATCCGCAACGGAGTGCCGCGGTGCGTACTGCGCGCGTACAGCAGAGCGGCCCCGAGGCCGCTGCCCATGTCTCCGCCCACGGGCGAGTTGAAGACGGCGTCGAACAATCCCGCGGCGCGCAACCGCCCGGCCGCGACGCAATTCTGTGCACATCCCCCGCAAAAGATGAGGTGCTTCTCGCCGGTTTCCCGTCGGGCGAAGGCGGCCATCTTCAGTACCTCGGTTTCGAATACGTGCTGCAACGTGGCCGCGAGATCCACATGCTCGGCGCGTACCGGGTCGGCTTTCGCTCGCGCCGGGATCCCCGTCGCCTCCGTAACCAGTCGCACGGCGGCTAGCATCGACGGAGTCTTGAACTTCACCGGGTGGCGCAGCCGGAAGCCGCCGTCATCGTCGGTAATGAACAGGGAGCTGAGGCGATCCACAAAGCGAGGCCGCCCGTAGGGTGCGAGCCCCATCACCTTGTATTCCGAGCCGAACGAGTCGAAGCCGAGGTGGTGGGTCACCAGGGTGTAGAGCAGGCCGAGACCGTTTTCGTATGGCTGCTCGGAATGCAAAAGGAGCGAGTCCTGATCGATGGTACCAAGGCTTGCGCAATAATCTTCTCCTTTGCCGTCCACACACAGAAAGGCGGCCCGGGGAAACCGGGAGGTGTGATAAGCGCCCGCTACGTGAGAGAGATGGTGCCACGCGTAATGGAACCGTGCGCGCGGCAGCATCGCGCGGGCCTGATGCACATGGAGGCCACCCCAACGTTCCGGCAGCCATCGGCCCAGGGCACGGGTGAAGCCATTGCCCGGTTCACCCACTCGATCGAAGAGGACCGTCTGAACGGGCTTCTCACCAAACACGCAGACATCGACGTCGTCAGGTTTCAGCCCGGCTCGGTGCAGGCAGTCCAGAATGGCGTGGGTCGGAAAGGCGCCGTCGTGCTTGATCCGGGTGAATCGTTCCTCTTGGGCTGCCGCGATCAGCGCGCCGTCGACCAGCAGCGCCGCGTTCGCATCGTGGCCCAAGTATCCTCCGACGCCTAAGATGATCCGATCCTCGTTTTTCGTCATGGAAGTCTCTGCGGGCTGCCGTCGCGGGATCGGACCACGCGGGCAGGCACCCCGATGGCGATCGTGTTGGCAGGAAGATCGTGGGCGACCACTGCCCCGGCGCCCACCACGCATCCGTCGCCGATGTTCACGCCCCCGAGCACCGTCACGCCGGCGCCGAGCCACACATCCCGCCCGATCGTCGTCGGCCGCAGAATATCGGGCTGGTCGCGGATGTTGACGCCGGCAGAGGGCACAGTGTGGTTGGAAGAGAGAATCCGGCAATGCATGGAGACCAGCGTGTGGTCGCCGATCGTCACGCCGCCGTGGCCGTAGATTACCGAGTATGGCCCCACGAATACGTGCGGTGACACATCGATCCTCCCTCCGTAAGCGTGGCAGATGGCTCCCTGGCCGATCTCGCATGCGTTACCGACCCGGATTGTCCCCGCTTGGCCGTGCTGGCTCACGCCCTCTGTGAAAACCACACCTCGAGCGATGCGAACGTCTTCTCCGATCGCGACCCCATGTGAGCTGTGCCAGCGTCGCAGCCACGCCAGGCGAAGGCGATACCCAAGGGTTCGAAGAAATGAGCTCATCGCGCCAGGCGGGTCCTCATCCACGTTTGCAGCCGCAACGCCGTCAAGGGACCGAGCATTTTCCGGCAGGCGTTGACCACCGGATTGCGCGTACGAGGCAACCCCCCACCGAGGGAGGCTGCAAGCGCGATCGCGCGCCGCGCGGCCGGGAGGTCGCGGTGCCGGACCAATTCCGCCGCGGCTTGCTCGATGGCTTCCAGCTGGGCGCGCCGGGTCTCCGGGGGAAGCAGGGTCACATAGCGTTCCAGGGCCGCCAGCCGCTGATTCCAGCTGCGGCGATAATCATGGCTGAAGCTCGTTTCACGCCGCAACGCATACGAGTGCACTTCGGCCAGGTGCCGGAACCGTGCACCGTGGGCGGCCATGCGGACGTGCACGTCGGCATCCTCCCACATCCGCATCGACTCATCGCAGCCGCCAACCGCGAGCCAGGTGGAGCGTCGGATCAGGCTGTTGTTCAGACTCATCGGATGGGTCAGAAGGTGCGCCGTGGCCTCCGCCTCCATCGCCGCCGGATCGTATCGCCAGGGCAGCACCAATTCCCGGGAGCGCTCGTCGAGCCAGTCGGCATCGCAGGTGACAACATCGGCCGCTGCGGTCAGCGGCAGCAAGCGCTCCAGATACTGCCGCCCGAGCAGGTCGTCCGCGTCGTGGAAATGAAACCACTCCGTCTCGGCCGCGAGGGCGAGCCGGTTGCGGGTCACGGCCACGCCACAGTTGCGCTCGTTCTGCAGGACGCGGGCGCCGAGGCGTCGGGCAACGTCGATCGTGTCGTCGTGGCTGCCATCGTCACAGCAGATGACCTCGGCAAAGGGCCGCGTGCTTTCCTGCAGCGACGCGAAGAACCGAGGGAGAAACTCCGCGGCGTTATGGCAGGGAACCAGGAGTGTGACCGGTACGGACATGCTCAGGCGGTGGCGGGCGAGGGCTGCAGGACACGCTGAACGCGCTCGAGCACCTCGGCGACGCTGATGTCAGCGAGGCACTTCAGCGCGTAGGGGCAGCCGTCGCTCAGGCCGCAGCCCGCGCACTCAGGCGTGCGCGTGACGTGATGATGAAAGGGATACCCGGTTTGCGTGGGGAGGGTCCTTCCCCCGTAAACGATCACGGCCGGGGTGCCCACGGCGGCCGCGAGATGCATCAGCCCGGATTCAAGCCCGACGAAAACGGCCGAGGTCGCGATCAGTTCTCCCGCCTCGTACAGCGACGTGCGGCCACGCAAATCCCGCGCGCCCTGGATCACCGGGTCGCTCGGGGTGCCGATCTGGATGAGTTCGCGGCCGGCGAGCCCGCCGGCCAGTTCCTGCCATTTCTGGTAGGACCATTCCTTGGTCGTACACGCATAACGGGCGCCACGGCAGGAGTTCTGCAGCACCACGCGTCCCGGTACCCGCGCACCACGCTTGATCGCCGGCACCTGGGGCTGCCAGCCCGGGGGCAGGGTCACCTGCACGTGATCCGCCATCTGCTGCGCGATGTGGCGTCCGTGGCGGGTCGTTTCGTAGGCGAGATGGGTGATGGGGGTCTTGATCCACCCGCGGGTGCGCGCGTAAAACCAGCGCGCGACGTCGCTCTGCACGGAAAGCGGGTCGCGATTGTCCCGCCAAAGCTCCGGGAGGTTCGTCAGCACATGAAAGGGTTTTCCCTGCAGGCGCGCCGCCCGCGCGATCGCGGTGAGCATCAGCTCGTCGCCAATCCCGCCGTTGGCATAAAACAACGCGGGAATGGACGGACGCGTGCGCGCCCACGCCCGGTCGCGGACGGCGGCAACGAGCTTCTGCAGGCGAACGCTCACGATGAATACGGTGCCCGCCAGGCTGTGATCAGGCCGAGCGTCCGGTCGGGAGCGAGCGGCCGCGCCTGCGCCATGAAACCGTGACGCTCAAGGCGCTGCAGCAGTTCGTCCGGCTGACGCTGATGCCATTCCATCAACACCACGTCCAGCGAGGGGAGCAGGCCGGTTTGGTCGAGTTCCTGGAGGATGGGGTATTCGCTGCCCTCGCAGTCAATCTTGGCCACCAGCGGAACTCCCGGATGCCGGCTGCGGATGGAGGCGACATGCCGAGAGGCCGGTTCGAGACGAATCGTGGTCGACTCCGTCGCCCCGCCGGACCGGGGGCGCCAGGCGCCGACCCCAGTCGTGGACATGCTGCCGCTCCACGCCGGATCGTAGTCCACGGCGAGGGTTGCGTCCTTGTCCGCCAGTCCGATCGCCGCCAGCGCGATCTTGCGGGCGAGTTCCGGGTTCGCCGCCACATTGCCCTCCAAGAGGGCATACGTCGCCGGAAAGGGCTCGAACGAGTAGACGCGCTCGACGCGCGGCTGAGCCGCGAAATAAAGGCTCGCGAGTCCGATGTTGGCGCCGATGTCGATCACCACCGCCGGGCGCGAGGTGGAGAGAGCATAGCATTCGTCGATGAAGATTTCGCGCGCCATGTTCAGGTGCTCCGCGTTCCGCAGGCTGAAAGTCCAACGCGCGTGACGCAGCCGCAAGCCGTCAGCCTGACGTTCCACCGTGAAGCCTTTCGTGCGCAGGGCGCACACCGCACGGTAGTCGGCAGCGACGGGATCGTGGGCCACCAGGTCCATCCCCAGGGTCCGGGAATGCACCCGGCCATCGCGGATATCGAGGTCAACCCAGCTGGGATCGGCACGCCAGGCGGATTCGAGCACCGCGAAGGGCACGCCGCGATAGTCGTGGCGTCGAAGGGCGCCGCGATGGGCAAGCCACCACGCCGTGCGGGGCGCCATGCCACGAAGGAGGAAGACACCAAAACGGCCCAGGTCGCGGCGGGAATCGGAGACGGGGGGATGCATGGTCATGCGGGGCTGGAGGCACTCAGGCGGGACAAGTCCGAGAGGAAGGTCGCCTGGATCTGTTCGGGATCGAACTGGGTGGCGGCGAGCTGGCGGGTGCCGGAGGCCGCGCGTTCCCAGCCGACGTGTTCGCCGAGCGATTCGAGGTAAACGCCCAGCGCGGGATCCGCCGCTGACGCAAACCAGGGCACCGCCGATTGGGCGCGGCACCAGTCGCCAAATTCTGAATCCGCCGGGGCCAGCAGGATCAGGGGGAGGCCGAGCTGCACGAATTCCGGAAGCTTGCTGGGGAAACTGGTGTCGAGCATGTGCCACGCGGGATCGGCAGCAGGTTCCGGCGCGGGATGCGCCACGACAAGCGCGCTGCAATTTTCCCGCAGCCATTGCATGGCCTGCTCGGGGGTGGCGAAGGGCGTCTGGAAGGCGACCGGTCCGGCGCCGGTGGCTGAAGACCAGCTGCGGCCGATCACGGTCAGCTGACCGCCCCGGCGGCGGAGTTGTTCAGCCAGCGCCTCCAGCACCGGTTCGAGCCGTGGATACACCTTGCCTGCATAGCCGACGTGAAGGCCGGGACGGAACGTGGGGGCGCGGGCAGCGCGGAACGCGCTTCCCGGAATGGGACGAAGCAGTCGGGTGCGGCGCTGTTGCGCCGCCGAAAACGTCCCGGTCAGCCGGTTCGACACGGACCAGATCTGGTGCGCACCGTCGAGCACGCGATTGCGTTTCCACCGCATGAAGCGGACCGGTTCGCTGCCGCTGCGCCACCGCAGTTCGTCGTCGTGGACAAACACACCGAGCGGCAGGCGATAGCGTTCGGCCACCGCGCGTGCGATGAGGGCCTGTGGATCCCACAGATTCGTCAGGACGATGCGCGGGCCCGGTCCCTCGAGATCGCCGCGGCGCGCAAGTTCACCGGCGGCCAGCCAGCTCCGGAGCCGAACTGTGGTGAGGAAGGAGGGCAGGTGAGGCGGCCAGTACCAGCGGCGCAACTTGAGCACCACGTGCCGCCAATAGACGGGCGTCCCTGCCGGCGCGCCCCAGTTGGAGAAAACGCTGAGCTGCGCCCCCGCCTCCACGAGCGGCAGGAAATGGCGACGGAAAATGACGAAACTGCCGCCCTCGGGGATGGGAACGGTGCTGGAGAAAAACAGCAGTGTGCCGGGACCAGTCACGGATGGGGGACCCTCGGAGTGGTGGCGTGTACCAGGTGCTCGACGCCTTGAACCACCGCCTCCAGCGGCACCGCTTCGGCCGCGCGTGGACCGCCCTTGGGCGCGTGCACGGTTCGATGCGGCACGCCATGCGGCGCGAAGCGAGGGTGCGCGTTGACGTCGGCAGGGTCGGCTTCGGCGTGGTCCCAGGACACGACCACGCAGGGGCACCCGGCGGCGGCGGCGAGATGAACGCCGGCCGAGTCGTTGCCGACGAAGAGGGCCGCGGTCTTGAGCAGCGCCCACGACTGCGCGATCGAGAGGCTGCCGGCCCAATTGTGCCAGGATTGGGCCGACGGTGGAAAGCGGCCCGCATCGGCGGCGTCGCCGATGGCGATGCAGGGCAGGCCGTGTGCGACCTTGATCGCGGCGGCGAGGGCGAGGAAGCGTTCGGCGGGCCAGACCTTGTGCGGAAGCGAGGCGCCGACCCCGAGGACAATGTACCCACGCGCCTGCAACTGCTCGCGGGCCAGCCGGGCCTGTACGGTTCGGGCTTCGGCTGGCGGGCAATGGAACTCGAGCACCGGCGGTGCGGTGGGAGCCCCGGCCGCGCGAAGCAACGCGAGATTCGCCTCAGCTTCATGGCAGTCGTCCGGCACATCCACCGCGTGGTCGAGAAGAGCGGCGGTGCCCGAGGCGGCAAAGCCAAGCGTCCTGGTTGCACCCGAAACCCGCGCCAGGACGCCGGCGCCCCCCAGGTCAGGACCCCGCCGCGGTACGAAGGCATGATCGAAGCGCACGCCGGGGAACGCGGAGCGGATCAGGCGCCGCGCGTCGAGCACGGAGCGGAGCCGACCGAGGCGACGCGGCGTCGGTACCGGCGTGTACACCGCGTGTGCGTCCACCCAGGGGCACGCGGCGGCCAGCGGCGCGGTGGCGGGCCCGGTGACCACGTGAATGCGTGCCGTCGGGGCGGCCAGCCGGAGCTGGCGTAGAAAAGGGGTGCACAGCACGAAGTCGCCGATCGCGTCGAGTTTCACGACCAGCACATTGGCCGCGGCGCTCAACGACGCGGCCGGACGGTGCGGCGAGGGCAGGCGCGTCAGTCGGGCGAAGGCGTGTACGAACTCGGTCGACAAAGACTTCGGCGCGCTTGGCTTCACGGGATGGCAGGCAGCACTCCCTGGGAGGCGACCGTTTCCGCCAGATGTGCCAATGACGGCGGCAGGGCGACGATGTCGAAGTGCGGGTCTCCGAACGGCTGCATGCGGACGAGGTACTTTTCCCACCGGCGAATCTCCGGGTCGTCGGGCGTGGAGAAATGGGAAAACGGCCCGTCATTGCGAAACCACAGCAGCCGTTCGTACCCCGCCTCGCGCAAGGTGGCGAAGGCCGCAAACGGATCGTTTCCGGCCTGCCGCGCCAGGATGGGATGCCACTCGAAAATCACGCCGGGTTGGTCGCGGCGCAGGATGCCCGCCGCTCCTGCCAGGGCCTCTCCGTCCGAACCGTCGATGTCGATTTTCAGCACATCCACCGCCTTTGCCGACGGGAGCAGCAGCTGATCCAGCGTGGTGGAGGGAACCCACGCTTCACCGGTGGCCGTGGCCGTACCGGCGTGATTGTGCACCAGCGCGCGGATGGGCCGGCCGTCGCGCGTGACGAGCTGTTCGTGCAGGTGGACGCCGGCGAACCGGGCGGTGTTGGCCCGCAGGATCTTGATGAAACGCGCGGCCGGTTCGATGCAGTGGATTTCCCCGAGCGCGCGAGGAGCCTGGCTTTGGACCAGCAGCACGGTGTCGCCGATCGCCGCCCCGACATCGACGAGAGTCAGCGGACGCTTCCTCGCGACCGACACCGCGCGAACGAGATCCACCAGCGCCCGGTTGAAGAGCGGGAAGCGTTCGACGAGAAACGGATAGGGGTTGCCCGCGTTGATGACGGCCGGGAACCCGTGCAGCACCGTGTCCACGTCGCCCGGATACGCATCGTAGTGCCGGCGGAGCCTCGCGGCGAGCCACCCGAGACGCCGGATCTCGAGCGAGCGCGACCGTCTCGGCAGCCAGCGGGAGACCCAGGCAACGTAGGCGCGGTTAGGCATGGTTCAGAAGCTGGACGTTCCAGGTCAGCACCGGCTCGATCAGCCCCTGGCGATTGTCGCGCAGTTCGCCTTCGAGTGACCCGACGCGGTCGACCTCGAAGCCCAGCGCTTCCTCGACCAGATCGAACGCCTCCCGATTCGGCTCCAGCGCGGCAATGGTGAGCTTGTACGCGCCGGGGGCAAGGAGCCCAGGCAGCTCCACCTGCATCTGGTAGGTGCCCGCTTCCATCCGTGGAATCTCGCAGCGACCGTCGCCATTGGTGGTCGTGAACACCGCCTGGCCACCGAGGGCGGAGACGCGCACCGCCAGTTGGAACGCCGGCACCGCGCGGATGAGGGTGCACTGGATTCGCAGGGTGATGGGTGACCGGGGTTTGAACTGGGTCACTCCTTCGACCGTCTCGCCCGCCAGCTCGATGGAATCGATCCACGCCGCAGACTTCGGCTTGTCGGCGGGACGCGTGTAGCGCAGTTGCTGGGCATCGGCGAAAGAGCCTTCGTACTTGCCGGCCACCTCACTCATCGGACCGTGCGCGGACAGCTGCCCTTTGTGCAATAACAGGCCGACATTGCAGAGCTGACGGACGACCGTCATCTGGTGGCTCACAAACAGCACCGTCCGACCGTGACCGCGGGCCACTTCGCGCATTTTGCCGAGACATTTGCGTTGGAAGGCCGCGTCACCGACGGCGAGCACCTCGTCCACGATGAGAATTTCGGGTTCGAGATGCGCCGCCACCGCAAACGCCAGCCGGACGTACATCCCGCTGGAATAATGCTTCACTGCCGTGTCGATGAACTGATCGACCTCGGCGAAGGCCACGATCTCGTCAAATTTGGCGCGAATCTCCGATCGCCCCATGCCAAGCAGGGCGCCGTTCAGGAACACGTTTTCACGGCCGGTCAGTTCGGGATGGAAGCCGGTGCCGACCTCCAGGAGGCTGGCCACCCGCCCCGTGATCCCGATACGGCCGGTGGTGGGATCGGTGATGCGTGACAGAATCTTGAGCAGGGTCGATTTACCCGCGCCATTGCGTCCGATAATGCCGACGACGTCGCCCCGGCGCACGGAGAAGGACAGGTCGCGCAGCGCCCAGTAGTCGCGAAGTTGAGGAGCCGGGGAACGGGAACCGAACCGGCTCAACGCATGGGCCAGGCGGTCGCGAAGCGTCTCGTGGCGCGTGGCGCCCAACCGGTACTTCTTCCCAATGCCGCTGACGTCGATGACAATGTCCTGTCCCATGATGATCAGATGATGTCGGCGAACGTGCGCTCCGTGGATCGGAAATACCATACCCCGCCGGCCACCAGGACGAGTGCGGCGGCCACCGAGGTGGCCAGCGTGTCGATGTGCAGCGTGAAGGTGTCACCCAGGAGGCACCAGCGAAACCCTTCGATCACGCCCGTCAGCGGATTGAGCGCGAGGATCTCGCGCCAGTTGGGCAGCGTGTCCGCGCGAAAGCCGACCGGAGTGGCAAAGACGCCAACCTGGAGCAGGAAAGGTGATATGAAGCGGAAATCCCGGTAGCGTACGGTCAGGGCCGCGATCCACAGGCCGGTGCCGAACGCAATCAACAATGCCAGGACGACGAAAACGGGAATGAAGACCACGCGCCAGGTCGGATACACGCCAAACCAGGTGCTGACGACGGCATACAAGCCCATCGCGGTGAGGAAATCCACCAGCGCGACGGCCAGCGCGGACAGCGGGACGACGAGGCGGGGAAAATATACCTTCGCGACGAGGTGCGAGTTTGAGACCAGGCTGGCGCCCGCGCCGGAGAAGGAGGAGGCAAAGAGTTGCCAGGGTAGCAGCCCCGCGAGGACCAGCAGGGGATAGGGTACGCCGCCCGCCGGCATGTTCGCCAGGCGTCCGAAAACAAACGTGAACATGACCATGGTCACGAGCGGTTGAAACAAAGCCCACGCCGCGCCCAGCACCGCCTGCTTGTACCGAACCTTGATGTCCCGCCACGCGAGGAAATACAACAGCCCGCGGTAACGCCAGAGGTCGCGCCAGTAATGGCGCGAAGCGCGCCCAGCCTCGAGCACAAGGGTCGGTTCCGATGCGGCGGAAAGGGGGGGCGTCATCGTGTCAGATGATTTGAGAGTCTCGCGCAGAAGGCTTCGAACGAAAACGTGCGGGCGCGATCCAGAATCTCGGTTTGGTTCCAGTCCCGCCCGAGCGCGCTCACCGAAGCTTTCGCGATCGCGTCGACGTCCCCATATTCCACCAGCATCCCGCTCTCCGGCGTTATCACTTCCGGGACGCCGCCGGCGTTGGCGCCGAGGCAGGGGCGGCCGTGGGCCATGGCTTCGAGGAAGACCAGGCCGAAGCCTTCCTTCCGGCTCGGGAGGGCAAAGAGGCGGCACGAGCGCATCTCCTCCTTCAATTGGTCGTCGTCCACGTAGCCCATGAAGTCCACCGCCGCCTGGATGCCGAGTTCCTGGACCATGGCCTGCAGCCGCGGGACGTCGTCGCCCCGGCCGACCAGCCGGAGGCGGGCGTCTGGAATCTCAGCCAGGATCGCGGGCATCGCCTGGATCATGTGCTCGACGCCTTTGTACCGGTCGGCCCACGTGATGCGCGTCACCACCAGGATGACCGGCGGGCACTCCGCCAGCGGCCTTCCCGGACCGATCGGAAACACCGGGTCGAGCGCATTGTGAAGCACCACGGCCTGGCCTTCGCGCAAAGGACAGTGACCGAGCAGGACGCGACGGGTGTAATCGCTGACGCAGAGAACGCGTTCCGCCCCGCGCAGCGCGGTTTTTTCCGGGGCCGAGAACGGCCGCCAGACCTCGATGCCGTGGGCGATGAGATAGTACCGCAGCCTGGGATTCAGCTGCCGGGCCAGCCAGGCCACCGGCAGCTGGGCAATATGACCGCACACGACCACGTCGCAGTCCCGGGCGTACTCCAGCGCACGCCGAACGAAGGTGACCTTGCCCCGCGAGCAGCCATGCGACAGTTCCGCGGCCAGCCCGTCACGTTTCAACCCCGTCTGAACGTCGGCGGGCGGATCGTTCAAGGCGAGCAGTCGCAGCCCTTCCAGGCCGGGCTGCAGCGCCAGCGCCTTGAGGTACGACTGCAGGATGCGCGGGATCCCGCCCTCGGAGGCGTAGATTTCCGGTGCCATCAGCAGGGCGCGGCGGAAGGGGCGGGACGGTGTGACGGTCACCGCGGGCGGCGCCGGCCGCGCAGTGGAAAGGCTGGGCTGGCGGTTCGCGAAGTTGACCAGTACGGCGAGGCTCCACAGCCGCGACCATTCACGGGTGTCGTTGTGTTCCAGGAAGCCTCGCCAGAGGGAGGAGACCTCCATCGGTGCAAAAAGTCCGCTGCGCTCGAGGTTGCCAGGCGCAAAAGTGTCCTCGAGGAAGGGCCGCAGTTCCTGCTTCATCCACCGGGCGAAGGGCAGGGTGAAGCCGCGCTTGCGGCGGTGCGCCAGGCCCGGCGGCAGCAGGTCGGCGACGGCGTCGTACAGGGCCGCCTTGTGCTCGCGCGTCCGGCGCGGCTGACGCCAGAGCCATTCGATCAGCGGCCGGTCGACGAAGGGCACACGCAACTCGAGCGAATGGCGCATGCTCATGACGTCGCTGTCGCGCAGCAGCACGTCGGCCATGTAGGTGCGCAACTCCCAGGCACTCACCCGGTCGAAGGCCGAAGCGGCGCCGAGTTGCCGGACGAGCCAGGCGAGTTCCGGGTGGAACGGGTCGATTCCTCCGGCGGCGGTGAGGGCGTCGGGGTGCAGGAGCTGACGCTGCCGGCCGAGGGAGAACACCCGCCGTTGCATCGCGCCCACTTCATCCATGGAGGCAGCGTGCTGCAGCATGTCCGCCAGCTTGCGCCGGCGGGTATCTCCCACCTCCAGCCGGTCGAGCACGCGGGCGCGGACGCCCTCCGGCAGGAGCCGCCAGGCCGGCAGCAGCCGCGCCAGCCGCGGGGTGTCACGAAACGACGGATACCCTCCAAAGAGTTCATCGCCGCCCAGGCCCGACAGCGCCACCGTCACGCCCCCGGCCCGCGCGGTCTGGCTCGCATAATACGTGTTGATGCCGTCGCCCGAAGGCTGGTCAAAGGAACCGAGGAGCCGGTCGAGGTCCGCCGCCACGCGGCCCCCGGTCAGGATCTCGTTGTGATGGATGGCTCCAAAATGCCGGGCGGCTTCGAGCGCGACCTCGCCCTCGCTGTAACCTGGCTCCTCGAAACTGATGCAGAAGGTGCGCAGGGGACGCCCGGTCGCGCGCGTCATCAGGCCGACGACGGCCGACGAATCGAGACCGCCGGAGAGAAACGCGCCCACCGGGACATCCGCGACGAGATGGGCGCGGATCGTGTCTTCCAGGCGGGCCCGCAGCTGGCGGCTGAAATCCGCCGCGCTCGTCGCCGGGGGGGCGTCGGGTATTCCCGTGAAGGCCCACGCGCGCGTCACGGTGAGCGCTCCCGCCTTGAAGACGGCTTGTTCCCCCGGCCGCAGGCTGATCACGTCGCGATAGATGGTTCGCGGCGCCGGCACGGCGAACCAGGCCAGGTAATCCGCCACCGCCGCCGGGTCGATCACGCGGGGCACCGCGCCCGAGGCGAGCAGTGCGTTCAGCTCGGAGGCGAACAACAGGTCACCGCCGTGCTGATACAGATACAGGGGCTTGATCCCGAAGGCGTCCCGCGCCAGCAGCAACGAGGCTTCGTCCCGGTCCCACGCGGCGAAGGCGTACATGCCCCGCAGCCGCGCCTGCGCGCCCGCGCCCCAGACCGCGACCGCGGCCAGGAGGACTTCGGTGTCGCAGTCGGTCCGGAACCGCCAGCCGTGACGCCCGGTCAGCTCCGCGCGGAGCTCCTTGAAGTTGTAGATTGCGCCATTGAACACGAGCGACCAGCGGCCGTCCGGCGAGACCATGGGCTGCCGCCCGTTGGCCGGGTCGAAAATGGCGAGCCGGCGATTGCCCAGGGTCGCCGCGCCGGAGGACACGAAGCCCTCGTCATCAGGCCCGCGGTGCTCCATGGCGTGACACATCCGGCCGACGGCCGCCTCGCGGGCCTTCCCGGGGGCGGAATGGCTAACGAAACCAGCTATGCCGCACATGGTTGCGAGTGGGCCGACGTGCGCGCAGGCTTCGCCCCGTCACTTCGACACGAAGTAACCAAACGAGGGACGGAGCGCGTGCCCACAGCGGTGGAAAGTTGGGGTTTTTGCCCCGACCCGGTCAAAGACCAAGTCGGGAATTTCCCGAGGGATCGGGACTATGCCTCGATGGATCGGCCAATTTCGGCCGACCTTTCGCGCGAGTAGAGGATTTCCACCAAAAAGAGGCCAAGATCGACGGCTGTCCCGGCTCCCCGGGAGGTGATGATGCGACCGTCTTGCACCACGCGCTCGTCCGCCAGGATGTTCGGCAGCTCGGTGCCGACCGACGCGTGCGCGGTGTAGCGGCGGTTTGTAAGGAGGCCCAGATCGTTGAGCACGGTCGGGGCGGCACAGATCGCCGCCACCCATTTCTGCTGTTCGGCGTGCCGCCGGACGAGTGTAGCCACGCGCGGGTCCGCGCGCAGCCGGGCCACGCCCGGCCCGCCGGGCAGGAAAAGGCAGTCGAACATCCGGTCGCCCAGCGCCTCGAGCGTCGTGTCGGCGTGGAGCGTGATGCCGCAACGGCCGGTGACATGCATGCTGACCAGTGCGGCCGTCGTCACCTCCGCCCCCGCGCGGCGCAGCAGGTCCACCGGGGTGACGGCTTCAATTTCTTCAAACCCTTCCGCCAGGATTGCGAGTACGGTGGCCATGGGATGAGGTGGGAGCATGAATGCGTCCCATCCTGCCGCTTTTTCAAGCGGAACCTTGCTCGTGCTGGGTTGCGGGTACGTCGGACGCACGGTGGTGGAGACGGCGCTGCAGCGGGGATATCGCGTGGTGGCGCTGACCCGAAATCCCGGCACTGCGGCCGCACTACGCGAACGAGGCGCGGAAACGATCGTGGCCGACCTCGCCAGCTACGACTGGCACCGGTTGGCACCCGCCGCGCCGGCTGTGGTGCTCAACTGCGTGGCTGGCGGGGGTGCCGGCCTGGAGGGCTATCGACACGCGTACCTGGACGGGATGCGATCCGTCGATACCTGGCTTCGGGGCCCCGGGGCCGGCAGCGGGCTGTTTGTCTATACGAGCAGCACGTCGGTGTACCCGCAGGGTGGGGGGGCCGCCGTGTCGGAAGACGCGCCCATTGCCTCGAGCGCGGAGGAATCGTCCGCCGGCATTCTGGCGGCGACGGAGGAGGTTATTGGGGGCTTCCCTTCCGGCGCGTGTGCCCAGAAAGTGATTCTTCGGCTGGCGGGCATCTATGGCCCGTCGCGGACCCATCTGGTGGAGCAGGTGAAACAAGGCGCAGTCGCCGGTCGCGGCGAGGTCCACCTGAACCTCATCCACCTGGACGACATCGTGGCCGCCCTCTGGGCCGTAGCTGCCAGGCGCGAGACGATCCGGGAGACCGTCGCGGTGTTCAATGTCGCCGACGACGGCGCCGCGCTGAAAGCGGAGGTCGTGGCGTGGCTGGCCGCCCGCCTGGGAGTGCCGGCGCCCGCTTTCAGTGGTATCCCGGCCGGTCGCCGCCAGCGGATGACGCCCGACCGCATCGTCCTCAACACTCGCCTGAAGCGCGATTGCGGCTGGCAACCCCGTTACCCGACGTTTCGCGAAGGCTACGCCGCGGTCCTGGCGGGCGGTTAGGCTTCACTTTCCCCTTTCCCTTTCGCGCCCCCTGCGCACGCTTTCCCACCTTCACTTTTCACTCTCCCTTTCACTCCCCCTTCCTATGGCCGGACTCGGAAAATTAATGAAACAGGCGCAGAAAATGCAGCGCGGGATCGAAGCGCTCCAAGCCCAGATGGAGGCGAAGGAGTTCGAGGTCACCCAGGGTGGCGGCGCCGTGAAAGTTAAGATCAACGGCAGCGGCAAATTCCTCGGCCTCGCGCTGGACCCTGAGTTTTTGAAGGAGGACGCCAAGCTCGTCGCCGACACTGTGCTCGCCGCGATCCAGGACGCTTCGAAGCAGGCGAAGGAGTACAACGAAGCCGAGATGCAGAAGGTCACCGGTTCGTTCCAGATGCCGGGCATGTTCTGAACCGGACGGCCAGATCAGAAGAACCACGAATGGACACGAATTCACACGAACAAGACAGCGACAGAAACAGCCTTGCTTTCGCCGTAGGCGTGGCCGCTTCGTGTCGCTTCGTGTCCATTCGTGGTTAATCTCGGGTTGGTTCAGTCGAGATGACCCCGGCATTCGAGAAGCTGCAGAAGCATTTGAAGCAGTTGCCGGGGTTGGGCTATCGTTCGGCCGAGCGGATCGCGCTGCACCTGCTGGTGGAAAAGCCGGCCCGTCTGCGCGCCCTGGTCGAAGCTTTGGAGGAGGCCGCGACGGCGGTTCGCCGTTGTGCCCGCTGCGGCAACCTCGCGGAAGCCGAGCAATGTGAAATTTGCACCGATGCCCGGCGGGACGCGACTCACGTCTGCGTCGTGGAGCACGTCCCGGATCTGGTCGCGATCGAGCGCAGCGGCGCGTTTCGCGGCACGTATCACGTCCTGCATGGAAAGCTCTCGCCGATTCAGGGCGTGGCCCCCGAACACCTGAACCTCGATTCGCTGCGCGGCCGTCTGGATGCGGAGCCGATCGAGGAGTTGATCCTTGCCTTGTCCAACGACGTCGAAGGCGAGGCGACCTGCCATTACATCACCCAGCACCTCCCTGCCGGGCGACAGGTAAATGTCAGCCGCATCGGCTTCGGACTGCCGAGCGGCGGCGGCGTCCTGTACGCCGACTCGACGACGCTCAAAAGCGCGCTCGAAGGCCGGCGTGAGTACCGGTGAGGAGGGTTGCAGCAGCGTTCGCTCCAGTCGTCGTGCGCGGGGTCATTCGATCGCTGGCCTGTCAGCCGTGTCAGGCACGAAAATGTCGCCGCCGGAACTCGCGACCGGAGCCTGATTTCAGGTATGCCTCGAATGCCACGGCAATCCGTTCATCGGCGAACGCGTGATAGCACACGAGATTCCACGGACGATGCTTGGCAGTATGCGGAGACTTGCCTGCGTTGTGATCCGACAACCGACCACGCAGATCGTCGGTCCGGCCGACATACTTCTCGGCCGGCTCGCTGGCCGATTCGAGGATGTAGACGTAATGCATGGCCGGTGGGATTCTCGCTCGCTTGGCCCTCCTTCGCCAAGCCTACGGCGGGCAGCCTTCGCTTCTGTCGGCGGACGAGGGGGACGTTGCGGAGGCTGGCCTGCCAGCCGTAGCCTCTGCGAGTTCTACGAGCAGAGCGAAGGCTGGTGCGGGCGGCGGGAGTCGAACCCGCCTCTCATGCTTGGGAAGCACACATAATAGCCGATATACTACGCCCGCAGGGAGCAGCGCCGCCTAGGAGAACCATCGGGCTGCCCGGCGTCAAGTGCAGGGCGGTGGGGTATCCCTGATCGTCTCGCTGGCGCTCCCCGCTACATCGCGCCACCAATCTTTCTCTTTCTCGTAATCTTTCTCATTCTCCGGTTTCGCGGCTTGGGATCTCCGAGGTCCGGCGCCCCAACCACGGCAGGAGAGAAAGAGAAAGATTAAGAGAAAGAGAAAGATTACTGCCTAAACGTCGGCTTCGACGTGCTCGGCGCGAAGATTGCGCCAGCGGTCGCGGACGCGGCGGTGGATGTCGTCCGGGGAGAGGCCGTAGGCGGCCCGCAGCACTTCCACGCTGGTGCCGTGCTCGATGAACTTGTCCGGCCAGCCGATGCGCTCGACGGCGGTGGCGCAGTCCGCGTCCTGGAGCGCTTCCAGGACCGCGCTGCCGAAGCCGCCGGAAAGGACGTGGTCTTCCATCGTCACCAGCAGCGGGATACAGGCGGCGTGGCTGAGCAGCAGGGCGCGGTCGAGCGGCTTCACGAAGCGCGCGTTGACGACGCCCACCGAGAGATTCTCCTCGGCGGAGAGCCGCTCCGCGAGCGTCAGCGCATCCTGCACCATGTTGCCCAGCGCCCAGATCATGATGTTCGAACCTTCGCGCAGCACCTCGGCGTGTCCCACCGGAATGAGCGCGGGCTGGTCCTTGATCCGCACCCCCAGGCCGGCGCCGCGAGGGTAACGGATGAACCCCGCATTCGGGAGCTGCAGGCTGGTGTGCAGCATGTCCACCAGTTCGTCCTCATCCTTGGGCTGCATCACCACCACGTTCGGCACGCAGCGGAGATACGAGAGGTCGAAAAGCCCGTGGTGCGTCGGACCGTCGTTCGGCGACAGCCCCGCGCGGTCCATGCAGAACGTCACGGGGAGGTTTTGCAGCGCCACGTCATGGATGACCTGGTCGTAGGCGCGCTGGAGAAAGGTGGAGTAGATCGCGCATACCGGACGCAGGCCCTTGGTGGCCATGCCGGCGGCGAAAAGCACGGCATGCTCTTCCGCAATCCCGACGTCGAAAAACTGTCCGGGCACGGCGGTCGCGAGATGGTGGAGACCGGTGCCGGCGGGCATGGCGCCCGTGATCCCGACGATCTTCGGGTCCGTGTGGGCGAACCGCGCGAGCGCCTGACCGAACACGTCCTGGTAGTTGGGCGCGGCGGTCGGGCTGCCCTTCTTGTTCTCGCCCGTGACCGGATCGTAGGGCGCGGCGCCATGAAACTTCTCGGGGTGCGCGAGCGCGGCCTCCAGGCCCTTGCCCTTCTTCGTCAGGACATGGATCAGCACCGGCACGTCGCACTGTTTGGCGAACTCCAGGTTCTTCTGCAGCGCCTCGAGATTGTGGCCGTCGACCGGCCCGAGGTAGCGCAGGCCGAATTTCTCGAACAGCGACGATTCGACGATGAAGTCCTTCGTCTCCCGCTTCCAGCGCTGGTACAGCCGGTTCATCTCGACGCCCTTGGGGAAGCTCTTGAAGAACGCCTCCACGTCGTGGTGGAGCTTGTTGTACGTCGTGCTGGTGCTGATGCGGTTGAGGTACTTCGCGATCGCCCCGACGTTCTTCGCGATCGACCACTCATTGTCGTTCAGCACGACGATCAACCGCTTGGTGCAGCTGACGACGTTGTTCAACGCCTCGAGCGTGACGCCACACGTGAACGCCGCGTCGCCGCAGACGGCCACCACATGCTCGCCGCTGCCCCGAAGGTCGCGGGCCGTGGCCATCCCCAGCGCGGCGGACAGCGCGGTGCCGGCATGACCGGCGCCGAAAGCGTCGTGCTGGCTCTCGCTGCGGTACAGGAAGCCGCTCGCGCCGCCGGTCTGGCGCAACTGGCGGAAAAACTCGCCGCCGCGCCCCGTCAGCAGCTTGTGCACGTAGCCCTGGTGCGCGACATCGAACACGAACTGGTCGGCAGGCGTCTCGAACACCCGGTGCAGCGCGATCGTCAGTTCGACGACGCCCAGATTGGGGCCCACGTGACCGCCATTGCGGGACGTGACGGCGATCAGCTCGTCTCGGATTTCCTGTGCCAGTTGCGGCAGCTTCGCCGCGGGCAACGCCCGGACATCGGCCGGGCTTTGGATGGAATCAAGCAACCGGGCCGTGGAATTGGCGGGTTCGTTCATTTATGGGCGGGTGGGGGCGCGGGGGAACTCAGACTTCGCGCTCAGTCTCAAATTTTTCCAGGGTCAGCGAACCGTCCTTCTGCTTCTTCAGCTGCTCGATCTTGAGCTCCGCATCCTTCAGACGGGTCTCGCATTGCTTCAGCAGGCGCGTGCCCTCCTCGAACTTGGCCAGCAATTCGGCCAGAGGCACGGCGCCCGACTCCATCGATTCCACGATGGCTTCGAGCTTCTCGAGTGCTTCTTCGAACGAGGGTTGAGCGTCCTTGGCTTCCACAGGACCCACAACGTTGCGGTCACCCGCCGGCATTTCAAACCATCTTTCCGGCGTCCAAGTGGATACAGGCCCGGGAAACCTCCACAGATGAACGCAACTGCCCGCGAAGAGAAGGGGATGCAGGGCCGCTCCCCCTGCGTTTCGCCCCTTCCCCGGTGGCACGTCAGGTACGGTCAGGCCGGGGCCGCTTCGCGTTCATTTCGCGTCCATCGCGGATCTCGCTGCCCTCGGGACGCGGCTAAGTGCAAAGGTCCGGCTAAGTGGATGATGGGGCGCGCCCTCGGTTGAGTTTGGGCTCGCGGCATCGCGGGAAACCCTTGCAGTGGGGCGCATGCCATCCGTCGTCTGGATTGTGGGCCTGCTCATGGCCTTGCGGCTCGTCACTGACCTCGTTCTGGCCGCGATGAACCGCGCCGAGGTCAGGCGTCATGCGAAATCCCCGCCCGCTGCCGCCTCGGCGGTGATGGACGATGCCACCTACCGTAAGTCGGTGGCGTACACCCTCGAAAAATCGCGTTTCGGGGCCGTGACCGAGATTTTCGACACCCTGGTTCTGGCCCTCGTGCTGTTCGGAGGGATCCTCCCACCCCTTTACGTGGCGGTGACGTCCTGGGGAGCCTCCGGGGCGCTGTGGACCCAGGCCCTTTTTATTCTGCTGGCCGGGGCCCTCCTTTCCATCCCCTCGCTGCCGTTCGAGTGGTGGGAGCAGTTCCGGATCGAACAGCGCTTTGGCTTCAACAAGAGTACGCCGGCCCTGTGGGTGACCGACCGGATCAAGGGCGCCATCCTGGCATTCGCCATCGGGTTTCCGTTGCTCTGGGCGCTGCTGGCGCTGGTCAAATGGGTGGGTCCCTCCTGGTGGCTGTGGGGCTTTGCGCTGCTGTTCGGCTTCCAGCTGCTCATGCTCGTGCTGTATCCGAAGCTGATTCTGCCGCTGTTCAACAAGCTGACTCCGCTGCCCGAGGGCGAACTGCGCGACCGGTTGCTGGCCCTCGGCGATCGCACGGGCTTCAAGGCGAAGACCATCGAGGTGATCGACGGTTCGAAGCGTTCCGGCCACTCGAACGCGTACTTCACCGGGTTCGGACGCTTCCGGCGCATCGTGCTTTTCGATACGCTGGTGGCGCAGCTGACGCCGGAGGAGCTGGAGGCGGTGCTGGCGCACGAGATCGGGCATTACCGCCGGGGCCATATTCCCAAGATGATTGCCATGTCCGCGGTCTCGCTCTGCGTCGGCTTCGCCGTCGTCGCCTGGCTCGCGGGGAGCTCCTGGTTCAACCCGTCCTTCGGGTTCCCGACCGGCGCCATCGCCCCTTCCTTCCTGCTGTTTGGGCTGCTGAGCGGGCTGGTGACCTTCTGGTTCAGTCCGCTCACTCACCTGCTGATGCGGCGCTATGAGTACCAGGCCGATGCGTTCGCCCGCGACGCGATGGGCAGCGCGGGCCCGATGATCGGGGCGCTGCGCAAGCTGGCGCAGAAGAATCTCACCAACCTGACCCCGCATCCGCTCTTCAGCGCGTTCTATCACTCGCATCCGACGATCGTGGAGCGCGAGCGCGCGCTGCTCGCCGCCTAACTCGGAACAATGCCATTGAACCACGACTGGACACGAATGAACACGAATGGAGCAATGGCTTTCGAGGGCCGCTTTTCCGTTCACTGAGCCGTAATCGGAGATGGCAAAACTTCGGCGGATGAGTTCGAGATTCGTGTCAATTCGGGTCCATTCGTGGTTAGTCCTTCTGCCTGGTTCTGTCTTGGCGTCACCATGAAGCGTCTGCGGCTTGTCGGCTGGTCACTGCTGCTGGCGTGCGTGCTGCCCGTCTGGGCGGGACGGCCCGACGCGCTCACGATCGCGACGTATAATATCCAAAACTACGGACCGGCGAATCGGATGACGGCGGACGGATTCCGGCCGAGCTACCCCAAGCCCGACGAGGAAAAACAGGCACTGCGGCAGGTCCTCCGGGCGATAGATGCCGACGTCCTCGTGCTGCAGGAGATGGGTCCGGCGGAGTACCTCGAGGAACTGCAGCGCGACCTGGCGGCGGAAGGGCTGGACTACCCGCATCGCTTCCTGGCCGTGGGAGCTGACCGCGAGCGTCACGTGGCGCTCCTGTCGCGCGTGCCCCTGCGGCGGACGCAAACCCTGGCGCCCACGCACCGCTATCAACGCAAGCTCGAACCGGTGAAGCGTGGTGTCTTGCACGTGGAATTGGAGACCTCGCGCGGCCCGGTGGCTCTCTTCGGTCTCCATCTCAAGAGCCGCCGGACCGAGCGAAAGGACGACCCGGAGGCGCGGGAACAACGGGCCGGGGAGGCGGCGGCCGTGCGGGACGCCGTGCTGAAACAGTTTCCCGATCCATCCCAGGCCCGGTTCCTGATTCTCGGCGATTTGAACGATGTGAAGACGAGCCGGGCGCTCAGACTCCTCCAGAAGCGCGGGAATCAGCGGGTCTGCGACCCGGTCCCGGCCTTCGATTCCCGGAAGGAATCCTGGACGTATCATTACGCGCGCGAGGACACGTATTCCCGGATCGACTACGTGCTCGCGTCGCCCGCGGTGCGCCCCGACGTGCTCGGCGACGGCACGATCCACGACGGTCCCGGCGTCAACGAAGCCAGCGACCATCGGCCGGTGGTGGTGTTCCTGCGGAAGTAAGTGCCCCAACGTTGACGACGCTGGCCGGGCGCGACAGTCTGCGGACGTGTCGTTGCCTTTCCGCCAGAGCATCCTGCGTTACGTGGCAAATCACCGGCGGAGTGGGGCGATGCGGCGAATCGCCCGCGTGGCGCGCCAGTTGTACCTGGCCTCCGAGAACGTCAATTATGAGATCGGCTGCAATGGCGAGGCGCTGGTTATCGCCGCGGTGGCGAAGGCCAGCGGGCCGGGAGCGACCGCGTTTGACGTCGGAGCGAACGTGGGGGAGTGGACGACCCGGGCAGCGGGGCACTTCTCCCGGGTGGTATCGTTCGAAGTCGTGCCGGCAATCCATCGCCGGCTCGCGCAGGCCTGTCAGGGACTGGGCAACGTCACGCTGGAAAATCTCGGCCTTGGAGAAACGTCCGGCGAATTGACCTTCCACTACGCGCCGGAGCGGGGGGACCTGGCGTCCGCAGTCGGCGGGTTGCACGGGGGAAGTTTTGACGAACAATCCATCCGTTGTCCCGTCGTGACGGGTGACGAATATTGCGCGGCGCGTGGCGTGCAGAAAATCGATCTGCTGAAAGTGGACGTGGAGGGGTTCGAGCCGCAGGTGCTGCGGGGATTCAAAGGCATGCTGCACGCCGGCGCGGTGCGCGTGGTGCAGGTGGAATACAACGTCGTCAACATCCACACGCGCTGGTTGCTGGCTGATTATTACACGCTGTTTCGGGAGTTCGGCATGATGGTGGGCAAGATCTACCCGGATCACGTGGAATTCCGCGAGTACCGCTATGAACACGAGGATTTCCTGGGGCCCAACTATCTGGCCGTCCGCGCCACGGACGAGGTCATGATCCGAGCCCTGCAAGGCTGATTGCGGCCCGGGTCCCCGGCATGCGCAGCGGCTCTGGGCCGGCTGCTCCTCGCCTCCGGGTTGTGGGTACGAAAAAAGGCGCGGCTTGGTGGCCGCGCCTCGGAAAGGGGACGAGCGGGCGCTCAGCGGCCGGTGATCGTGACGGGGATCGTGACCTCCCCGGAGCCGAAGCCCTTGAGGTAGAGGCTGCCCGTGCCGGGTTTGCCGCCCTCGACCGTGACCGAGACACTGGTCTGGCCCTGCGGCACGATCACTTCCGGCATGATGATGCTGTCCGGAATGTCGGTGGTGACATCGAGCAGCGTGCCGCCCGCGGGCGCCGGATTGGGAATGCTGAAGGTGAGCGAGTCACGCTCGCCGGACCGCAGGTTCAGGGACAGCGGCGAGATCGAAACACTGCCGCCGTCGATGCGGAACGTGCCGACGGGGGAGCTGCCGTGCGGGCTCTGCAGCGAGACCAGGTAGTTCTTGTTCGGCGTGAGCGCGGGGACGTAAAAGCTCAGCGACGTCGACGATTCGAAGGCGGTGCGCGTCGGCTGGCCGTCGACGAGAATCACGTCGGAAGGGGTGAAGCCGCGGCCGAGCACGCTCACCCGGGCGCCGACCGGCGCGCGATTCGCCTCGAGCGAGAGCACCTTGCGGCGGATGATGGAGGCGTGCTGCAGGGCGGTGTAAGCCTCGCCCGGAAGGCGGACGTTGTTGCCGTCGACCGTGTAGTTGACCAGGAAGTAGTACGGCACCACCTCGCGGCCGGCGGGAAGCTGATATTCGAATTCGTACAGGTCCTGACCGAGCGCGCTTTTCCGGAGCGGGTAGCTCTTGCCGTCGAGAATGATGTTCGGCGAGATGCTGCCCGGGGTCACGGTGTTCGTGGTCGGGGTGGCGCGCAGGGTGAACGTGTAGATCTGGGAGGGGTTTTCATCCAGGCCCGGCGGCGTCAGATTGGTGAGCCTAACCGTCTGGCAGCCCGGCAGCAGCGCGACACCGATCGCAGCGGCTAAACAAGAGAGGAATTTTCTCGCGGGAGAAATGCGGGTGGTCATTGGTTTACGAGTGAATACCGGGCGCAATAAGCGGGTTTAGTAATGATCGGCGGACAATCAGAGCAAGCTAAAGCTGACGGGGTGGACGCGCCCCTGGGCCTCTACGTGCACGTGCCCTTCTGCGCCTCCACCTGCGACTTCTGTGCGTTCTATCAGACGACTCCGACGGCGGAGGGAGCGCGAAGGTTCCTTGAAGGTGTGCGGACCGAGGCGGCGCTGGTGCGCTGGAACCAGCCGGTCAGCACGGTCTTCTGGGGGGGCGGCACGCCGGGGTTGCTGGCGGCACCCGATCTCACCCGTCTGGCCGGGATCGTCCGCGAATGCTGCGGCGGCACTCCGGCGGAATGGACCGTGGAGCTGGCTCCGGGCTCGGTCACCGACGCGCGGCTCGCCGCGCTCCGTGAGGCGGGAGTAACGCGGATCTCGATGGGGGTGCAGAGCTTCCAACCGGCCTTGCTCGATGCGCTCGGCCGCAACCACTCCCTCGAACAGATTCACCGGGCCTACGAGCGGATCCGCCGCGCCGGCTTCCCCAGCGTCAACCTCGACCTGATGTTTGCCCTCCCGGGCCAGACGGAGCAGGAATGGCTGGCGGACATCGACGCCGCGGTGGCGCTGGAGCCCGACCACCTGTCGACCTACTGCCTCACCTTCGAGGAGGATACGAAGCTATGGGTGAAGCTTTCCCAGGGCCGGGTGAAGCTGGATCCCGAGCATGAGGCGGCGTTGTATCGCACCACCTGGGCGCGCCTGGCGGAGCTGGGGTACGCGCAGTACGAAGTCTCCAATTTCGCGCGGCCGGGTCATGTGTGTCGTCACAATCTGAATACCTGGCGCATGGCGTCGTGGGTGGGGCTGGGCCCGTCCGCCGCGTCCCAGCACCAGGGCGTGCGGGGGGGGAATATTGCCGATCTCGACGCGTGGCTGGAAGGGGTGGGGCGGGGCGAACGCGTCACCGAGGACCGGGTCGAACTGACGCCCGTCCAGCTCGCCGAGGACGCGTTGATTTTCGGCCTGCGCATGAACGAGGGCGTCGACGTGGCGTATTGGCGGCAACGCTCGCCGGCCGCGCCGTGGGTGGCGGTCGAGGAACTCGTGCAGCGGCTGGTCGCGGGTGAACTCGCGAGGGTCGAAGGAACGACGGTCCGACTGACGGACCGGGGCCGGCTGGTGGCGGACGCCATTGGGGCGGAGGTCATGGAGGCATTCGCGGCATGCGGTGCGGCGGCATGACGGCCGTGCTGGCTGGGAGGAGGGCGATGCTTCAGCCCGCTGGCGTGGCGATTTGCGGGCTGCTTCTGTTCATGGCCGGGGGCTGTCGGCACGTTCGGACGCCCGCCGCACCGGCAGGGGAACGAAGTCCCCGGGTGGCCGCCGTTCCGCCGGTCGGCGGGGCGTTCGAATCCACCGTCGTGGGCCTGTACGCCGAGTCGGATCGGACGGCGACGGAGACCGTCACCTGGGAACTGCCCATGAGCGGGGTGCCGATTGTGTGCGCCGCGGCGGCTTTGGTCGACGCGCGTGGCGTCGCTCAGGTCGCGGTGGCGCCGCTCGAACTGGGGACCGCGGTGGAGGTGCAGCTGACGGCGCGCGCGCTGCCCGCAGTGCGGGAGTTCATTGCGGTTCGCGATCCCGGCCGACTGGTGCTCGTCGTCGAGGGCAAAGCGCTGGGCGCCGCGCGCGTGCGGTCGGTGGAGGCGACGGGACGGATCACGCTCTTCGTCGAACTGCCGGAGGATCGCCTGCCGGATCTCGTTGCCCGCCTCCAAGCCGCCCTCACCCGTTCCCCATGAGTTTCCTCCCCCTGCTTTTCCGGCTGCTGGTCCGCAGCGCCTATCTCTTCCCTGCGGTGCTGCTGGCGGCCGACGTGCCGCTCGAACTCACCTGGCCGACGTCTGGCACCGCCTGGATGCGGGGAAAGTCGTTCGAGGCGTTTGCCCAACATGCCGGTTCGGGCGATCCGGAGTCCGGGACGTTCGGCGGGGTGCGCAGCGCCGGTCAGCAGTTCCACGAAGGGCTGGACATCCGCAGTGAAGCGCGGGACCGGCGCGGTCAGCCGTTGGACGAGATTCGCGCGGCGCTGGATGGCGTGGTGCGGCACGTCGCGCGCAACCCGGGCGAAAGCAGCTATGGCCGCTACCTCGTGCTGGAGCACCCCGACCACAGCCCGGCGGTCTACACGTTGTATGCCCACCTGGCGCGAGTGGCGCCCGACGTGCGCCCGGGCTCGACCGTGCGGCGCGGCCACGTCCTCGGGGTCATGGGCAACAGCGCGGACAAACCTTTCCCGCGCGAGCGCGCGCACCTCCATTTCGAGCTGGGGCTCATGGTCACGCAGAACTTCCAGCGTTGGTACGATCGGCGGAAGTTCGGGAGCCGCAACGAGCAGGGCGTGTGGAATGGCATGAACCTGATGGGCGTCGATCCGCTGTGGGTATTCGACGGTTGGAGACAGGGCCGCGTTCGCACGATGGCGGACGTGTTCCGCAACGTGCCGCCCGCGGTCCGGCTGCGGATTGCCACGCACCAGTCGCCTGACTTCATCCGCCGTTACCCGTCGTTGCTGACCCGGCCGTTGCCCATGGGACCGGTGGCCGGGTGGGAGATCACCTTCGGTTGGACGGGCCTGCCTTTCGCATGGACGCCGCTCACCGCGATGGAAGTCGCGGGGCTGGCGCGGGAGAAGCCCATCGTCACGTGGGTGGATGCGGCGTTGGAACGGCGCGAGCGTTCCAAAACGCTGGTCGTGTCGCGCCGCGGCCAGTGGCACACCGCCAAGGACCTGGATACCGTGCTACAGCAGTTGTTCGGGCTGAAATGAGGCGAGCTGGGGGAACTACGGACCCGCTGAGTGCGCAGGCGGGACGCCTACGCTACGGCAATCCGGCCAGCGTAGCGGGGAGCGCCAGCGAGACGACCGCCCATCTCACACCCGAAACCCAAAACCCAAAACCCGAAACCGCGCGCGCAGCGCGCTGCGCTAGCTTTGCGGTTTCAGCTGCTCCAGCAGGTTCAGGAATTCCGGCTGATCCTTGAGCGTGTCGAGGTCGGGGTCCTGCTGCATCCAATCGGCGTCGCGGTAGCCGAGTTCGACGGCCTGGCGGAGGGCGCGGAGGGCGGCGCCGTTGCGTTTGGTCAGCGCGAGGCTGCAGGCGAGGTTGTAATGCGCGGTGGCGTTTTCCGGCTGCAGTTTCACCAACCGCCGGTCCATCCGCAGTCCGTCGGCGAGACGCCCCTGCTTGGTGTACAGACCGGCGAGCAGTTCAATGACCGTCGTGTAGTTGCGCTGGCGCCGCAGCACCGATTCGTAAAACCCGATCTCGAACTGAGGGTCGTAGTTGGAGCGTTTGGGCATGGCCATCAACCGCGCCGCGGGCAGGACCCGGTCTGACGGAAGGCATTGCATTGCGCGCTCACCTGGAGCCGTTGCGAGACGGGGGTGAGTCCGAGCTTCGATGAAACCGTGCTGCCGTACCATTCCATGAAAGGGGCGCTGATCTCGAAGATCTTGTCGCAGTCGACGCACACGACCTGCGCCACCTGGGCGCCGAGGCCCTCGCGGTTCGGGCGGTAGAATTTTTCCCCGGAGCCGATGTCGACCTCACGCAACAGGGCGCTCTCGGTCATGATCGGGAGGGTGCGGTAGACGGTCGCGCGCGAGACGGAGTCGTCGATCGCACGTGCATAGTCCAGCAGCTGTTCAGCGGTGAAGTGTTCGCCCTGGGCGAAGGCGGCGTCGAAAATGGCGAGGCGCTGGTTGGTGGCCCGGAGACCTTTCTGGGTCAGGAACGTTCTGAATTTTTCACGGGCGGCCGGGATGCTCACGCGCAAAATGTTTTCCCCGCGGCGCAGCATGTCAACCGGTTCGTGCCGCGCGCAGCGCGCCAGATTCGATTTGCCCCCGTGGGGCCCCCTGCACTCGATCGGCGGATGATCGTGGGCGTCCACCCTCTCGCCGGCTTCGACAAGGTCCTGCATTATCAGGTCCCGGCGCGGCTCGAAGCGGAGGTGGGGCTCGGGACGCTGGTGCGGGTTCCCGTGGGGCATGCGCTGCGCCTGGGCATCGTGGGGGAGATCGGTGCGCCGAAGGAGTTTCCGATCGAGCGGTTGAAGGCCGTCACCCAGGTGGTGTACCCCTTTCCGGCCCTGACCGGGGAACTGCTCCGCCTGGCCCGCTGGATGGCGACTTACTACGCCTGCGGGATCGATGCGGTCATCGAAGGCATGATTCCCGCGGCGGTCCGGCGCGGCGCCGCCCTGAAACACGAGAAGCAGCTGTCGATCGCGGTGCGGCTGGCACCGGCGGAACTCGCCGCGCTCGAAGGGAGGGCGCCGCAGCAGGCGAGGCTGTACCGTTTCCTGAGTGAGCAGTTCAAGCCGGTGCCAAAGTCGCTGGTCCTCGACCGGCTCAAGGCCGGACCGGCGGTGGCCGCCGGTCTCGTCAAGCGGGGCGTGGTCCGCGAGGAGTCCCGGCGGATCGAGCGCGTGGCGTACGCGGACGATCGCGAAGCCGGCGAACTCGTGGCCGCGCAACCGCATGCGTTGAATCCGGAACAGCAGCGCGCGTTCGAGGCGGTGCGGGACAGTCTGGGCACCGGGGAGTTCGGGGTGTCGCTGCTGTTTGGCGTGACCGGTTCCGGCAAGACCGAGGTCTACCTGCGCGCGATCGATGAAACGCTGAAGGCCGGCGGCGGCGTGGTTTTCCTCGTGCCGGAAGTCGCGCTGACGCCCCAGACCGTGGCGCGGCTCCGGTCCCGCCTCGAGGCCATCGCGCCCGACCATCGCTGCGTGGTCTGGCACAGTCATTTGAGCGAAGGGGAGCGGCTCGACGGCTGGCTCGCGCTGGCGACGGGGGAGGCGAAAATCGTGGTGGGCGCGCGGTCCGCCATCTTCGCTCCCGTGCACAACCTGCGGCTCATCGTGGTCGATGAAGAGCACGAACCGGCGTACAAGCAGGATGAAACGCCCCGGTACCATGGCCGCGACGTGGCGGTGATGCGCGCCAAGCTGGCCGGCGCGGTGGCCCTCCTCGGCACGGCCACGCCCTCGCTGGAAAGCTTCGTCAACGCGGAGACCGGCAAGTACAAGCTGCTCCAGCTCACGCAGCGGATCGACTCCCGGCAACTGCCGCACATCGACATCGTGGACCTCCGCATCGAGGCCGCGAAACAACGGAGTCTGCCCGCCTTGTCCGGCAAGTTGGTGCGGGCGATGTTCGAGCGCTTCGAGCGCCGGGAGCAGACCATTCTTTTCATCAACCGGCGCGGCTATTCGTCGTCGATGCAATGCAAGCAGTGCGGGCACGTGGAGGAATGTCCGCACTGCAGCATCGCGCTGACCTACCATCGCACCGACGAGACCGTCCGATGCCATCTCTGCGGAGAGCAGAAGACGGCGCCGCTGGTCTGCCCGCAGTGTCGCGCCCCCGACATCCGCTGGCGCGGGCTCGGCACGCAGCGGGTGGAGGAGGCGGTGCGGCGGGTGCTGCCCAAGGCGCGCGTGGAACGCATGGACACGGATACGATGAGCCGGAAGAACCGGTTCCGGGAGGTGCTGGCGGAGTTCCGGGCAGGCCGGATCGACATCCTGGTGGGGACGCAGATGATCGCCAAGGGCCTCGACTTTCCGAATGTCACGCTGGTGGGGCTGGTGGATGCCGACATCTCCATGCACGTGCCTGACTTTCGGGCCAACGAGCGCACGTTCCAGCTGCTGGTCCAGGTCGCGGGGCGGGCCGGTCGCGGCGACCGCGCCGGGGAGGTCATCGTGCAGACCTTCACGCCCCAGGCGGATGCAATCCAGTTTTCGCGCCACGCGGACTTCCCGGGTTTCGCCGCCGCGGAGCTGAAGCTGCGGAAGGACTTCCAGTATCCCCCGTACCGGCACTTGATTCATCATTTGTTTCGCGGACCCAATCCCGAGAAGCTGAAGTTCGTGGCGGAGCAATGGGCGCGTGAGGTGGAGCGGAAGCTGGGGAATCGGGTCGAATTGCGCGGGCCCTCCGCGTGCCCCATCGAGAAGATCAAGGACGAGTACCGGTGGCAGCTGTGGTACTTCACCCACGCGGTCAGCAAGATTGTGCCCGAGCTGATGACGCTGCGCGCGGGTTTCATCTTTCCCGACGACGTGTCGCAGGTGCTGGACGTGGACCCGACGAACCTGTCGTGAAGCCCGTGGTTTGGGGTGGGAGGGTACCGGCTGAAGCCGGCGCTACGGTGATTCCGTCGTAGCGCCGGCTTCAGCC